>CALRTF020000067.1:0-16123 GCA_943370985.1 Paenacidovorax caeni
TGTTGCCGCCGCGGCGGCCGGGCTGGCTGACCGGCGGAACCACGGTCGGATCCGCAGCCTGCCCGCTGGCTTCCTGCAGGGCCTGGGAAAACGCCAGCGCGGTGGCGAATCGCTGGTCGCGCTTTTTCGCCAGCGCGCGCGCCAGCACCTCGTCGATGGCCGGCGGCAGCATGGGATTGACGCTGCTGGGCGCGGCCGGCGTGTGGTTGACGATCTGCTGGATGATGGCGAAGTCGGTGTCGCCGTCGAAGGGCCGCTTGCCGGTCAGCAGCTGGTACAGCACGATACCCACGGCAAACAGGTCGGCGCGCGCGTCGATGGGCTGGCCCTGCACCTGTTCGGGCGACATGTACTTGAGCGTGCCGACCATGGAGCCCTGGGTGCGCGTGACCTCGCCCGAATCCTGGATGCGGGCGACGCCGAAATCGGTCAGCTTGACGCGGCCGTCGGCCTCGATCAGCAGATTCGCCGGCTTCACGTCGCGGTGCACGATGGACTGGCGGTGCGCGTACTCCAGCGCCGCCAGCAGCTCGCGCATCATGGTCAGCGACTGCTCGAGCGAAAAGCGCTTGCCGGCGTCGAGGTGGTGCTTCAGGTCCTCGCCCTGGATGAACTCCATCACCAGGAAAGCCATGTCGCCGTGGCGGTCCGAGTCGTAGACGCTGACGATGTTGGGGTGTTGCAGGCGCGCCGCCGAGTGGGCCTCGGTCTTGAAACGGGCTTCGTACTCGGCCGCGGCTTCCTCCGACAGGTTCTCGACCTTGATGGTCTTGATCGCGACGCGGCGGTTCAGGTTGGGATCGCGCGCCTCATAGACCAGCCCCATCGCGCCCTTGCCCAGCACGCGGATGATGTCGTAACGGCCAAGCTTGTTCAGGCTCATGAAGGTGCGATGGAAACGTCTGGAAACAAAAAAAGATTCTAGCCTGCTATCCCGCAGGCCAGGCTCAGCTGCCGATGGAGAAGCTGATCAGCGGGCTGCCTTCCCTGCGCTCGCAGCCGGCGCTGATCTGTCCACTGCCGACCAGGTAACACTCGGTGCGGCGCAGCACCACCGCTTCGCTCTGGTTGCCGAAATACACCCAGGTGCCGTAACTCGAGGCATCGCTGAGCACAAACTGGCCGCCGCGCCACTCCAGCGTGGCGTGCATGCGCGACACCCGCGGATCATTGAGCGCCAGAGAGGCGCCCGCGCCCCGCCCTATCGAGATCGCCAGGCTGCGCGCATCGATCTGCACGGTTTGCCCGCCGTGCTCCAGCGACAGCACCTGCGGCGCACTCGCCGCCATGGACCGGCCCATCATGGTGGCGTCCTCGTCATGGCCGGCCTGCCACTCGACGCGGTAGACATCGCTGGCCTCGGCGCGGCCGCGCAAATGCATGGGCCCTAGGCTGCGCAGGCTGGCCTGCTGCAGCGGGCCCAGCGCCGACCAGACATTGCGGGTGGTGAGGATTTGCGCCGCGCCGGCCAGGTCGGCCAGGCGGGCCGCCGAATTGACGGTGTCGCCGAAACAGTCGCCGTCGATTTCGACCACCTCGCCGGATTCGATGCCCATCTGCATCTGCACCGGCGCACCGCTGCCGCCGGCGCGTATCGGTTTTTCAAGAAAACGTTTCTGGATGCTGATGCAGGCCGCCAGCGCATCGCCTTCCTGGGGGAACACCACAAACAGGCCGTCGCCCAACAGCTTGACGACGCGGCCCCGGTGCTGCTCGAAGACCTGGCTCAGCGCGCCGACCAGCTGTGTGACAAAACGCGAGGCGGTTTCGTCACCGAGCCGCTCGAACATGCTGGTGCTGCCCACCAGATCGGCAAACACCACCGTGGTCATGCAGGCACTGCCGCAAACAAAGGCATGAAGAAAACGGCTGCGCGGGCGGTTTCAGTCATGGACACGTAAGCATTTGTTCTCATGCCGGGATTTTCACCCAAAAGCCGGCGGGGCCCTTGTGCGGTTTTTACCGGTTTGCCGCTAAAGCTGGCGGCCCGAGGGCCCTAGCGAAAAGCGTCCCAGAGCAGCTTGATGCCGGTCAGGAACATGCCGACATACAGAATCCGGTAGAACAGCACCGGGTTGATGCGCCTGGCCAGGCGCACGCCGACCCAGACGCCCAGCGGCGCCAGCGGCAGCAGCACCAGCGAGGTGGCCAGGTTGCGCATGTCCAGCAGGCCCAGCCAGGCATAAGGGATCCACTTCGACAGGTTGATGACAAAAAAGAAAAACGCCATGGTGGCGGTGAAGGTCACCGGCGCCAGCCTCAGCGGGATCACATAGGCGCTCAGCGGCGGCCCGCCCGCGTGCGAGATGAAACTGGTGAAGCCCGAGGTCACCCCCAGCAGCGCGCCAAGCCAGCGCGGCGGCGGCGGGCTGTCGGGTTTCGGCGGGAACACCAGGCGCTGTGCCAGGAACAGCAGCGTGAAAGCGCCGACGATGCCGGCCACGATGCTGGGCTGCATGATGCTGAACAGCAGCGTGCCGACCAGTGTTCCCAGCAGGCCGAACGGCAGCAGGAACTTCACCAGCCGCATGTCGAAATCCTTGCGGAAGGCCGCCATGCCGAGGATGTCGATCAGCAGCAGGATGGGCATCAGGATGGCCGCCGCCTGCGGCACCGTCACCGCCAGCGCCATCATCGGCACGGCCAGCGAACCAAAGCCGGCGCCGAAGCCGCTTTTGCTGATGCCCATCAGGAGCACGGCCGGGATCGCGACGGCGTAGAAGAATGGATCGGTGATGAGGGGAAAGGTCACAGGCGGCCTGGAAAGGAGAACAACCCGCGTGAACGGGAGCGCCGATTATCAGGCCTGCGCGGCGTTGGGCCCGCCCTGGGCCATGCATCTGGCCGCCCGCAGCCCTGGCACCGGATTTCATGGATCAAATCATGCCCCAGCCCCCGCCAGACATGGGGGAGCAGCTATCATCCTGATAGCACCGACGGCCGCGGCCGCCTCAGCGCTCCAGCGCCCCGCCGGCCAGCCAGCGCGCGCCACGCTGGTACAAGGCCTCGACCACCGGGCCCTTGAGCATGGGCATGTCGAGCTTGACGCTGTAGCCCAAACGCGTCTGAATGTAGGCCAGGTGGCGATACCCTTCCGGGAAGGCTTGCAGCGCCCCGGCGTCCAGCGTGACACTGGCGGTGGAATCCACCGGGTCGATGCGGTCCTTCTCGTAAATCGGCTGGCGGTGCAGCAGCTTCCACTGGCCTTCGTGTTTTTGCACGAAGTCATAGAAGCGGCCGGTGCAGACCACATCGCAGAGCACCGGGCCCTGCGCACCCTCGACCATGCCGCGCTGGGAAATCGTCATCTTGGTCTGCGCAACGGCGCGCTCGCCTGCCACCTCGACCGCCGATCCGCCCAGGAAATGCAGGATGCTGACGCCCCTGGCCCAGCCTTCCTGCGTCACGCGGATGAAGTCGGCAAACGGGCCCTGGAACCAGGTCGCCATCATCACGCCGTCCGGGTGCCAGACCGTGGCAAAACGCGCCCAGTCGCCGGCGTCACGCCAGACCGCCCAGCGCTCTATCATCTGGCGAATCTGCAGTTCATCGTTCATGGTGTCGTTCATGCAGGTGATCCCAGTGGATTGAGCACAAAGTCAAAATCGAGGCTGTAAACCCCATCGGCCTGTTGCACCCAGTCGGCCACCAGCGACTGGCGCACACCGAAAACCGCATCGGAGTCGAGATAAGGGTCGCCGTCACGGAACACATGCGTGACCAGCTTTTCATAACCCGGCGCCATGATCATGAAATGCAGGTGCGCCGGCCGCCAGGGATGGCGCCCGGTCGCGCGCAACATGTCGCCGACCGGACCATCGACCGGGATCGGGTAGGCCTCGGCGACGATGGTCCTGAAATCAAAGCGGCCGTCCGCGCCGGAGCTGAGCACACCACGCGCACGGTGCTGCACCAGTTCCGGGTATTGCACGTCGTAATTGCCCTCGGCATCGGCCTGCCAGACCTCGATCACGGCGCCGGCCACTGGCTCGCCCTGCAGACCCCGCACGCGCCCGCGCACGATGCAGGGCTCACCGGCCGCGCCGTTGGCCACATCCTCGCCGTGGCCGTAGTGCGGCGCGCCTTCGACGTGGAAAGGACCGAACACCGTGGCTTCGGTGCAGCCCGCCGGCTTGTCGTTGTTCATGGCCACCGTCAGCATGGACAGGCCCAGCGTGTCGCTCAGCAGGATGAATTCCTGGCGTTTGTCATCACACTTCTGGCCGGTTGCCGTGAGGAAGTTGATGCCGGCCAGCCATTCGGCTTCGGTCAGTTCCACCTCGCGCGCGAAAGCGTGCAGGTGCTGCACCAGGCTGGTCAACACCTGCTTGAGGCGCGCATCGGGCGTTGCCGCCAGGCGCGTTATCACGGCCTCGGTGATGGTGTCCTGGTTCAGGTTGCGCATGGCCGGGCCCGGGCGGGGATGAGGGAATGGAGATCCATGAATTCTTTCGTTGACGCTCTGTCACCCAATATAGGCCAGAGCGCGTCAGGAGCAAAGCCGACGGCGCCAATGAGTGTTCCGCGCGATGGAAAAATGTCGGCAGGGGCTGGGCCACAATGCAGGCAACACTGACAAACGGGCGGCAACGGCAGGAGACATGTTTGGATGGCTGGACAACAAAAGCAATGCGTACTGCAGGTGGCTGAATGCCGGCAGCCTGGACCAGGCCGCGCAGACGGCGCGGCAGTGACATGACGCAAGCCCTTCACACCGACGTGCTGATCGCCGGCGGCGGCCCCTGCGGCCTGATGCTGGCCAACGAACTGGGGCGACGCGGCATACGCTGCCTGCTGGTCGACCCCAAACCCGGCACCGCCTTCAACCCGCAGGCCAATGCGACACAGGCACGCACCATGGAGCATTTCCGCCGCCTCGGTTTTGCCGGCGAAATCCGCGCCCAGGGCCTGCCGGCCGACCACCCGACCGACATCGCCTACTTCACGCGTTACACCGGCCACGAGCTGGCACGCCTGCAGCTGCCCACCGCGGCGCAGGCCGTGAGCAACATCAAGGCCATGAGCGGCTCCTGGAGCGCCGCCGAATTGCCGCACCGTGTCTCGCAAAAGTTTGTTGAAGCCACCCTGCGCCGCCAGGCCGAAGCCCTGCCCGGTGTCGATGTGCGTTACGGCTGGGCGCTGGAAAGTTTCGAGGACTGCGGCAGCCATGTGCAGGCGCACGTGCGCGCCAGCGCCGGCGGCTCGCCCCTGCAGGTGCGGGCGGCCTGGCTGGTCGGCGCCGATGGCCCGCGCAGCATGGTGCGCAGCACGCTGGGCATCGCCTGGGGCGGTGCCAGCGGCATCAGGCGGGAATTCATGGGCGGCAAGATGTTTGCGGTCTACCTGCGCGCGCCGGATTTTTACAGGCTTTTCCCGCACGCCCGCGCCTGGATGTATGTGTCGGTCAATCCGCAACGGCGCGCCTTCATGGCGTCGGTGGACGGCCAGTCGGAGTTTGCCTTCCACGCCGCCGTGCATGAGGGCGAGGATGCCGAGGCCTGGACCGCCGCTGACGCGCAGCGCATCGTCGATGAAGCCATGGGCCGGCATCTGCCCATCGAGGTTTTGTCGGTCGGCACCTGGACCGCCGGACATTCGCTGGTGGCGCAAAGTTTCCAGCGCGGCCGGGTGTTTATCGCCGGCGATGCGGCGCACCTGTTCACGCCGACCGGGGGCCTCGGTTACAACACCGCGGTCGAAGACGCGGTCAACCTTGGCTGGAAGCTGGCTGCCGTGGTACGCGGCCAGGCGCCGCCGCAACTGCTGGACAGCTACGGGCCGGAGCGCAAACCGCTGGCCGAACGCAACACCGCCTACGCGCAGCGTTTTGCCGACTCGGTGGGCCGCTTCAGCGCCTCCGCCCTGCTCGAGCAGGCCGGTCCCGCTGCCGAGGCCGAACGAACACGCGCCTCGGCTTACCTCAATGCCCACGTGCGCATGGAGTTCAACATCCCGGGCGTGACCTTCGGTGGCCGTTACGACAGCTCGCCGCTGATCGTCAAGGACGGCAGCAGCCCGCCGCCGGATGAGGCCGGCCACTACCAGCCCAGCGCCAGTCCCGGCGGCCGGGCGCCGCACGCCTGGCTGGCGGACGGCAGCTCGCTTTACGACAGTTTCAACTTCGAGTGGACCTTGCTGGTGCTGGGGCCGGATGCGCCGGCCGTCCGCGGCTTTGTCGCTGCAGCGAGCACACTGGGCCTGGATCTGCGGGTGGTGGCGCACCCATCGCCAGCCTTGCGGACGCTGTACCAGGCGCCGCTGGCGCTGATACGCCCGGACCAGATCGTGGCCTGGCGCGGCGGCGGCGACAGCGACGCGCGGCAGGTGCTGGCCCAGGCCAGTGGCCATGCGACCGGTCGCCCCTGAGTGCATATTGCTCCTGATTTGATAGCTGCTGACGCTTACCGGACAGGGGCGAACGGCCCATTCGGCTTAAAGGCTGGAGGCCGGGGGTGGGAAAGCCATCTGCTGCGCGACAAAACCGTCAAAGGCCTGGAGCAAGGGCTGGAACTGCCCGCTGTCGCCTTCGAGCTGCGCCAGCGCAGCGCACACCGCTTCCAGCGTGGACAACTGGTGCGGCCGGTGCGCGCGGCGGATCCGGTAGTTCGAGGCCGGCAGGTTCTGCAGCGACAGGCGCGGCAGCTGCTGCAATGCCGGGTGGAGGTGCAGCAGCTTGCGGCTCTTGCGCCAGGTGCCGTCGAGCACGATCAGGCGCAACTGCGAGGGGTCCTGCAGCACGCCCGGTGCCAGTTCCGGTGGCGGCGGCAGGCCGGCGCTGCGGTCGGAAGGCAGGTCGGGGTAAAGCAGGAGGTTGTGCCGGATGTTGGCGGGCGGCTGCCACGCGCCGGCATCAAACACTTCACCGACCAGCAAGCGGCTGGACAACAGGCTCAGCTGCAGCAATCGCGCCGTGCCCTTGGGGTTGTCCGCTTCCAGCGGGTGTTGCAGGATCAGCACCTCGACGCGGTTCGCCAACGGCCGGGCCCAGCGGCAGATGCAGCTGGCTTGCGGCCGCAGGCAGGCCGCGCAGTGCAGCCTGCCGCTCACCGGCCTATCACCGCCAGGTAGGCCTTGCGCGTCTCGGGATCCACCGATCCCAGCAACTGCGCGTAGGGCGTCTGGTGCCGCGCCAGCATGCGTGCCGACGCCACCGCTTTGGAACGGCAGTACCAGTGGCAGCTGTGTTGCATCAAAAACAGTTCGGCCGACAGCGTGTAGGCCTTGTCGCGTGGCGTGCGTCCAGCATCATTTTTCACGGCGCGCGCGATCCCCTGTGCATGAACGTTCAACATGTCGCGCATGTCAAAGGTGTTGTCGGGGAAAAACCGGTCGGACTCGGGCAGAAACACCGGCAGCTTGCTGACGCGCGCATCGGCAAGGTCTACCGACGAAAAATCCGCGGCGAAGCGCCGGAACTGATCGGCCATCTGCTCCTCGGAAACCGCCAGCGTGTTCCAGATCTGGGCCTGGCGCTCCGGGTCTTTTTCACCCAGGGCCCGCAGATAACCTCCGGTCAGGCTTTCCATGAGCTTTTCCACCTGGTACCTGCCGAGGTGGCTGGCCAGCAGGCCTATGCGCCTGGCCTGGGTCTTCGCTTTGAGCTGGTAGGCGCCGAAAGCCGCCACCATCAGCAGGAGCACAAAAATTTCCATCGCGGCAAGGGTCCGTAACAACAATACCCCAGTGTAGTGGCCGCCATCACGCCGTCGGGCCAGGGGTGTTCTGCAGACCCTTGCAAACTCAGGCAATATGGTTCTCATGAACGACACCACCCCTTACACACCCCCCGCCATCTGGGCGCCGCCGGCGGCCAGCGGCGGCCGCTTTGCCAACATCAACCGCCCGGTAGCCGGCGCCACCCATGACAAGGAGCTGCCGGTGGGCCGGCATCCGCTGCAGCTGTATTCGCTGGGCACGCCCAATGGCATCAAGGTCACGGTCATGCTCGAGGAGTTGCTGGCCCTGGGCCACACCGGCGCGGAGTACGACGCCTGGCTGATCCGCATCCACGAGGGTGAACAGTTCGGCAGCGGCTTTGTGGCGGCCAACCCCAACTCCAAGATCCCGGTGCTGGTGGACCGCAGCGGTCCCACGCCGCAGCGGGTGTTCGAGTCCGGCGCCATCCTGCAGTACCTGGCCGAGAAGTTCGGCGCCTTGATGCCTGCAAGCGGGGCCGCGCGTGCCGAGTGCCTGTCCTGGCTGAACTGGCAAATGGGCAGTGCGCCTTTTCTGGGCGGCGGCTTCGGCCATTTCTACGCCTACGCCCCGAGCAAGATGCAGTACCCGATCGACCGTTATGCGATGGAGGTCAAGCGCCAGCTCGATGTGCTGGACCGCCGGCTGGCCGAGGTGCCGTATCTGGCAGGCGATGACTACAGCATCGCCGACATTGCGGTCTGGCCCTGGTACGGCGCGCTGGCCAAAGGCCAGCTCTATGAGGCCGGCGAATTCCTGCAGGTGCAGGCTTACACCAACGTCGTGCGCTGGACCGACGAGATTGCCAAACGTCCCGGTGCCCGGCGCGGCCGCATGGTCAACCGCACCTGGGGCGAGCCGTCCAGCCAGCTGCATGAACGCCACGACGCGAGCGACTTCGACACCCGCACCCAGGACAAAATGGCGCAGCCCTCATGATCACCCTGTACGACTGCGCCACCGCACCCAGCCCGCGGCGTGCCCGCATCCTGCTGGCCGAAAAAGGCCTGGCTCATGAAACCGTGCAGGTGGACCTGCGTGCCGGCGAGCAGCTCGGTGAGGCCTACCGCCGCCTCAACCCCCAGTGCACCGTGCCTGCGCTGCGCACCGCTGAAGGCGTGATGCTCACCGACAACGCAGCGATCGCTGCCTGGGCCGAAGCGCACTGCCCCGAGCCGCCCTTGCTGGGCAGCACCGCGCTGGAAAAAGCCGAGATTGCGAGCTGGCAGTGGCGCATCGAGTTCGAGGGCCTGCTGGCGATTGCCGAATGCCTGCGCAACAGCTCGCCCGGCATGGCGAACCGCGCCCTGCCCGGGCCGGTGGATTACCCGCAGATTCCAGAACTCGCGCAGCGCGGGCTGGCGCGCGTGCAGAATTTTTTGGCGCGGCTCGATGAACGGCTGCGCGGCCGTGACTTCATCGCGGCAGACCGGTTCAGCATCGCCGACATCACCGCCGTGGTGGCGGTGGATTTTGCGCGCATCGTGAAAGTCAAACCCGGCGAGCAGCACCCGGAGCTGCTGCGCTGGCGCGCGGCCATGGCGCAACGGCCCCCGATGTCGCTTTAAACGCGCTCGATCACCACCGCGATGCCCTGACCGACGCCGATACACATGGTGCACAGCGCGTAACGGCCGCCCTTGCGGTGCAGCTGGTTCACCGCGGTAGTGATCAGGCGTGCGCCCGACGCGCCCAGCGGATGGCCCAGCGCAATCGCGCCGCCGTTCGGGTTGACACGCACATCGTCGTCCTGCAGGCCCAGCAGGCGCAGCACCGCCAGGCCCTGGGCGGCAAAGGCTTCGTTGAGTTCGATCACGTCCATCTGCGCCAGGCTCAGGCCGGTCAGCGCGAGCACCTTCTCGGTCGCAGGCGCCGGGCCTATGCCCATGATGCGCGGGGGCACGCCGGCCGTGGCCATGCCGACGATGCGCGCGCGCGGCGTGAGGCCGTTTTGTTTCGCGGCTTCTTCATTCGCGACCAGCAAGGCGCAGGCGCCGTCGTTGACACCCGAGGCATTGCCGGCCGTCACACTGCCGTCGGGCCGCACCGCACCCTTGAGTTTGGCCAGCGCCTCCAGCGAGGTTTCGCGTGGATGTTCGTCCTTGCTCACGACCACCGGATCACCCTTTTTCTGCGGGATGGTGACCGGCGTGATTTCGGCGTCGAAAAACCCGGCCTTCTGCGCAGCGACGGCCTTGAGCTGTGAGGCGAGCGCCATCCTGTCCTGGTCCTCACGGCTGATCTTGTAATCGGCTGCGACGTTTTCCGCCGTCTCGGGCATGGCGTCGGTGCCGTATTTTTCCTTCATCAGCCGGTTGACGAAACGCCAGCCGATGGTGGTGTCGTACATCTGCGCGGCCCGGCTGAAGGCGCTTTCGGCCTTGGCCATCACAAAGGGCGCGCGGCTCATGCTTTCGACGCCGCCGGCAATCATCAGGCGCGCCTCGCCGGCCTTGATGGCACGCGCGGCCGTGCCCACCGCATCCATGCCGGAGCCGCACAGGCGGTTGATCGTTGTGCCCGGCAACTCCAGCGGCAGGCCGGCCAGCAGCGTCGCCATGTGGGCCACATTGCGGTTGTCCTCGCCGGCCTGGTTCACGCAGCCGTAAATCACGTCGGTCACCGCCAGCCAGTCGACATTCGGGTTGCGCGCCATCAAGGCCTTGAGCGGCACGGCCGCCAGGTCGTCGGTGCGCACGCTGCTGAGCGCACCGCCGTATCGGCCGAAGGGAGTGCGGATGGCGTCGCAGATAAAGGCTTGTGTTGTCATGGTCTGTTTTCCCGGAAGGAGCCGGCAGCCTGGGCTCCGCGGCGTGTTGAGGATATGTTGAGCTTAAGCGGCGACCGGCAGGCCTATCAGTTTTTCCAGCTCGGCGTGTCCCAGGCCGTCGACCTTGTCAATCAGCCTGAGGCCTTGCGGCGTGCATTCCAGTGTCGCCAGTTCGGAGTAGATGCGCTTGACGCAGCCGAGGCCGGTCAGCGGGTAGCTGCAGGTCTTCACGACCTTGCTCTCGCCTTTTTTGGTCAGCAGGTCCATCATGACCCAGGTCTGCCTGGCCCCGATGGCGAGATCCATCGCGCCGCCCACGGCGGGAATGGCGCCCGGCTCACCGGTGCTCCAGTTGGCGAGGTCACCGGTGGCGGACACCTGGAAAGCCCCGAGCACGCAGATGTCGAGATGGCCGCCGCGCATCATGCCGAAACTGTCGGCATGGTGGAAAAACGCGCCGCCCTTGAGCAGCGTCACCGGCTGTTTGCCGGCATTGATCAGGTCGTAGTCTTCATCGACCTCAGCCGGCGCCGGCCCCATGCCGAGAATGCCGTTTTCGCTGTGCAGCAGCACTTCGCGCGTCGAGGGAATGTGGTTGGCCACCAGCGTCGGCATGCCGATGCCGAGGTTGACCACCGCGCCTTCGTGGATGTCCTGGGCCACGCGGGCGGCGAGCTGGTCCTTGGTCCGTTTTTGGTAGCTCATGGTCATGCGGCCTTCCTGAAACCGCCGGCCTCGGTGGCGACGCGGGCTATCTTCACAATCTTGCGGACGTAGATGCCGGGTGTGATGATGTGCTCCGGGTCCATCTCGCCGAGTTCGGCCAGTTCGTGCACCGTGGCCACCGTGAGTTTGGCCGCCGTGGCCATGACCGGGCCGAAGTTGCGTGCCGCCTTGCGGTACATCAGGTTGCCCCAGCGATCGCCGCGCTCGGCCTTGATCAGGGCCACATCGCCGTGAATCGGCGTCTCCAGCACATAACCCTTGCCGTCAATCTCGCGGGTTTCCTTCCCTTTGGCCATCTCGGTGCCGTAACCGGTCGGCGAGAAGAAGGCGCCGATGCCGGCACCTGCCGCGCGTAAACGCTCGGCCAGGTTGCCCTGGGGCACCAGCTCAAGCTCCAGCTTGCCGGCGCGGTAGAGCTCGTCGAACACATGGCTGTCGGCCTGGCGCGGAAAGCTGCAGATGATCTTGCGCACGCGGCCGGTCCTGAGCAGCGCCGCCAGCCCGGTGTCGCCGTTGCCGGCATTGTTGTTGACAACCGTCAGCTCCTTCGCACCCTGCGCGATCAGCCCGTCTATCAGTTCATTGGGGATGCCGGCGGTGCCGAAACCGCCGATCAGGACCGTGGCCCCGTCCTGCACACCGGCCAGCGCCTCGGCCACAGTCCCCACTATCTTGTTGATCATGAAATGTTTGTCCCGAAATGAAAAGGTCGCCTGATTTGTTCTTATATCGAACAAATGTTCGTATAATGAATTTTAGGAGATTTTGGCAGCCATGGCAATTGCGGCATCGTCCCTGCGTCCCGACAGTCCGGCCGGTCCCGTGCCGGGTGACAGCTATGTGCAGTCGTTTGCGCGCGGGCTGGAAGTGATCCGGTCCTTCAGCGCGAGCGCGCCGCGACAGACCCTGAGCGAGGTCGCCGCGCGCAGCGGCCTGACCCGTGCCGGCGCGCGGCGCATCCTGCTGACGCTGCAGACCCTCGCTTATGTGGACAGCGACGGCAAACATTTTTCGCTGACGCCGCGCATCCTGGACCTCGGTTTTGCCTACCTGTCGTCGCTGCCGATCTGGAACCTGGCCGAACCGGTGATGGAAAACCTGGCCGGGCAAGTCGGGGAATCGTGTTCGGCCGCCGTGCTCGACGGCACCGACATCGTGTATGTGCTGCGTGTCTCCACCCACAAGATCATGAGCATCACGCTGGGCGTCGGCTCGCGGCTGCCGGCCTACTGCACCTCCATGGGCCGGGTGCTGCTGTCCGCCCTGCCGGAGGAAGAGGCCATGGCCTGCCTGAAGGCCTCAAGGGCCCAGGCGCTGACCAGGTATACGGTGACGGATATCGACGTCCTGCGCCAGAAACTGGCCCAAACCCGTAAACAGGGCTGGTGCCTGGTCAATCAGGAACTGGAGGAAGGACTGGTGTCCATGGCAGCGCCCATCCACGACCGGGCCGGTCGCACGGTGGCCGCGCTCAATATCAGCGGACAGGCCAACCGCACCAGTGCCAAGGTCATGCAGGAAAACATGCTGCAGCCCCTGCTGCAGGCAGCGCAGACGATTTCGCGCCTGCTGGCGGTACAAAACAAGGGGTGAGCAGGGAAAGAAGATGCGCCCTGCGCGGTGCAGGACGCTCGGCGACGGCAAGCGCGGGTGTTATGGCTTGCGGGAGCCCATGACCAGCACGACCGCGCCCAGCAGCACCGCGCCTATGCTCAGCCACTGCGGGAAATTGACGGTTTCCTTTTCCTTGACCACCAGCTCCAGCGGGCCGAGCTTGGCCTTGGAGGTGTCTTTGGTGAAGCTGAAGCCACCGGTAAAAAAGCCGGCCAGGCCGAGCACGATCAGGACGATGCCCGTGATTTTCATTGCGTTCATGGAGTTCTCCTCGCCGGATGTGTTTATTGATGATCGGCGCGCTTACCGGATCGCATTGCCGTGGCTGGAATTTAAGCCAGTGGCCACTGCAGCCGCGTAGGACATTGCCGCCGGACAGGCTGGCGTGCCTGAAACACCACAGTCGCGGGGGGAAAACCAGCCGTGCTACGCTTGTCCCATGTTCACGCCCTCGCAAGCCGATGTCCGCCGGTTTTTCTGCTCTGTTTACGCCAAGACCCGCGCCGGACAACCGCTGGAAGCTATTGAAACCATAGCAAGCCAGTGGCTGGAGGAGCATCCCGAATACCACGCCGACTTTGCCGATACCGACGCCGCGCTGGCAAGGATCTACGAGGTCGAGGCCGGCAAGACCAACCCCTTTCTGCACCTGTCCATGCACCTGTCGATCAGCGAGCAATGCTCGATCGACCAGCCGCGCGGCATCCGCCAGGCGGTGGAATTGCTGGCCGCCCGGCGCAACTCGCTGCACGACGCCCACCATGAAGCCATGGATTGCCTGGGACAGATGGTCTGGGAAAGCCAGCGCGCGGGCCGTCCGCCCGACGGCGACGCCTACATCGCCTGTGTGCAGCGCCACGCGACCAAGGATTAGCCCCCTGCGGTCGCGCTGGCAGCGCCCAGCGGCACGTGACAAAACCTTGACCCACAATGACAAAGCCCCGCAGAGCGGGGCTTTGTTTTACTTTCGGGAGCGAAGTGGCCAATTTTCCGACGGGCCGCCCCTAGGAAAATTAGCCCCCTCGGGGGGCAGCGCATTACACGCAGTGAAAAGCGTGGGGGCTCAAGCTCATCGGAACTTGCTCTGCGGAACCACCTTGAGGTCGCCCTCGACAGAGGCCATGTAGTTGGCCAGCTGCTTGAGTTCGGCGTTGGTGTACTGCTTGGCCATGCCGGCCATGATGGCGTTGCCGCGGCCGACCTTGGGATTGTTCTCGACCTTGTAGGCCTTGAGCGCCACAAACAGGTAGTCGGCATGCTGACCGCCGAGTTTGGGGTAGGTCGGGTCGATCGGTTTGCTGAAGTCGGCGCCGTGGCAGGACGCGCAATTGGCCTTGGCCAGCAGGGCGGCGACGGCGGGGCTCGGGGTTTTGGCGGTGCGGGCGGCCGGGGCGGCGCTCACGCCATGCTGTTCGTAATAGGCCGCCAGATCGGCAATATCCTGGTCGTTCAGCGAGTCGGCGATGCCGCGCATGGTCGGGTGTTTGCGCTCGCCTTTTTGGTAGGCGTGCAGGGCAGCGGCGATGTATTTGCCGCTCTGGCCCGAAATCATCGGCACCTTGTACACCTCGGGAAAGCTGGCCTGGTAACCCTTGATGCCGTGGCAGCCGATACACATGGCGTTTTTGGTTTCGCCGGCCTTGACATCACCCTTGATGTCCTGGGAATGGGCCGCAGCGGTCGCAAGAGAGACAGCAAGAGCGAATATCGTGGTGAACAGCTTATTCATTTTTCGCGCACAATTCAGGTGAGGATTCGTTATATCAACAGCCATCGATTATATCTGGGCCTGCCGGGCCGGCGCCCGACCCGGCCGAATCCGCACACATTCACCCGTCTTCCCCTTCACCGCTGCTGCCCACCATGAAATTCCAAGGCTCCAAGAACTACGTTGCGACCCAGGACCTGATGCTTGCCGTCAATGCCTCCGCCACCCTGAAAAAGCCGCTGCTGGTCAAGGGCGAGCCCGGCACCGGCAAGACCATGCTGGCCGAGGAAGTGGCCGAAGCCCTGAAATTGCCGCTGTTGCAATGGCACATCAAGTCCACCACCAAGGCGCAGCAGGGCCTGTATGAATATGACGCGGTCTCGCGCCTGCGCGATTCGCAGCTCGGCGACGAAAAGGTCAAGGACATCCACAACTACATCATCAAGGGTGTGCTCTGGCAGGCCTTTACGGCCGACGAGCCGGTCGCGCTGCTGATCGACGAGATCGACAAGGCCGACATCGAGTTCCCGAACGACCTGCTGCGCGAGATCGACCGCATGGAGTTCTACTGCTACGAAACGCGCGAATTGATCAAGGCCAAACACCGGCCGCTGGTCTTCATCACCTCGAACAATGAAAAGGAACTGCCCGACGCCTTTTTGCGCCGCTGCTTCTTCCACTACATCAAGTTCCCCGACGCCGAGACCATGAAGCTGATCGTCGATGTGCACTTCCCGGGCCTCAAGAAGGAACTGCTGGCTGCGGCCATGAAGACCTTTTATGACGTGCGCAACCTGCCCGGACTGAAAAAGAAGCCGTCGACCAGCGAGCTGCTGGACTGGCTCAAGCTGCTGGTCGCTGAAGACATTCCGCTCGAAGCGCTGCAGAGCAAGGAAGACAAGGTCGCCGTGCCGCCGCTGGTCGGCGCGCTGCTCAAGAACGAGCAGGACGTGACCCTGTTTGAAAAACTGGTGTTCATGCAGCGCCACAACCGGTAAACAGGCATGGCTGCGGATACCCGAAAGCTCCTGCTCGAAGGCCTGTCCGACGCGACCGGGTTTGTGGGCGGCGCGCTGATCGGCTTCTGGATCGGCCGCCTCGCCGGCCTGGACCTCTTTGCCGAAGGCTACGGCAATGCCGCGATAGCCGCGATCGTACTGGTCGGCCTGGGCGGCGGCCTCGGTTTGCAGGTGGCGCGGCGCTGGCGCCGGGCACAGGCCAAAAAAGAGAGAGGCACCTCATGAGTTTTGTACAGCCTGTCACCCTGTCCGGCCGTGGCATCGAGCTGGTGCCGCTGGCGCTGGACCACGAAGCCGGCCTGCGCGCGGCGGCGGCCGACGGCGAGTTGTGGAAGATACGCGTCACCTCGGTGCCCGAGCCGGAGCAGACCCGCGCCTACATCGAGGACGCGCTCAAGGGCCGCGAGGCCGGTCACCGTTTTCCTTTTGCGGTGCGCGACATGGCCACCGGCACGGTGCTCGGCAGCAGCAGTTACCACGACATCCTGCCGGCCGTGAAGCGCGTCGAGATCGGCTACACCTGGTACGCCGCACGTTGCCAGCGCACCCACATCAACACCACCTGCAAGCTGCTGCTGCTGAGCCACGCTT
>CALRTF020000068.1:0-15882 GCA_943370985.1 Paenacidovorax caeni
CGCCATTGCCATGCAGGCGGCGTTCGAAGGCCATGCGCAGGGGATGCGCATCCGGGTCGGCCTGCACTCCGGCCAGGTGGCGCTTGATCCACAGGCCGCGGATGCCACGAAGGGCGGTGGTGTGCACGGTCATGCCATCCATCTGGCCAGCCGCGTGGTCGGCCTTGCCGAGCCGGGCGGTATCTGCCTGACGGCGGATTGCCTGGCCCTGGTGCGCTCGGTTTGTAATGTCCGGCCGATGGGGCCGCATCTTCTCAAGGGCATCAGCGAGCCCGTGGAGATACATGTCCTGCTCGGCATGAAACACGATGTGCACAACTACCATTTCCACGAGGCGTCCCTGTCTGTTTTCAGGGGACGTGCACGGGAGCTCGATGCCTTGAAAAAAGCACTTGCCCGCGCCGAACATGCGCAGGGTGCTGTTCTGGGCCTGTCGGGTGCGCCGGGAACCGGCAAGAGCCGCCTTTGCCATGAGTTTGCCGAACAGTGCCGCGCGAGGCTGATCCCGGTTTTTGAAGTCAGGACCCAGCTGTACGGGCACGCCACGCCGCTGCAGCCCGTGCTGATGCTGCTGCGCACCTGCTTTTTCCAGATATCGCCCGCACATGAGCCCGCGGATGCCCGGGAACGCATCGCTGGCATCCTCGCAAAATCCGTAGCCAGCACACCCGATGATTTTGCCCTTCTGTGCGAGTTTCTTGGCGTGGCGGAAGAGGGGGGCGTGGCGTGTTCGCTCAATCCCAAGGCGCGGCGCGCGAGGCTGTTGGGGCTGGTGCATGAACTGGTCAAGCACACCGGAAGCCGCCTGTGCGTCATCGTGTTTGAGGACCTGCACTGGCTCGACGAGGCCAGCGCCGAGTTTGTCTCTGCCCTGGTGCAGGCGGTGGCCGGTACCCGGCTGCTGCTGCTGCTCAATTACCGCCCCGGTTACCAGGCGCCGTGGGCGGAGTGGCCGCACTTCCAGGCCATGCATCTGGCAGACCTTGGCAAGGACGATGCGCAGGAACTGGTGCGCGAGCGGCTGCGGCACCATCCGCAGCTGCAGGGTTTTTTGTCCCTGATTGTGGAGCGCTCTGCAGGCAACCCGTTTTTTGCCGAAGAGCTCGTCAACTCCCTGGTCGAGAAAAGCGTCCAGCTGGAGATCCCCGGCGCAGGCCCGCCGGACACGGCGTCGCTGGTGCATGCCCTGCCTGCGACGGTGCAGGCCGTGATCGGCGAACGGATCGACCGCCTCGTTGCCGCACAAAGAACCCTGCTCCACATCTGTGCCGTCATCGGCAAGGAAATCCCCCTGGTCGTCCTGCAGGACGTCGCGGTTTACCTGGTCAGCCAGGTGGAGAGCGGGCTGGACGGGCTCTGCGAAGTCGAATTGCTGCAGTTGCTCCGGGAGATCGCCGGCGGGCGACGTTTTGCCTTTCGGCATCCGCTGATTCAGGAGGTGGCCTACAACACCCAGCTCAAGGCCAGGCGCGCCAACCTGCACGCTGCGGTGGCCGTCGCCATGGAAGCCCATTACAGCGCGCAGCCCGGCGAGTTTGCCGCCCTGATCGCCTACCACTATGCCGCCGCCGGCCAGTTCTTGCAGGCCGCCGAGCATGAGGCGCGCGCGGCCAGGTGGACGGGGTCGACCAACTCTGCACAGGCCATCAAGCACTGGCGCAGGGTGTGGTCCTTGCTGGAGGGACAGGAACGTTCGCGCGAGATCAACAGCCTGCGCGCGCTGGCCGGCGGACGGATTGTTTACCTGGGCTGGCGCGAGGGCCTGAAGCCCGATGAAGTCCAGCAAATCATTCAAGAAGCCATTGAGCTCGCGAGCGAGGTCGACAGCCGGCTGGTGCAGTTGCTGCTGCTCGCGCGCGGACGCATTCTGCAGTCGGGTGGAGGTGCGGCAGACGATTACGTCGATTGCATGCTCAAGGCGCTGGCATTGACACCGCCCGGCCAGGATGCCGGCAGAGTGGCGATGCTCAATGTGGCGCTCAGCCAGGCTTATGCGTGGTCGGGCCTGCTGAAAGAGGGGCTGGCTGCCAACGATGCGGCCATGACGGCCGTCGCAAACATTGACCAGTTCGACCGGGAGTTCATCGACTTCAGCATTGAGCAGTGGGCGCTCGGTATCCGCGTGCGCCTGTTGATCAGGATGAACCGGCTTCAGGAGGCAAAACTGTGCCTGCAACAGATGTTGTCGACCGATGAAGCGCTGGGCGATCCGGTGATCCGGCAGATTACCCACCATCTTCACGTCGAATTTGCAGCAGCCACGCAGGATGCGTCGCTTGCGCAGGAACACGTGGCGATGGTCGCGAATCTCGCGCAGCAATATGCGAGCCCGTACTCACGCGTTTTTGCCCTGTGGTGCTCCGGTCTGGCTGCAGCCAGCAGCGGCGATCCCGAGCGAGCGCTGCACAGCTTTTCAGAGGCCCTTGGCTTTATCGAGCGCACCAAGGTGGCGGTGGAATTCGAAGCTGAAATCCGGGCCAGCCTGGCTGAATGCCACTATCTGCTGGGCGATCTGGAGTTGTCCATTGCGGCGGCGAGGGAAAACATCGATATCTCGAAGCCGCGCAGCAACCGTTTGGCGGAATGCCGTGCGCTGATCATCTGGGGCGGCGCCTTGAGTCGAAAGAGTGATGCCCATTCACGGGCCGCGGCCATGGACCTGTTTGAACAGGCCGAGAAGCTGATCGACATCACCGGCGCCGCAATTTATGCCCCGAAATTGCTGGCTGAGCGAACCCGGCTGACCCAACTGGCGGCGGGTGGTTAGGGCGATTCGGCACGCCGGACCAGCAGGGTGTATTCGCGCAGCCCGTAGTTTTCCAGCACCTCGACGCGGGCCTGCAGTTGGTCCTCGCAGAATTGCCGCCACACTTGCGCTGGCGAACGGTAGAGCTCGGTTTTTCCTTCCACGCCCGCGGTCAGGGGCGCCAGAAAATTGACGGCAAAGCCACGCTGGCTGGTGGCGTGCATGCCGGTCAGGGTGGTCTCGATAAAGCGGGTCCAGCGTTCGGCGGGCTGGTGCAGCTTCACATTGAAGATGCCGCTGGCGACTGAATAGTCGGCAACCCTGGGACTGGCGTGTCCCCTGACAAACCGCGTGTTGCTGCGCTGGCCCCACAAGCGCTGGGCTTCGACCAGCATGGCTTGCGACAGGTCGATGCCCAGGTAGTCGATCCTGCTGCGCCGGTGCCGTTTTGCCAGGAACGCCAGCAAGGCGCCGTAGCCGCAACCGAGGTCATCGAGGGAGAAGGGCCCGGAAAAGTCGCACAGCCGCAAGAGCTGCACAAAGCGCAACTCCTGCGTCGGCATGCAGGGCCAGTCCACGCCCAGGGGCGTGGGGCCATGAATGCTCACCTTGCGGCTGTAGTAGTGAGCGATCTCGTCATGGAGCCCGGTGAGCCCGTTTTCCGAGACCGGGACCTCACCGGAAGCTGCCTGGCTCACCGCATTATTTCTTGGCAGCCTTTTTTGCGCCGGTTTTTCCGGCAGCGGAGACCGGCTGCATTGGCAGCGAGATGCTCAGGTAGTCCTGTTCCAGGTAGTGGATGGGACGGGTTTTGGCGGTGATTTTCACCTCGGTGTTTTCCTTTGCGCCACGCATGTCGTGCGAGGTGAAAAAGACCGGAAGCGGGGCTTTGGAGGCCAGGTTTTTCATGATGGCGGCCACAATGGCGGCGTCGCCGTTCTGGCCCTTCACGTTTGAGTCATGTTTGGCCAGGTTGCCGAGAAGCGCCTGCCAGCGGTTCTTCACCTCGTTGTTGCGGGCGCCGAGGTTGAGCACAGCGCAACTGGTTTTGAAGGAGCGGCCTTTCTTGAAGATCTTGAACTCCTTCTGCAGGGCGACCATTTCGTCGATGCCGCCGAAATGGCTTTCTTTGCCTTGTGACGGCGCAAAACGAAGATTCAATTCATCCAGCATCGTGCCGATGTAGATGTCGTGTTCTTTCATGAAGTAGCCCATAAATCTCTCCTGGTGTTGCGGTGTTGAAGGCTTGCCACCTGTTAAAAGTGCAAGTTAATGTAAATCTTTTTTGGGTTTCGCCCAAACCGGCCTGTCGGCCGCCGACCGCGGTCCCGAGCAGCCAGCGTGCCCCGCGCCAAGGCCGCCGGCAAGCTTCCGGCGTCAGCTGGCATTGAAAATCTGCCGCGCGATTTGGGGTGATGCGTCGCTGGTGCCGCGCAGGCGCACCACCGCACCGCTGCGGGTGCCTGCCGCGTTGACGCCCGGCGCTGCGGGGTTGCCGTCGCTGAAGGCTTCGGCGTCCGGCACCTTGACCACGCCGGGACGCTGCGGCCGGCTGGCGTCGGGATCGGGCTTTTGCGGCGAGTAATGCGCCCAGCGCGGCCCGGTGATTCGCGTGCCGCCGACCGACACCGTTTGGGCGCCGGTCGCGATGCCGTTGAAGTTGCCGCTGCGCCGGATGGCGCTGGGGTTGCCGGGGTGGTCGACAAAGGCGTCCGGGTTGCCGCTGGTGTCGTACCACGGGTCCTCGAAGTGCGATTGCCGCGCCCCGCTGCGCGTGCCGACCACCACGTCATCCCGCTCCACATAGGCGTCGACCGTGACCGGCTTGTTGCTTCTGTTGATGAGTTCGATCTTCCAGACACCGCTGGGCGCGGTGCCTGTCCCGGGCTCGAAGCTGAAGGTCGGGGCGACGGCCAGCAGCGCGCAGGTGCCGCGCCTGCCGGTAGCCACCGCTTCCGGGTAAATCAGCGCACACAGGGGCTGCTTGCCGCCGTTGGTCCACATACGTGACTCGCCCAACTTCAGCGCCGGCAAGGGGGCGCAGCCCGGGGGCGTGAGCCGGATCTCCAGACCGTCGCAGGCTTCCTCAATCCACAGTTCCACAAAACTTTGGGTCGAATCATCGGGTAGCCCCCGCCAGTCAAGCGTATAGTGCTCACCTTTTGATAGCGTTTTGTTGGCGTGTGTGCGCAATTGGTAGCTGTTGCCGGCGGCCAGCACGATGTGCAGCCGCTCGCCCAGCAGGGTGATCAACTGGTCCATGGCGGCTTCCAGCAGCGAGGTGCCGTCGTGCGGGCCGGCCAGGGTGCCGAAGCTGATGTTCACCGTCACCTTCGCGTCGCTGGTGCAGCGCGACAGGATGTACATTAGGCCGTCCAGGACGTGCACGTTCATGGAGCCGCCCGAGGTGTCGCGCACCGTGTCGTAGTCGAGCTGGACCGCAATCAGCGGCGCCCGGCTGGCGTCATCGTCAGCCTGTGCCCAGGTCGGTGGTGCGTCGAAGCCCGGCGGAAGATTGCCCACCTGGGCCAGCAGCGTACGCGGCCCGGCGGCCAGGTCCATCACATGGGTGCCGTGGCTGACGGAGGTGTCCAGCGCGTGAAAAAAGTACTCGCCGCCGCCTTGCCTTTTCCTGCCCAGGCTGGACAGCCCGAGCGCAGCGTAGACCGCGGCTTCGTGGACCATGCCCCCGTCAAAGTGGGCGCGCATGGCAGCGTTGATGTCGGCGGCGGTCAGTTCATGGCCATAACCCAGCGCCTGCGGCGTCCGGCCTGTGCCTTTGGCGTCCTGCCGCCAGAAATAAGCGGTGCGCGCCTTGCCCCCGTGCAGAAAGTTGGCGTGGGCCAGCGCCAGACTGTCGTCGATCAGTGCCAGCACCTTGCCGGACAGCAGGGTTTCGGCGTTCACCTCGGCCTGGTAGGCGGCGCCGGTTGAGTGGGGCGGCAGGCTTCCCTGGCCGGGACCCGTCGGGTCGTCGGCATATTCCGCCGCGGGCAGGCCCAGTTCGAAGCGCAGCACCAGCGCGTGCAGCCGGCCGCCGGGCTGGATGTGTTTGAAAAATGCGGGCCGCACCCGTGCGGTGCAGAACTTCAGGCCCGCAGGCGCAGCGCGGCCGGTGTAGACCGGCGGAACATGCAACCACTTGCCGGATGCCGCGTCCAGCAACTGCTGCACGCTGGTGCCGGGCGTGAGCTCAATGGCAATCGGCAGCCATTTCGGGCGCCGCTTGCCATAACCGGCGAAGTCGTCGGCCTCGGCCCAGACCAGGTAGGGGTCAAAACCTGCGGTGGCACCGGGCCTGGCCCAGTGGATGCCGGTGAATTCGCCCTTGGGAAGTGGGGTCCAGCGCATGGCGGCTTACTTGAGCGGTTGCCACTCTTTGGCGGCTTTGGTCCACATGAACTCGAGCAGCGGCGAGGCCGCAATGGCCGAGGCCGTTGAGCCGTATTCGTAATAGCCGCTTTTGTTGTCGATCATGGACACGCGGGGATCGAAGTCCAGCACCTGGTTTTTGGGGCCATGGAATTTCGGGCCGTTGAAGCCGCGTTCGTGCACTTTCTGGCCGCTGCAGCGCGCCACAAAAAAATCGGCCAGCGAGGTGCCCAGCAAGCGTCCCACCGCGCTGTCGACCGGGTAGTGCAGGCCGGCAACGGTGCGATTGACGGCGATACGCGCAGCCAGCCGCTCCAGCTGCTCGCGGTAGCTGTCACCGTGCGGGAGCAGGGCCTGCAACACCGCGCTGGTCATGTAGGCTTCCGTCGCATGGCCGCTGGGCCAGCTGGCGTGGCCCGGGGTCGGGATCATGGGCTGGATTTGGGGTGACAGGTCGACCGGACGCTGGCAGGCAAAGGCGTGCTTGAAGCGCATCTCGACGTGCGTGGCCAGCGACATGGCCAGGTCCAGCAATTCCAGTGTGTATTTGTGGCGGTGCGCCGTCAGCCCCACGATCGATGCCCAGAACGGTGCGCCGCCCCCTGTCTGCGCCAGGACTTCGGCACCGCGGTCTTCGCGCAATTCCGCGTAGTTGGCCACCAGGTCCAGTTGCTGTGTGAAAATTTTCTCACTTGGGCGGACCAGGCGCGCCAGCGTCAGGTCCTTGAGCGGCTTTTTGTCCAGGTTCACAAAACCGAGGGACACGGCCGCCTTGGTCTGGTTCACATCAAAGCGCAGGCCGGACAGGAGTTCCAGGGAACACACCGCCATGCGCGGGCCGGCGGCCCAGTCGGCCAGGCGGTCGGGTTTGTCGAGTGGGGTAGGCAGCGTGAAGGGAATCGTGGCGCCTGCAAACGGGCCCACCAGCGCACCTCGGCTGTTGTTTAGAGCTTCGACCACAAGAGGGTCCGGCGCTGCGGCGTATCCAGCGTACCCCGCATAACCGGCATATCCCGCATAGCCCGCGTAACCGGCATAGCCGGCGTACCCTGCATAACCGGCGTATCCGGCATAACCTGCATAACCCGCCATAGTCATTTACTCCAAGTGTGTTTTAGTTGAAAGGGACGCCAACCCGTGCCAAAGCATCGCCAAGGGTTTTGGCGTATGCAGGCGCTATCTCACGCCCCGGATACCGGGCAAGAAACTTTTGAACAGTGAATCCGGGCTCGATGCGCTCCAGCTTGAGGCGGGTTTGCCGGGCGTCTTCAAGTTTTCCGGCGAACGATTGTGCGAGCATCAATGCCCGATAGGTCGATGCGTGTGTCGTGTTGTGTCGCAGGGAACTTCTTGCCACCGCGATTGCTTCGTCGTAACGACCATCACATACAAGGGCCGATACTGTCAGGGATTCATAAAAATACTTCAAGGGGTCCAGCGGCGACAGGACGTTGGCCTTGTTGACGTGGGTATACGCTTGGCCTCCTTCACCCTTGAAGGCATGAAACATTCCCTTGAGCAACCAAGCCAGCGAATCGTTGGGGTTGGCCGACAAAGCCCTTTCGTAGCTGGTTTCTGCCTGTCCAAAATCATGAAACAAGTTGGTGTGAACCATGCCATCGATGGTTAACGCCAGCGAACAATCGGGGTCGCTATCGAGGGCGCGTTTGGTGAAGTCGCGCGCCTTTGCTGCATCGGCCTTCGGATCGTCCGACCATCCTTGTGACGCGCGCAAAACATGCCATTTAGCCAGCCAGGCATGTGGAATGGGGTGCCGGCGGCCGCGCTCTACAAGATGCTCCAGCATTTTTCGAGAGCGATCAAACTCAATGAGCGACGTGCGGTGCATCAATGCCACCGCGCCCAGCAGCAAGGTGTAATCGTTCAGGGTGGGAAGCGCCTGACTGCGGGCTTGCTGCAACTCCTGGGACATGACTGAGGCGCTGATGCCGGCCACCACGCGCGCAATCAACTCGTCATCAGCGGCGAACAAACCCTGCACCTGCCCCTTGAGGCTCTCCGCCCAGAGGATGTGTCCGGTTTTGGTATCGATCAGCTCCACAAACAAGGCCAGCTGGGTGCCGGCGCTGCGGCAGGTGCCCGAGAGGATGTAAGTAGCGCCCAAATGGGTCTTGATGTCCTCGATGGCTTCGCGGCGATCGCGGAACACCGTCGTCGACAGGCGCGAGATAACATGCAATTCCGAGGTCCGCGACAGCGCCGCAATCACCTCGTCCGCCATGGCTTCGCCGAGCAACTCGTGGCCCGGCTCGTTGCTGCGCATCGCAAAAGGGATCACGGCGATGGAGGGGCGCAGGTTCAGTTCGACCGCGTTGCCCCGCGGAACCACGGGTGCATCGCCGGGCGGGCCGACGCGGTAGGCGCGCACCGGCTCTTTCACATGTTTGAGGTGGCATTCACCGAGGTCCTCGACGTCTGCGTCCAGCAAAGGCGCGAGCTGGTCGCGCATGTCGGCGGTGACTACGGTTTCGCCGGGTCCTGCCAGCGTGCTCACGCGCGAGGTCAGGTTGACGTCGGTGCCATAGATGTCGTGCTGGTCGGTGACGAAGCTCGCGAGGTGGCCGCCCATGCGCAGGTGCATCTGGTGCTCGGGCCGCACGCCGCTGTTGGCCTGCCGCGTGAAGCCGTGCAGGTCAAACGCGGCCTTGACGCAACCCTGGGCGCTGGCAAACTCGAGCATCAGGCCGTCGCCCAGGCTTTTGACAATGCGACCGCCATGCCGCGGCAGCACGTTCTGCTCCGCTTCTTCCACGAGTTGTTGCCACCGCCGTACAAAGCCATCCTGGTCCTGCTCCATGATCCGGACCGACTCCACCACGTCCATGACCAGCAACACTTTCGTGTTTCTGGTCATGGCAGTAGAAAGTTCAATCAACGGAAGCCTCATCGTAGACGGTGTAACAAAATTTTACCTCCTCCTTTTGTAGGAGAGGCCGTCTCGATGAATTGGACCGCCCGATGGCGCGCAGCAGGGCGCCATGCGTTGCTTTAGCGCTGAATGGCTTCTTCCTCGCCTTGCCGCGCATCGGCCGCCAGATCAGGCAGGTCCCGCAGCCGCTGGTAAATCGGTGTGAAGTCCGGCGCGGTTTTGTCGAACAGTTCCTGGAAGCTGTTGATCACGAAGTAGGTTTGCTGGTAGCTGTCGATCTTGTAACGCGTGCGCATCACACGTTCGATGTCGAGCGGCAGGCGCTGCGGCTCCGTGCTTTGTACCGAGTGCTGCAGCTCGCCCGATGAACTCAGGATGCCGGCGCCGTACGCGCGCAGCCCGTCTTTTTGCTGGATCAGGCCGAACTCGATGGTGTACCAATAGAGCCGGCTCAGTTGCTCGCAGGCGCCCAGGCCGTGCGCCTTGAGTCCGCCCTTGCCGTATTCCTGCATGTGGTCGGCAAACACCGGGTTGAACAGCAGCGGCACGTGGCCGAACAGGTCGTGAAACACGTCGGGCTCGACGATGTAGTCGAACTCTTCGGGCTTGCGTATCCAGTCGGTCACCGGGAATTTGCGGTTGGCCAGCAGCGTGAAAAACGGCACTTCCGGGATCAGTCCCGGGACGGTGACGATTTCCCAGCCGGTGGCTTTGCGCAGCCGCTGGTTGATGTCTTCAAAACTCGGGATGTGATCGCTCTTGCCCAGCGATGGCAGGGCGGCGATGAACTCGTCGCAGGCCAGACCCGGCAGCAATGCCGCCTGGCGCGCATACAGCCGCCGGTAGGTGTCGTGGTCGGCCGCGGTGTAGCTGTCGTAGTCCTGTGGGCAGGTGTAGTCGGCGCCGGCGCGCGTGTAGTCACCGCGCGGCGGGCGCTCGCTCGCGCCATAGGATGTGACCCCCACGCTCCCCACTGCGTGTGGTTCGCTGCCCCCCGAGGGGGCCGTCGCTTGTTCGGGGCGGCCCTTCGCGGCGCGCGCCCCGGCCTGGACTTCCTCCGGTGGAGTGCCGGTCTTCATGCCTTTTCCAGGACGCCGCGCCGCATCTGGTCCAGCTCCATGGTCTCAAACAGCGCCTTGAAGTTGCCTTCGCCAAAACCCTGGTTGCCCTTGCGCTGGATGAACTCGAAGAAGATCGGACCAAGCTGGTTCTCGCTGAAGATCTGCAGCAGCAACTCGCCGGGCGTGCCGTCGACCAGGATGTTGCGTGCTTGCAGCTCGGCGACCTTTTCGCCGTGGCCGGGAATGCGCTTGTCGAGCAGTTCGTAATAGGTGTCGCTGGTGTTCAGCAGCTTCACGCCGCTGAGCTGCAGTGCATCGACCGTCGCGTAGAGGTCGTCCGAGCCCATGGCGATGTGCTGTATGCCTTCGCCCTGGTATTTGTCGAGGTACTCCTGGATCTGGCCGGCTTTTTCGTTGCCCTCTTCGTTGATCGGGATGCGGATCTTGCCGCAGGGGCTGGTCATGGCCTTGCTCTTGACGCCGGTGCTCTGGCCTTCGATGTCGAAGTAGCGCACCTCGCGGAAGTTGAACAGGCGCTCGTAAAAACCCGACCACTCGGCCATGCGGCCGCGGTGCACGTTGTGGGTCAGGTGGTCGATGTAGGTCAGGCCATGGCCGGCCGGGTTCAGCTCGGCGCCGGGCAGCGGTTCAAAGTCCACATCGAAGAAGCCGATGTTGCCGATGTCGCCATCCTTCGCGCCGTTCTTGCCGCGCCAGCGGTCGATGAAATAAATGATGGAGTCGCCAATGCCCTTGATCGCCGGGATGTTCAGCTCGCCCGGACCGGCGGTGTGGGCATAACCCCAGGCGCCCAGTTTGATCGCGCGTTCGTAGGCCGCCTTGGCGTCCTGCACCCGGAAGGCAATCGCGCAGACGCTGGGGCCGTGCTGGCGCGCAAAACGCTGGGCGAACGAATCGGGTTCGGCATTGATGATGAAGTTGATGCCGCCCTGGCGGTACAGCGTCACGTTCTTGTGGCGGTGTTTCGCAATCGGCTTGAAGCCCATGCGCTCGAACAGCGCACCCATGGCGGCAGGCTCCGGTGCGGCGTATTCGATGAACTCGAAGCCGTCGGTGCCCATGGGGTTGTCCCATGCGGTGGCGGCGGTGGTGGGGTTGGGGCTGGTGATGGCGGTCATGGGGTCTCCAGAAGCGGCGTGAATGGGCAGATGGTCCACTTTAACGGCGCCGGCCCTCATGTTTTATGCAAATCGAGGCGCTCATCTTGGCAACGACGCAGTAAACCTGCAAAATATGCGTGATGGAAGCATTGGACAAGCTGGACAGGCTCATCTTGCGCAGCCTTCAGGCTGATGGGCGGGCCACCTACGACCAGATCGCCGAGCAGGTCAGCCTGTCGGCCAGCGCGGTGCTGCGCCGCGTCAAGCGGCTCGAAGAAAGCCGCGTGATCGACCGTTACGTGGCGCTGGTCAGGCCCGAAGCCGTTGGACTGGGACTCACCGCCTATATCAATGTCCGGCTGGAAAAACACACGGAATCGCACAAGCGCAACCCGATGGACCTGTTCCGCGCCAGCGTGCAGACCTGGCCCGAGGTGGTCGAATGTGCGGCGCTGACGGGCGAGATGGACTACCTGCTGCGGGTGGTGGTGGCCGACATGGGGCATTACAGCCGCTTCATCATGGACACCCTGCTCAAACACCCCAGCGTGCAGGACTGCAAAACCAGCTTTGTGCTGGACCGGGTGAAGGCGACGACGGCCGTCCCGGTTTGATGCGGGATGCCCGCCTGGCTTGTTTTTGCCGGCGCCTGGGTGCCTAATCCGGGATGAATTAGGGGAAGCTACCCGTTTGAGTGTTGGCTTCCGCCGGTCCGGCCAGCCTTTCAGCGAGGATTTGCTCCCGATTTGATAGCTGCAGGCGCTTGCTGCGCGTGGGCTGGCGTGCAGTTTGACCTGTAATCAGGCTTTTTTATGGTGTTGGCCAGGCCAGAGCCCCTGTTGGCTGGACTTCCTAGGGAAAACCCTTATATTGACTCCATGGTTACCCCCGGCTTATTTTTAAAGGCATCCCTGAACGCGGGCAAGGAGTTCTTCCGCTCGCCTGACGTGGCGGGCGAGCCCCCTGCTTACCGCGCACCCGTGATGGTGCCCATCCGTTCCATAGGCCCCAGCCACGGCGAACGCATCACGCGGCACTTGCTGGCGCTGGATTCGCACGACCGCTACCTGCGCTTCGGCTACGCTGCCAGCGACGAGCAGGTTCGCCGCTACGCGACCAGCCTCAACTTCGAGCGCGATGAAATTTTCGGCATCTACAACCGCCGGCTCGAGCTGATCGCCATGGCACACCTGGCGCTGTCGGTGGATCCCCAGCTGACCAGCTGCGCCGAGTTCGGCGTGTCGGTGTTGCCGCACGCGCGCGGCCGCGGCTACGGTGCCCGCCTGTTCGAGCGTGCGGTGATCCACGCGCGCAACGAAGGCGTGAGCATGATGTTCATCCACGCGCTCAGCGAAAACACCGCCATGCTCAACATCGCCCGCAAGGCCGGCGCGACCATCGAACGCGACGGCTCCGAAAGCGAGGCTTACCTGAAGTTGCCGCCGGCCGACCTCGACTCGCGCATGACCGAAATGGTCGAGGAGCAAATTGCCCAGACCGACTACCGCCTCAAGGTCCAGGCCCGGCAGTTCTGGGGCATCCTGGCGATGGTCCAGGAAGTGCGGCGCGGCGTGCGCGACAGCCGCGATCGCATGCCGATGTAGCTAGGGTCCCCGGCGGCCGCCAAGGCGTCGCGCGCTGCTGCCGTGGCGCCGGTCGGCCAGTGGCAGCCCCTGCTGGCTGGCCAGGACATCGGCAACCTGCTGCAGGCGCTCAAGCATCTCGCCAAGCATGCCGGTCTCGGCCGGCGTCAGCGCGGCAAGCACCTCGCGGTTGATCCGGCTGACCAGCGGGAACAACTCATGGTGCAGTGCCACTCCGGCCGGCGTGAGTGCCAGTTGGATCTGCCGTGCGTCGCCGGCGCGGCTGGTCCGGCTGAGCAGTTTTTTGTCGGCCAGCGCGGTCACCGCCTTGGAGGTGCGCGGGCGGTCCAGATGGGCCTGTTCGGCCAGCGCCGACGAGCCCATGGGCCCGCGTGCCGCCAGCACGGCCAGCACGCGCCACTCGCGCCGCGTGATGCCGAACCGGCCTTCGCAATAGCGCACCACCACGCTGCCGGCCGTGGCATGCAGCCGGCTCAACCGGTACAGCAGCAGGTCGTCGAGAATTTCTGGCTGCGCCAGGCGCGGAACGTCCGGGGAAGGGCGGGGCATGAGGGTTATTACCGGGGATGATTGATTTCCGCAATCAATGGGTGTGTCGGGACAATCGCGGCTCACCCACCGGAGAATCATCATGCCACAGCGTTTCGCACCCGCACCGCTTGCCCCCAACCGCCGCAAGATCCTGGTTCATTCCGCCGCCGCGGGCGTGCTGGCCGCCAGTGTGGGTATGCCGCGCTGGGCGCGGGCCCAGAGCGGCCCGCTGCGGATTGTGGTCGGTTACCCGCCCGGCGGCGGCACCGACCGCGCGGCCCGGCTGGTGGCCGACCGGCTGCAGCAGCTGCTCAAGCGCACGGTGGTGGTGGAAAACCGTGTCGGTGCCGGCGGCCGGCTGGCGGCGCAGCAGCTGGTCAACACACCGCCGGACCAGACGGTGCTGCTGCTGGCCAATCCGGCCGTGATGAGCGTGTCGCCCCTGATCTACAAAGACCTCAAATATGACGTGCAAAAAGACTACGTCCCGGTCGCCGCCGTCACGGATTACGACTTTGGCGTCGCGGTGGGTTCTGCGCTGCCGGTCAAGGAGGTGCAGCACATGCTGGCCTGGATTCGCGCCAATCCGGCCAAGGCCAATGCCGGCGTGCCCGGCACCGGCAGCCTGCCGCACTTTTTTGCACTGATGCTCAGCTACATGGCGCAGGTGAACATCGAGGTGGTCGGTTACCGGGGCTCCGCGCCGCTGGTCACCGACCTGATCGGCGGGCAGATCCCGCTGGCGTTCGACACCCTGGACTCCCTGCTGCCGCACCATGATGGCGGCAAGCTGCGCATCCTGGCGACCTCGGGCCTCAAGCGTTCGCCGTTTTCGCCCACGGTACCGACCTTCAAGGAGCAGGGCCTGCCGCTGAACGCCGTGGGCTGGAACACGTTTTTTGCACCGTCCACCACGCCCCGGGCCACGGTGGAGCTGCTCAGCAAGGCGGTATACCAGATCATGTCCGAGCCCGATACACGCGCCAGATTCGCTGCCGCCAACATGGTGCCGGTGGCCATGACCCAGGCGCAGACCGAGGCATCGTTCAAGGCCTTCAATACCCAGTGGGCGCCGGTGATCCGGCGTTCCGGCTTCAAGCCCGAAGCCTGAATCGAAGCGGCCTCAAGCCATGCGAGCGGGGACGTATTCATGAAGCGCCGTGATTTCCTGTACGCGGGGTCCGCCCTGGGCTTGCCGGGATGGCTCCCGGGAGCGGCCCATGGCCAGGCCTTCCCGTCCAGGCCCATCAAGGTCGTGATCGGTGTGCCTGCGGGCGGTACGCAGGACGTGCTGACGCGTGCGATTGCCGATTCGGTGCGCGCTGCGCTGGGGCCCCTGATCATCGACAACCGCGGCGGGGCGGCAGGGCGGATCGCGGTGGAGATGGTCAAAAATGCCGAACCCGACGGGCACACCTTGCTGTTGGGGACGGCCGGCATGATGACCATGTTCCCCCACGCCTACCGCAGGCTCGCCTACGATCCCGTGCGCGATTTTGTGCCCATCATCAACGCGGCGCGTTTTGAACTGGCCATGGTGGTGCACAAGGACGTGCCGGCGAACACCCCGGCGGAGTTTGTCAGCTGGGCAAAGACCCCGGGCAAACATGTGAGTTTCGCCTCCTACGGCGCGGGCACCCCATCGCATTTTCTGGGCGAGATGCTCAACCGGGCGGCCGGCCTGCAGATGACACACATACCCTATCGCGGCTCGACCCCGGCGCGGCAGGACGTGATGGGCGGACAGATACCGGTTTATTTCGATACCGTGGGGGGCGCCATCGCGATGTTGCCCAGCGGCCGCGTCAAGGTGCTCGCGAGCAGCGGTGCCAAGCGCTCTCCGCCCCTTCCCTCGGTGCCGACATTTGTGGAACTCGGGTATGCGGACGTGATCGCGGCGGCCTGGTTTTCCTATTACGCGCCGGCCCGGACCCCCGGGACCGTTGTCGACAAGCTGCGCAGGGAATTTGCCAGGGCCGTGAACTCGCGGGAGGTGAGGCTTCAGTTGCTGCTCAATGGCATGTATCCGGTGGGGGATGGACCGGAAGCGCTGCTCAGGACCATGCGCGAAGATTCCGAACACTGGGGCCGCATCATCAAGGCCACCGGTTTTCAGGCCAACGACTGACCCCCGTGACAGCACCCCAGCACCGCCCCAACATCGTTTTTATCGTCGCCGATGACCTCGGTTATGCCGACCTCGGCTGCTACGGCGGCCGGGCGCCGGTGTCCCCGGTGCTCGACGGCCTGGCTGCAGCGGGTATGCGGTTCACCCAGGGTTATGCCAACTCTCCGGTGTGTTCACCCACGCGTTTTGCACTCATGACCGCGCGTTACCAGTACCGCCTGCGCGGCGCCGCCGAAGAGCCGATCAACAACAAAAGCCGCGGCAGCACCACGCTGGGCCTGCCGACCGACCATCCGACACTGCCTTCCTTGCTGAAGGCCGGCGGTTACCACACGGCGCTGATGGGCAAGTGGCATCTGGGCTACCCGCCGTCGTTCGGGCCGCTGCGCTCGGGCTATGAGGAGTTTTTCGGCCCGATGTCGGGCGGGG
>CALRTF020000069.1:0-15827 GCA_943370985.1 Paenacidovorax caeni
TCGGACCGCATCGTGGTGATGGCCGACGGCCAGCTGCTGGCGATCGGTGCGCCCGCCGAGATACGCGCCAACGCGGCGGTCAAACAGGCTTACCTCGGCAGCACCGCAGCCGGTGCGACGCCGGCCCGGGTTCGCAGCGAGCCAGGGCTTGGTGCAGCGCCCGAACTGCTGGGCGTGGGAGAGTTGACCGCGGCCTACGGCGCCGAACCGGTGCTTAAAAAAGTCAGCTTGCAGGTGCGGCGCGGCGAACTGGTGGCGCTGCTGGGTGCCAACGGCGCCGGCAAGTCGACGCTGATGCGTACCCTGGCCGGCCTGCACCGGCCGCTCAGCGGCGGCATGCATTTGCAGGGCACGGATTTGACCGGCCAGGGCGCCGAACACATGGTGGCGCGCGGCCTGGTGCTGGTGCCCGAAGGCCGCCAGGTGTTCCCCGAACTCAGCGTGCGCGACAACATCCGCCTCGGTGCCTTTCTCAAGCCCGAGGGCATCGATGCCCGCATGGAAGAGATGCTGCATCGCTTCCCGCGCCTGCGTGAGCGCCTGCACCAGCGCGCTGGTCTGCTGTCGGGCGGCGAGCAGCAGATGCTGGCCGTCGCCCGCGGCCTGATGAGCCAGCCGGTTCTGCTGCTGCTCGACGAACCCTCGCTGGGTCTGGCGCCCAAGGTGATCGAGGAGTTGTTTGCGGCACTGGACCAGCTGCGCAACGAAGGCCTGACCGTGCTGCTGGTGGACCAGATGGCGGCGCTGGCCTTGTCACTGGCCGACCGCGCTTATGTGCTGGCCTCGGGGCACGTGGTGGCCGAAGGCACAGCGCAGTCGCTGCTGGCCGATGGCTCGCTGGCGCAGGCTTATTTGGGTGGGTGAGCGTGGTCATGGACCAATCTGCGTCACTCAGGAGGCGTGGTGTTTTCTCTGCTGCTCAGCCCTCGCGGGCTTGCGAAATAACACCCATACACTGACCGACAGCATTGCAGCCGACCAGGTTGGCATGAGGTAGTAGCCGAAGGTACCCCGGCGCGAGTGCCCATCTAAAATTGGGCAGACGTTTTCCTGAAGTTGAAGAAGTCCCACAAGACAAGAGCCAGAGCCTGCAAGTGCGCTGCCGAATAAGACAGTCAGTGCACCCATCACCAGATAAAACTGAAATGATCCCCGTCGTAGTTGATCAGGCGGGGGTTTGAAGAGGCCATGTCCAAAAGCCCATCCGAAAAATGCAATGGGCAGCGCGATCGCGCTTCCAATCCAGGCACCAAGCGTAATTTGATTCACCAACTCAGGAGTGATGGCCATGGGTAGTTGGTGGGAGATGAAGTCGAGGTATGCAAGCTCGCGAGTGCTTGTGGAAAGCCCTACAAATTGAACAATCCTTGCGCCTGAATCCGCTCCACGTGCGCAAGCAAGGATCGTTTGGCCACCGGCCAGATGCGCGGGTCCACGTCGTCATACGCGAGTTTCACCCAATCGTCCATCGAGCCATCAGGCTGCGCCTGCATCACGCCGACAATTTTGGCTTCGCGTTTCAGGCGGTGCGCCTTGAGTTGCGCGATCGCGGTTGTGGCTTCGCCGATCACATAACCATGCGCCGGAGCGATGAAGTCGATCGCGTGTGCGTCACAGGCGGCGCTGAGGGCATCCAGCGACTCGATATACGCGTGCATATTGCCGTCGGGCGGGTCCACCACCGTGGTGCTGCCGTTGAGGATGTGGTCGCCGCTGAACAGAATGCCGTCTTCGACCAGCACCAGGCACAAATGATTGGCCGCATGGCCCGGCGTGTGAATCACCTTCAGGGTATGCGTTATTTCAGGCGCCAGCCCCCGGCTGGCAAGGGCAAGCAGCTCCTGATTTGATAGCGACCGGTCCGGTGTGAACTGGCTGGCGGCGCGTGCCGTCGGCGCGGACGGCAGGCCCAGGATGGGCGGGGGTGTGCTGCACATCGCCTGCAGCGGCTTGGCGCCGGGCGAGTGGTCGGCGTGCGAATGGGTACAGACAATCATGCGGATGTCGCCGCCCGCGGCGCGCCACAGGCGTTGCAGGTGGTCCCTGTCGGCCGGTCCGGGGTCGATCGCGATGTAGCCGGTGTTGGGGTCGCCGACCAGGTAGCTGTTGGTGCCCGGGCCGGTCATCACGCCGGGATTCGGCGCGGTCAGGCGCATAAGGTTTTTCAGCAATTGCACCGGCTGGGTGGTTTGCCAGTCCAGTGTGTGCACCATCTGGCCGTCGGGGCTGGTCAGCGCGAGTTCACCGTAGGGCGCTTCGTGCTCCATGTAACGCGCTTCGGCGGCTTCGAGAAAACCGGCGCGCGGACACGAGGTCCACAACGGCTGCTCATTCGCAGCGCAGGCCTGCAACACCGCATCCACGGTCGCGAAAGGCTGGAGCCGCTGCAGCGTGCGTATGGTCGGGAAAATGATGAAGAAGCTGCCGGCCTCGTGCCGCGCCAGCGCATCGGCGGGCCGGACCCAGCAGGGCTCGAACTGCTCGGCGTCGTCGGCCACCGGCTCCTGGCCGTCGGGCATGCGCGCCACCAGAAAGGGCACGTCGAAGCGGCGCGGCAAATCGCGGTCGGTGATCCAGTGCGCGAGGACGAACACCTGGTCACCGGCCAGCACGAGGCCCTGGTCACGGCATTGCGCGGCAAATGGGGCCTTGCGGTCCAGCGCGGCGATGTCGGCCGTGGTCGCATAACTGCCGTCGGCATGGCGGGCCAGCAGCACGCCGAGTTCTTCAAAACTTTCGCGGATCGCGGCAATCGCCTGCGTCAGGTGCAGATCACTTTGCGTCGCGCGGCGGGTCGACTGCGCATGCGCCGCAGCATCGGCTGCGTCGATGCCGCCTCCGGGAAACACGTAGGCGCCCGGCGCGAAGCTGGCCGTCATCGAACGCCGTGTCATCAGCACCTCGATGCCTTGCGGGCTGTCGCGCAGCAGCAGCACGGTGGCGGCGGGTCGGGTGGGCGCGGGTTCGCGCTGCGGGTAGAGGAGTTGGGAAGGTCGGACCATGGCCTGATTTTGCGCGAAACAGGGAAAGGGCATGCTATCGATAGCATGCTAAGTACTTACCGCAATGGCGTTCGCGACACAGCTTGCAGATACTGGCGATTACTTCATTCGCAGGACCACCCCCATCATGAAACACTGGATTTCCCGAACCGCCCTGGCCGTCACGGCCGCCGCGCTGTGCGCCGCATCGATGAGCGCCATGGCACAGGCCGCTTCGACAGGCTCAGGACAGGCCTGGCCCACCAAACAGCCGATCAAGTTTGTCGCCGTGTTTCCGCCCGGCGGCTCGGTCGACCAGGTCGCGCGCATCCTGGCGGTGCCGCTGTCGCAGCAACTGGGCCAGAACATCATTGTCGAGAACAAGGGTGGCGCGTCCGGCTCCATAGGCACCGCGGCCGTGGCGGCAGCGCCGGGCGACGGTTACACCTTTGCCGTCGTGTTTGATACCCACGGCGTCAATCCCAGCCTGATTCCCGGCCTGCCTTTCGACACCCGCAAGGACCTGGCACCGGTCTCGCTGATCGGCACCTCGGCCATGGTGCTGGCGACGTTCTCGGCCTCCGAGTACAAAACCTTTGGTGATGTGGTGGCGGCGGCCAAGGCGAAAAAGAATGTCAGCTACGGCAGCATTGGTTCCGGCAGCCTGGGTCATCTGGCGATGGCGCTGCTCAGCAAAAGCGGCAACATCGACTGGCAGCACATTCCCTACAAGGGCGGCGGCCCGCTGATGACCGACGCCGTCGCCGGCCATGTGCCGCTGGCCATCGGTTCGGTGTTTGTCACCAAGCCGCACATCGACAGCGGCCGCCTGCGCCCGCTGGCCGTCACGACCAGCAAACGTGCGCCTGAACTGCCGAACGTGCCAACCGTGGCCGAAAGCGGTTTTGCCGGTTTCGACGCCCCGGCCTGGTGGGCCATCCTGGCGCCCGCCAAAACGCCGCCCGAAGTCATCAAGCGCATGAACGAGGAAATCAGCAAGGCGCTGAAAAACCCGGAGATCGCCAAGAAGCTGAGCGCGCAAGGCATCGACATCGTCGGCGGCACGCCCGACTCGGCGCGTGTCTTCATCGACAAACAGATCGACACCTGGGCCAAGGTGGTGAAGGACAACGGGATCAAGGCGGATTGAAACTTACCGCTGGATGAGGAAAGGGCCTGTGGGCCCTTGTTTTAATGCCCGTGTGTTATGACTGGGCAGGCCGGGCTGTAAGGCGAAGGTTGCTGATGTTGTGCGGATGCTGCATGGTGTCGCGCGGGCTACGCTCGGCGATGAAATGCGTATCGGGGACTTCCAGTTTCTATTGGTTTGAAGGCTATAGTGAAACGCGCCAGAGGCCGTCATGCGGCCAGCCGGGCGCCGCATCTGCTATCAAACGTCAAAGCGTATCAACTGCCACCTCTCTGAATGACTACCGATGAAATTACTTGTGCTGCTGCTCGTTGTCTTCTCGGGGATGTTTTATCTGTTCGGATGGGACGAAAAGAAACGCGTGGAAACCGTTCAGGCGATCTCAAGGTCGCCGGCCTTCACGCCAGCCAGGGTAGATGGGGTGACAAAGATCAAGGGCAAGCGGCACGACTCGTATCTTGTGCACTTCAAGTATGAAGTGAATGGGGTGACCTACCGAACGACCACGTCTTCGACAGATGAGGAAGGGGCTCGTCGGTATGCCTCCCAACCCAACGTTGAGGTTGCTTACGACTTGAAGAATCCGTCGACAGCAACTCTCAAGCGCTACTATGACCTTCGCGACAAGCGGGAAACAGTTGGACGCGCACTTTTTATCGGCGCAGTTCTTTCCCTTGGAATGGCGCTGCCGATAACTTTCGCAATAGCTTGGCCGCTTGGTTGGCTCAGGCGAAAGAAAAAGACGACGGGTTCAGATGCGACTTGACATGCTTGACGGGGGGCAGCCGTCGCAGCTGTGCATCAGTTTGTGCGCAGCCTGGCCGGCGCCGTGCTTGCCGACGAACATGTGGGTCATCTTTCAGCATCAGGGATGGCCTGATACAGGCGATGGAAGTGTGTGCACTGCCATCATGATCTGGGCAGGTGCCTGACAGCATGTCCAGGCCCGTCATTTACTGTCACCTGAGTCCCGGCGAAAAGCTCCCCGATATTTCCGCCCCACTCGCCAGCCGGATGGTTGTAGTGGTCGAGGCTGAGGTCTCGCCGAAATGGCGGGTCCTCGTCAGCGATTGGATTGCCAAGTCCGGTTGTTTGTACATGATGGCATGGGGACGGGACTGCAGTTTATGGGATGACTCGGTGGACATGGCCAACATCGAAGCGTTCGACTTTGGTGAGATCCCTGAAGACAAATTCATCATGACAACGTGGCACGATGATGAACCACTGTCAGAGGTGTTCTGGTACGCCAAGAACAATGCGCCTCATTCATTCGTGGAGCTTGAGGGCACCGTGTTGCTCCATATCTCGGCGGAGAGGAGAGAGCGCGAGTTATTGGATGCATATGCTGCGGCCTAAGCTGTCGCTCAAGTCCACCCGCTTCGGCAGGTGGCCAATCGTGCTGTTGCCTGGAGATGTCTGCAGTCGCTGAGCTGGCATGCAGAGGGGGCTGCGTCGCTGCTTTACTGCAGCCCCTGCAACAACTCCACCGTTGGATACCCATCCGCCGGCAAGCCCACACTCTGCTGGTAACGGCGAATGGCGCTGCGTGTGGCCGGGCCTGCGACACCGTCGGGCGTGCCGCTGTCGAAGCCACGTGCATTGAGCCTGGTCTGCATCTCCAGCAACTGGTTGCGTGACAGCGCCTGCAGATCGCGCGGCCAGGGTGTCTGGACCGCGGGGCCGCTGGCCAGGGCTTGCGAGAGCAGGCCGACCGCGAGGGCGTAGCTGGTCGAGTTGTTGTAGCGCAGGATGGTGCGGAAATTCGGTCCGACGATAAAGGCCGGGCCGCGCGCGCTGGCGGGCAGCAGGATGGCGGCGTCGGCAATTACCGGCAGCGCTGAACCGTCCACCGACCGCACGCCCAGATCGGCCCAGGCCTGGGCCGGCCGCCGCTGTTCGCCATCGGCGAGGCTCAGGTCGAAGCCCGGCGGCAAACGCACTTCCTGCCCCCAGCGCTGGCCCGCCTGCCAGCCGGAGCGGGCCAGGAAGTTGGCGGTCGAGGCCATCACGTCGGGAATGCTGCCCCAGATGTCGCGCCGGCCGTCGCCGTCGGCATCGACCGCATAAGCCAGAAAATTCGACGGCAAAAATTGCGTCTGGCCCATGGCGCCGGCCCAGGAGCCGACCATTTGCGCGCGCGCAATGTCCCCGTTCTGCAGGATTTTGAGGGCCGCGAGCAACTGGCTGCGCGCCCAGGCTTCGCGCCGGCCTTCGAAGCCCAGCGTGGCCAGCGCGTCGATGGTCGGAATGTCGCCGGTGAAGCTGCCGTAGTTGCTCTCCATGCCCCAGATCGCCGCGAGGATTTCGGCGGGGACGCCGTAACGCGCAGCGGCGGCATCGACCGCCGCCCGCGCCTCCAGCAGCCGGTCCTGGCCGCGCACCACACGCTGCGCCGAGACCGCGCTGTCGAGGTAGTCCCAGACCGTGCGTGTGAACTCGGCCTGCGCGCCGTCGGCCTGCGTCACGCGCGGGATAAACCGGACACCCTCGAAGGCACTTTGCAGCGTGGCTTCGCTGATGCCGGCCGCACGCGCGCTGGCCCTGAAGTCGGCGATCCAGCGGGCAAAACGCTGCTGCTGTTCCAGCTCGCTGGAGGCCGCGGGCGCCGGGGGGCTCATCGCGGGCGCGGGTGCTGACGCCACCGGATCAGCGGCAGCTGCTGTGGCGCAGGCCGCCAGTGCGCAAACCAGAAGCAGGGCGGGCGGAGGACGGCGGAGGATGAGTGACATGTTTTTCATTGTCACCCGTTCATCCGCGGGAAGTGGCTCACTGCGCGCAATACCCCTGAGCTTCCTGCGCTTGTGTGGCAGCCGCGTGTTTCGCCAACAATGACCTCAGAGGTCATTGCGCGGCCGCGGGAAGCCCGGCAAAGTCGGTCCCGTCAGGCGGTGAACCGCCAGCCGTCAACCTGGACCCTGGGAGTTGGACATCATGCGTTACCTGGTTTCCGCCATGCTGGTGATCGTCGGCATCATCCACCTGGTGCCGCTGTCCGGCGTGCTTGGCGCGGATCGGCTGTCGGCGCTGTATGGCCTGCCGTTTGACGAATCCAGCCTCGAAATCCTGATGCGGCACCGTGCCGTGTTGTTCGGGCTGCTGGGAGGCTTCCTGATCCTCGCTGCTTTCAGACCGCCTTTTCAGGCGGTGGCTGTCGTGGCCGGGTTGGCGAGCGTGCTTTCTTTCGTGTGGCTGGCGTGGTCGGTCGGCAGTTACAACGCGTTGGTCGGCCGGGTGGTTCTGGCCGACCTCGTCGCGCTCGCCTGCCTGATGGTCGCGCTGGCCGGCCTGGTCCTGTCGAAGGGCCGGGCCGATGACGCGTCCGCTTATTCCGGCGACACGCCCAGCGCCACCAGGAAACGCGCGACCATGTTGTAGGTCGCAATCGCGCTGGTCAGCTCGACCAGCGCGGTGGTGTCGAAATGGGCGCGCAGCGCCTCGAAAACTTCGTCGCTGACCTTCACGTCCAGCGTCATTTGCGCCGCGTAACGGATCACCAGCTGCTCGACCTCGCCCAGCGCCGGGTGCGCCGCGGAGGCGCGTGCATCGGCTTTCACCAGGCTATTGAGCGCATCGAGTTCAGCCTGGCTGCCGCCGGCGGTCAGAAAGTCCGGCGCATGGTGTTTGTATTCATAAGCCGCGCCGGTCAGCAGTGCCACGGTGCAGATGCCGAGCTCGCGCAGTTTGCGGCTGGTCGGCAGGCCGGTACGCACCGCGCCCAGGTAGACGTTCCAGGCGCGCGCCAGCGGTTCGCTCCACAGCAGGGCCTTGTCGAGGTTGATCAGCGTGCCGCCGCGGCGCTTCAGGATGGCGTCGACCAGCTCCTGCGGTTGCGGTTTGAGGGCGGGGGTCCAGTCGGGGATGCGCATGGTGTTTTTCCGGGGTGCGGGGTGGGAGGAGGGCGGGCCCCGGCGGATAATGCGGGCATGCTGATCCGATTTACCAAGATGCAGGGGGCTGGCAATGATTTTGTCATGCTCGACGAGACCCGCGAGCGCCTGAAGCTCACGCCCGGCCAGTACCGCTTTCTGGCCGACCGCCACTTTGGCGTCGGCGCCGACCAGATCCTCTCGGTGCGGCCGGCCACCGAGGCCGGGATCGACTTCGAATACGTGATCCACAACGCCGACGGCGGCGAGGTCGAGCAGTGCGGCAATGGCGCGCGCTGTTTTGTGCGCTTCGTGCGCGAGCAGGGGCTGACCCGCAAGGACGCCGTGCGCGTGAAGACGCTGTCGGGCGTGATCGAGCCGCGTATGCAGCCGGACGGCCGCGTCACGGTGGACATGGGCGCGCCCATCTTCGATCTGGCGCGCGTGCCCTTTGACGCGGCCGGTCTGACGCCGGAAACCGTCCATTCATGGCAAAAATGGCCACTGGCCCTTGCCGGACAAGGGAAGGCAGCTCCTGTTTTGATAGCGGTCCTGTCCATGGGAAACCCGCACGCGGTGCAGCTGGTGGACGAGGTCGAGACCGCGCCCGTGCTGGAAACCGGGCCGCTGATCGAAGGCCACGCGCGATTCCCGCGCCGCGTCAATGCCGGCTTCATGCAGGTCGTCTCGCGCAGCCAGATCCGCCTGCGGGTGTATGAACGCGGCGCCGGCGAAACCCTGGCCTGTGGCAGCGGGGCTTGCGCCGCGGTGGTCGCTGGCATACGCTTGGGCCTGCTGGACGCGCGGGTCGATGTGTGGACACACGGCGGCACACTGACCATTGAATGGCAGGGCGGTGTGGATGCCGCGCCGGCGCCGGTGCTGATGACCGGGCCGGCGACCACGGTGTTTGAAGCCTCGATTGAAGTCCCCGACCACCTTTGACTCGGCCGATTTGCCCCCTTAACGGAAAAACCAAGAACATGAACCCAAGCGAACACTCGATCCAGAACCCGATCACCGAAGACGACATCGCCAACTTCCTGGCCAACACACCGGACTTCTTCGAGCGCCATGCCGAACTGCTGGCGACGGTGCAGCTGTCCAGCGGCCACGGCGCGCGCGCGGTCAGCCTGCAGGAGCGCCAGGCCGGCATGTTGCGCGACAAGATCAAGGGCCTGGAATCCAAGATCGTCGAGATGATCCGCAACGGCAGCGAAAACGTCGGCATTGCCGACAAGCTGCAGCAGTGCACGCTGAACCTGCTGCTGACCGCCCATGCGCGCGACCTGCCCGACACCATCGTGCGCGAGATCCAGACGCAGTTCGCCGTGCCGCAGGCGGCGATCAAGGTCTGGCACGTCAACGGCATTTTCTCGATGGAAGATTTTTCGACCGGTGTCAGTGAAGACACGCAGACTTTTGCGTCCTCGCTGACCGCACCGTATTGCGGCGTCAACTCCGGTTTCGAAGCGGTCAACTGGCTGCCCGATCCGGCGCAGGCCCTGTCGGTGGCGCTGATCCCGCTGCGGCCCGGTAAAGCACCGCAGGCTTTCGGCATGCTGGTGCTGGCCTCGCCCGATCCCGAGCGCTTCAGCGCCAGCATGGGCACGGACTTCCTCGAACGCATCGGCGAGCTGGCCGGCGCGGCGCTGTCGCGCCTGCGTCCCATGGCCGACTGAACAGACCAGACATGACCGGGCCGCACGCCAGCGTTGACGGGACCGTGATGCCGGCTCCCGACAACGACCCCCTGGTCGAGCGTTACCTCGAACATGTGCGCGTCGAAAAACGCCTGGCCCAGCGCACCGTTGAGCTCTACGCGCTGGACCTGGCCAAGCTGCAGGCCAATTGCAAACAGGCCGGCGTGGCGCTGACGGCGGTGCAGAACATACACATGCGGCGCTGGGTCGCGCAGATGCACGGCGGCGGCCGCAGCGGGCGCGGCATTGCGCTGATCCTCTCGGGCTGGCGCGGTTTCTACAGCTGGCTGGGCCGTGAAGGCCTGGTGGCCAGCAACCCGGTACAGGACCTGCGCGCGCCCAAGGCGGCCAAACCGCTGCCCAAGGCGCTCAGCGTGGACGAGGCGGTGCAACTGGCGGCCTTCCAGGGCGCGGACGGCGACGATCCGGCGCTGCAGGCGCGCGACCAGTGCATCACCGAGCTGCTCTACGGCTGCGGCCTGCGTATCGGCGAGCTGACCGGCCTGGACGTGGTCGCCAGCAGCCAGGCCAGCGGCTGGATCGACCTGCCGGCCGGCGAGGCGCATGTGCTCGGCAAGGGCTCGAAACGGCGCAGCGTGCCGGTCGGCAGCAAGGCCCTGGAAGCCCTGCAGGCCTGGCTGGCCGCACGAGGCGCGTGGGCCCGGGACGATGCGGCCCTGTTCATCAGCCAGCGCGGCACGCGCCTGACGCCGCAGCACATCCGCGTGCGGCTCAAGCAACGCTCACTGCAGGCCGGGCTGGCCACGCCGGTGCATCCGCACATGCTGCGGCACTCGTTCGCCAGCCATGTGCTGCAGTCCAGCGGCGACCTGCGCGCGGTGCAGGAACTGCTGGGCCACGCCAACATCACCACCACGCAGGTCTACACGCGGCTGGACTTCCAGCACCTGGCCAAGGTCTACGACGCCGCACATCCGCGCGCGACCGTGGCGGGCCTCAAACCGGCGGCAAAAAACAAGGGCTGAGGGACTTGGGTCCGCAGCTTCAAACGGCCGCGACGTAATCCGGGATCAAGAACACCGCGCGTTTGCTTTGCGGGGAGACGGCGGCCAGCTTTTGTGCCAGCCGGGTCAGCGCGATGTCGGCCGTCGGGCCCTGGCGCGGCACCAGCGCATAGGCCACCCGCACCTGCGCGACGCAGTCGACCGGCAGGCCCTGGTAAGGCATCAGGCAGCGCGCAACAATGCGGGGTCCCAGCGTCGCGGCTTCTTCGGCGGTGAACGGGCCTTCCACCAGCATGCTGAAGCGGTGCTCCGACAGGCGTGCCGCGCTGTCGATGTCGCGCGCCGTGGAGAGCAGGCGTTCGGCCACCCGCAGCGGCAGGTCCTGGGCGGCCTTGCGCCCGAAGTCGCGCTGGATCTGCTCGCTGTTGACCAGGTCGATCATCAGCACCGCGCCCTGGTGTTTGAGCCGCTCCGAGCGCGCGATCATGCGCGACAGGCGCTGGACGAACACCGACTCGTTGATCAGGCCGGTGGACGGGTCGACCCGGTCCAGCCCCTGGATGCGGCGGGTGTTTTCACGGCGGTGCTGGCTGCGCAGCACCAGCACGGCCAGCATCGCCGGCATCTGCAGCGCCATGCTGGCCAGGGCCGCCTGTTCAGTGACAAAACTCAGCGGGAGCCACTGCAGGTAGCGGCCTATGGCCAGGGCCAGGCTGAGGGCAAAAGGCGCGGCGGCCAGCAGCAGCCAGCCGCCGAAGCGGTCGCCGCGGCGCCAGGCCCAGAGGTTGACGGCCAGCATCAGCACCGGCACCAGCACCAGGTAGGGCACGACCAGCGTGATCCGCAGTTCGCTGTCGGTCAGCAGTAGCGCGGCCGACAGCACGCCCCCGGCCAGCACCACGGCCCAGACCAGGCGATGCAGCAGGCGCGAGCGCTGGGCCAGCGACACGATGGTGGCATTGAGCACCAGCAGCGCCATCAGCATCCACACGCCCAGCACCACCAGCGAGCGGTCGGTCCACTGCGGCGAGTCCGGCCACAGGTGCAGCGCCGCCACACCGGTGATGGCGGCCTGCGTCAGGCCGACCAGCGCGGAGCAGACCGCGTAATAAAAATAGGCGCGGTCCCGCAGCAGCACCACGCCGGCCAGCCCCAGCACCAGGCCCAGCAGGGCCAGTCCGAAATACACACCGAGGAACAGAGAGACCTGCTGCTCGCCGCGCAGCACATAACCCGAGCTGACAAAACGGATGGGCGCGCTGAAGCCCTGCACGTTGTCAAGGCGCAGCATGTAGTGCGTCGGGTCCTCGGCGTTGAAGTTGACCTCCAGCAGCGTGTGCCGGTGCGGCGTCGGCCACTGGTTGACCGGCGTGAGGTCGCCGCTGCGCTGCTCGCGCCACATGCCGGCGCGGTCCAGCGTGTACAGCGAGGCCCGGTCCAGCGCCGGATAGGGAATCTCCAGCAGCCAGCGCTCGGCGTCGGGTGCCGGCGGCACGGTAAAACGTATCCACAGCGCCTGCCGCGGCTGCAGCGGATACAGGTTGCGCGCCAGCGTGGGCCGCCAGGGCAGGGCGGCACCGGCGGCGATGTCCTGCACGGTTTTTTGCGCCGTCGGATCTATCCAGTAGTCGCCCCAGTCGGCCAGCGCCACCGGTTGCCGGCCGGGGTCGAGCTCGAGCACGGTGCGTGCCGGCGCAGCCTGGCTTGCCAGTGCCAGCAGCAGGGCGCAGCCCAGGGCGTGCCAGCACCGGCGCATGGCACCCCGCACGGGGCCTGCATCGGCGAAAGTGGTTGGAAAGCGGCGCAAACCCATCGCGGGATTGTCGCAAATTCGCGGCGGGCGCCGTAAGCCCCCCGTAAGCCGCAGACAATGGCGGGATGAAATCCATTCGATTGAGGCAAGGCAAGGAGCGCTCGCTGCTGCGGCGCCACCCCTGGGTGTTTGACGGCGCGATTGCCAAAGGCGGCGGCGACGCCGGTGAAACCGTGCGTGTGGAGAGCCACGAAGGCCAGTTTCTCGGCTGGGCCGCTTTCAGCCCGAGTTCGAAAATTCGCGCCCGTGTCTGGAGTTTCGATGAAAACGAACGCATCGACGCTTCGTTTTTCATGGCGCGTATCGACCGCGCGATCAGGGCCAGGGACCGTTTTGACATCCAGAGTGACGGGTGCCGGCTGGTCCACGGCGAGTCCGACGGCTTGCCGGGCGTGGTGGTGGACCGCTACGCCGACACGCTGGTGGCGCAGTTTTCCAGCTGCGGTGCCGAGCGCTGGAAAGAAGTGATCGTGCAAGCCCTGCTGGCGCAAACCGGCTTGACGCGCCTGTACGAACGTTCGGACGCGAGCGTGCGATCGCTCGAGGGCCTGCCGGAGGCCACCGGCTGGCTCGCCGGATCGGGTGGAACCGGCGTCACCATCACCGAACACGACTGGAAGCTGGCCCTGGACGTCGCCGAAGGCCACAAGACCGGCTTTTACCTGGACCAGCGCGACAGCCGCCGCAAGTTCGCCGAACACACGCGGCGCCTGCAGTTCCAGAACGTGCTCAACTGTTATTGCTACACCGGCGGCTTCACGGTGGCGGCGCTGGCCGGTGGCGCGGCGCATGTGACTTCCATTGATTCCTCCGGCCCGGCCATTGAGCTGGCGAAAGCCAATGTGGCACTCAACGGCTTTGACGCGGCCCGCACCACCATGCTCGATGCCGACGTGAACGCTTCGTTGCGCCAGTTCCACAAGGAGGGCCGGACCTTCGACGCCATCGTGCTGGACCCGCCCAAGTTCGCGCCGACGGTGGCGCATGCCGAACGTGCCGCGCGGGCCTACAAGGACATCAACCGCATCGCCCTGTCCATCCTGGCGCCGGGCGGCGTGTTGTTCAGCTATTCCTGCTCGGGCGGCATCAGCGCCGACCTGTTCCACAAGATCGTCGCCTCGGCCGGCATCGATGCCGGGGTGGATGCCTTTATCACCGAGCGCCTGGGCGGCGCGCCGGATCACCCGATGACGGTGAATTTCCCGGAAGGCGAGTACCTCAAGGGCCTGGTCCTGCTGCGCAAGTGATTTTCAGGCACAAAGTGCCTCCAGCCCCCGCCGGACAAGCGCAGGCAGCTATCAAAACAGGAGCAATTCAGGCTTGCGGATGGCGTGGCGCTTGACACGTCCTGTAGAGTGAACCCTTGCCAATCATGTTCCGGCATCAGGGGGATGGCCTGACCGCTAAACTCCCTGCTCCGGCCGCGCGCCCGCCGCATCTTTTCACCCTGTTTTTCCCGAGGTTGACCCCATGAGTTTGATTCCCGTGACCATCCTGACCGGCTTTCTGGGCTCCGGCAAAACCACGCTGCTCAAGCGCATCCTGACCGAAGCCCACGGCCAGAAAATCGCCGTCATCGAAAACGAGTTCGGCGAGGAAAACATCGACAACGAGATCCTGGTCAACGACACCGAGGAAAACATCATCCAGATGAACAACGGCTGCATCTGCTGCTCGATCCGCGAGGACCTGCGCGAGACCCTGCAGCTGCTGGCCGCCAAAAAACGCAAGGGCCTGCTCGATTTCGAGCGCGTGGTGATAGAAACCACCGGCCTGGCCGACCCGGGTCCGGTGGCGCAGACCTTTTTCATGGACGAGGAAATCGCCGAGCAGTATTTGCTGGACTCCATCCTGACCCTGGTCGATGCCAAACACGCGGCGACCCAGCTCAACGAGCGCCAGGAGGCACGCCGCCAGGTCGGTTTTGCCGACCAGATCTTCATCAGCAAGTCCGACCTCGTGGCGGCTGATGAGGTGCAGGCGCTGATGCACCGCCTCAAACACATGAACCCGCGCGCACCGCAAAAAGCCGTGCATTTCGGCGAGGTGGCGATTGCCGACGTGTTCGACCTGCGCGGCTTCAACCTCAATGCCAAGCTCGACATCGACCCGGACTTCCTCAAGGCCGACGACCACGACCATGCGCACCATGACCATGCCGAGGGCGAACATTGCGACCACCCCTCGCATGCGCACGAGCACGGGCATGGCCATCACCACCACCACGATGACGACGTCAAGAGTTTTGTGTTCCGCTCGGAGCGCGCCTTCGACCCGGCCAAACTCGAGGATTTCCTCGGTGCCATCGTCAATATCTACGGCCCGCGCATGCTGCGTTACAAGGGCGTGCTGAACATGGAAGGCACGGATCGCAAGGTGATCTTCCAGGGCGTGCACCAGCTGATGGGCAGCGACCTCGGGCCGGCCTGGGCGGCCGGCGAGCAGAAGAACAGCAAGATGGTGTTCATCGGCATCGATTTGCCCAAGGATATTTTCCTGCAGGGCCTGGAGCAGTGCCTGGTTTGAGGTAGGCTGTCTGCAAATTGCCCTTAAGGGCGGGAGGGCCTCATGTTTGTCTCCATTCTCCAACGTTCAGCTTCAGGAAAGTCCGGCCATCGCGGCCAGCCGCTACAATCGCGCGCCGACTGCAGTACCCGGATGTCCCGATCAGGACGGCCCGGCGAAACAGTCAGGGTAAGTACTGGCCTGAAAACTGCAGGGACGGCGGCAGACAAACCAGACAATCAGGTAAAAGACAGGCATGAACCGGCCCGGCCGGTTCCGCCCGGAACCAGCATGCGGGCCCTTCCGAAGCTGCTTCCCCGAGGAGACACGTTGTGAAAGCTCAAGCGAAAAAGTCCAAACCACCTGCCAGGGCCGCTGCAAAACCCGCCGCCAAGGCCAAAGCCGCTGCCAAGCCAGTGAGCAAGGCCAAAGCTGCGCCTGCCAAGGCTGCGCCGGCCAAAAAAGCCGCCAAACCTGTGGCCAAGGCCAAGGTCAAAACAGTGGCCAAGCCGGTCGCCAAAAAGGCGGTTGCCAAACCCGTTGCCAAGCCTGTACCTGCCAAAAAATCACCGGTCGCCGCCAAAAAACCGGCACCCGCCAAAAAGGCTGCCAAGCCTGTCGTCAAACCCGCGGTCAAAGCCGCCAAACCAGTCATCAAGCCGGCACCCAAGCCAGCCACGGCCGGCAAGGCCACCGCCAAACCTGTAGAAAAAGCCATCATCAAAACGATTCCCAAAACGGCTGCGGCCCCCGCCGGCAAAGCCGCGCCCAGCCCTTCCCCCATCGCCGCGGCGCCCGCGCCGCTCCAGACCCCGGCCCTCAAGCCGGGACGTCGTGCCTC
>CALRTF020000070.1:0-15744 GCA_943370985.1 Paenacidovorax caeni
CGCCCACGCTGGAAGAAAAACGCTGGATCAAGCAGTATTACGGCCTGTCGATTCCCGAAGACGTGATGGACGAGGACATCGAGGAGTCTGCACGTTTCTACGAGGAAGACAACGGCGAGCTGCACATCCGCTCCGACTTCCTGATCGCCGACGACGCCGAGCCGCGCACGGTGCGGGTCGCGTTCATCCTGAACCTGGTCAATGACGACCTCAAGAGCAAGGGCGTGCTGTTTTCGATCCACGACGAGGATGTGCCGGTGTTTCGCCTGCTGCGCATGCGCGCGCGCCGCGCGCCTGGCCTGATCGAGGACGCCAAGGAAGTGCTGCTCAAGCTGTTCGACGCGGATGCTGAATACTCCGCGGACACGCTGGAAGGCATTTACATCGACCTCGAAAAGGTCAGCACCAAGGTGTTGTCGGGCGACGTGACCGATGTGATGGCCGGCGAGGTGCTGGGCGCGATCGCCCGCCACGAGGACCTGAGCGGACGTATCCGCCGCAACGTGATGGACACGCGGCGCGCCGTCAGCTTCATGATGCGCAGCAAGATGCTCAATGCGGAGCAGTTCGAGGAAGCACGCCAGATCCTGCGCGACATCGACTCGCTGGACTCGCACACCGCCTTCCTGTTCGACAAGATCAACTTCCTGATGGATGCCACGGTGGGTTTCATCAACATCAACCAGAACAAGATCATCAAGATCTTCTCGGTCGCCAGCGTCGCCCTGCTGCCGCCCACGCTGATCGCCAGTGTGTACGGCATGAATTTCAAACTCATGCCCGAGCTGGACTGGGCGCTGGGCTATCCGTATGCATTGCTGCTGATGGCGGCCAGTGCGGTCGTGCCGATGTGGTATTTCCGCAGGCGGGGCTGGTTGAAGTAGGGCTTGTCGGGCCCTGCGTAAACAGGTTTTTGCAGTTGGCCAACAAGCCGGGTCTCGCCCCGGCGGGCGACTCACTTTCTCTTGCGTCGCCAAGAGAAAGTAAGCAAAGAGAAGGCGATCCGATGGTCTGGGTCCCCTGCGCTGCGCTCCGGGGCAACCTGCGGTGCTCGCAAAAAATGGGGTCGAGCTCGAACTCGCCTTCGGCTCAGACAATCGCTCGCCCTGATCCATTTTTTGCTGCGCTCCTCGGCCCAGCCCGACGGGTGGGGAACAAAAATGCGGGCAAAAGAATCCGGAGTCCTTGAAGCGCGCAGCGCTTCAAGGACGGGAATCCCAAGAGACCGTCATGTTTGCACGCGAGCGCAGCGCACGTGGCCAAATGAGGTCCCCCTCCAGCGCCCAGCGGGGCGAGGGAGGGCTAGGGGTGGGAGTGGGGAGTTGAAACTACTGTCCGGAGCGAACCGGGAACGCAGCGTGATGCCGGCAACTGCCTTTCGCACATGACAGTTGATGCAAACTAGACCTAAACCGGCAATCCCCGGAATTTGAGCGCCGCCTGCCGGATCACCTCGGCCAGCAGGTTTTCCCTGCCCTGCAACTCCCGCAACCAGCGCGCATCGTTGTTGGACAGCTCGACGCTGCTTCGCAGCAGGTGGATGCCGCTGCTGGCGCCCAGCGGACCGGCGTGCGGGCCAATCTTGTCCATGGTCATCAGGATGTGGTCGCGCAGGGCCATGTGTTCGCCGGTGGCCGGATCCACGTAGACCGCCTCCAGCCCGAAGCGGCAGGCCTGGAAGCGGTTGTAGGTGTAGACGAGATAGTCGTCCTCGGTGGGCATGAAGGGCTGGTCGTTCATGAACCAGGCGGCCAGCGACTGCACGTAACCCGACAGCGCAGCGGCGCGGCCCACGGTCAGCGGGGTGTCGAACACCCGGATCTCGATGGTGCCGAACTCGGGCTTGGGCCGGATGTCCCAGTAGAAGTCCTTCATGCTCCTGACCACGCCGGTGCGCGTCATCTTCTCGAAGTACACGGTGAAGTCGTCCCAGGTCAGGGCCAGCGGCGCGCGGCCCGACAAGGGAAAGGCGAACACGGAATTCAGGCGCGCCGAATCGAAAGCCGTGTCCTGCCCCTGCACATAGGGACTGGATGCCGACAGCGCGATGAAGTGCGGGATGTAGCGCGACATGCGGTGCAGGGTCAGCAGCGCCGTGTCGGCATCGGGGCAACCGACATGCACGTGCTGGCCAAAAATCGTGAACTGCTTGGACAGGTAGCCATACAGCTCGGACAGCTCGCGAAAACGCGGCTTGTCGTAGATGCGGCGTTCGTGCCACTGCTGGAAGGGGTGGGTGCCGCCGCCGACCACCGCGATGTTGAGCTTGTCGGCACTTCTGACAAGGGCGTCGCGAATCTGCGTGAGCTGGCCCAGCACTTCCGACGAGGACTGGCACACCCCGGTGGATACCTCGATCATGCTCGAGGTCATTTCCGGCACGACGCTGCCGGGCAGGGGGATTTTTTCCATCAGCCGCAACATGTCTTCCGCGTAGGGCGCGAGGTCGTAGTCGTGGGTGTTGACGAGTTGCAGCTCGAGTTCGACGCCCAGCGACAGCGCTTCCGATTTCTGGAAAGGCTCCAGGCCCCCCGGAGCCAGGGGTGTGGCGGTGTGCTTACTCACGGAGGTCTCCTGCGGAAGAGTTGTTGAAAGGCCGCGGCGCCCAGCGCTTGGAGCTCTCCCCCGCACGGTAGATGGCGAAGGTGGCCAGGATGGCGCCCAGCACTTCCATCAGCAGGATCGCCGGGAGGGCAATGCTGGCAATGCGTGGCCCGAGCGAAGCGGAGGCGGCGACAAACTGCGAGACCAGCAGCAGGGCAACGGACGACATCGGCGACATCGCGCAGCCGACCCACAGGGCCTGGCGCCAGCTCGCGCCGCTGCCCACATTACCCAGCGCCACACCGCTGATCTTGGCCAATGCGCGTGCCGCCACCAGTGCCAGAACCAGGCCTGCGACCGGGCCGCTCCAGTCGGCTTGCGCGGCCACCACCGACACCAGAACAAACATCAGCATGGTCAGCATGGACGAGGCCGTGCCCATTTGGCGCGGCCACGACCAGGGGCGGGGGTTCAGCTGTTTGAGCAGCATGCCGCCCAGCAGCGCGGCCAGCGGCGCCGATCCGCCGAAGTGTGCAGCCAGCGCAGCGCCGGCGGCGATCAGGGCCAACAGCAAAATGGCGGTGTTCTCGCTGGTCGGGCTCATCACGCGCAGTGCGGAGCGCAGTGCCAGCGCCAGGCCGGCGCCCACTGCGACCGACAGGCCCAGCACCACGGCCACCGGGTAGAAGGTGTCGGTCAGACTTTGCTCGCCGCGCCCCATCATGCCGGCATGCGCGCTGCAAAGCGTCAGTGCATACAGGGTGCTGAGGGTGGACAGCACCATCGCACGTTCTGTCACCGGTCCGGACGCGCGCGTGTCCATGATCACGCGCGACAGCACGGCCGGCGAGGCGGCCATGGCCAGCAAGGCCAGTGGCTCCGCCACGGCCTCGCGCATGCCGAAAAAGGTCAGTGCCCAGTAGACGAAGAAAAAGGTCAAGGTCGATTCGGCCAGGCTCTGCACCAGCACCATGGGGTTGTGGCGGAACCAGCGCAGGGGAATCCGCCCGCCGGCCTCAAACAGCACAACGGCGACGCCGAGCTCGAGCAGGAACAGGCCCGTGCCCTGCAACGGCCAGACAGCACCGCTGAAACCGGCCAGCCCGGCAAAACCGCCCACCACGGAGTAACCCACGACCTTGGGAATGCCGGCAAAGCGCTGCACGAGATGCCCGGTGAGTGCGGCAACCGCCAGCAAGATGGACCACTGCACGGTAGGAAGGCCGGCAGAAGGTTTGATCCATTCGGCCCAGATGGCCATGATCTCATTCATGGGTGGGTGTCTCCCTTGTTGTTCGTGAGGACGGATGCAGAAGCACAGCGGAGCGGACCCGTGCGCAAGGGGGCAGGCCGCCATGCGACCCGGAGGGCTGCACAACGTCACCTGGGACGGCTGGCAGCAAAGGCGTAGCCGAATTTACAACAGTTTAAGCAGCAGGCGTGTAGGACAAGCGCGACGATCGCCGTCTGGCGCTTGACCCGGCGCCTCAGTCGGGCACGAAAAAATCCGATGGCTTGCTGCGCCAGCGCGCCCAGATGGCCGAGCGGATGCGCGCGCGATCAACGCCGCTGACGTTGTGGGCCTGCAGCGCAAGCCGGAAGGCCAGGTAAAAACTGATACCCAGGTTGAGCGCGCCTATCAGCGGGATGGCTGCCACGCACCACCACAGCGCGGGAAGGCGCAGCGCCTCCCATCCGAGCGCCGCCGTGGCTGCCGCGAGTTGCCCGGCCGACAGCGTGACATGGCGCACCTCCAGTTCGAGGCCGAAAAATCCGGTCATGGGCGGGATCAGCCCGAGCATGAAGCCCAGCGCGACGTTCGAGGTAAAACCCGAGATGTTGTTGTGCATGAACGCCGACCAGCGCCGGGCGCGGGCCACGCCGAGCAGGCGTGTGATGCGCGGGTTGTAACGCATCGCCGATGCCAGGCGGTACAGCACAAACCAGTTTTCGACCCAGCCGCCGATGATGCTTGCGGCAAACAGCACGGCCCCGGTGAAGGCCGCCCACAGCAGGGTCGGTCCGAGCAGGCTCAGTGTCTGCAGCACATGTGCAGCCTCTTTGGCGTCGATCATCGGATGGCCCAGGCCGAACTGGATGCCCGCGCTGATCAGCACCACCACCGGCACCACCATCAGCACGTTGCCCAGCACGGCCGCGACCTGCGAGCGAACCAGGTGCGTCACTTCATCGACAAATTCGCCAACGGCTTCGGTCGAGCGCAGATCCTTGAGCTTGGCGGCCAGTGCCGGTGCCGTCATGGCCGGCTGCTTGGTCGCCAGGGTGAAATGCATGAGCTGGATCAGCACAAAGCTGGCGGCGTACATCACGCCCGACAGAAAACCGCTCCAGAAAGCCGAAAGCGCCAGCGCCACAATTATGAACTTCAGCAGCACCGTGCCGGCCGTCAGCGCGCCGCCGCCTGCGGCCTTGCCCAGCATCTGCACGTAAGCGGCACGGTCGCGCGTGATGTAGTGTTCGCCGGTTTCGGCGCCGCGCTCGGCCACCTTGGCGGCCAGCAGTGTCGAGTTGGCAGCCACCAGCGCGCGTATGCTGCGCCTTTCCTCGGCCAGCAGCACCAGGCGTGCCAGCAGCTGCATGGCGCTGCCGGCGGGTTTGTCGGAGAGCAGGCAGTCCAGCAGTTCGCGGATACGCAGGATGCGCTCGCGCAACTGACGCAGGCGAAACACCAGGCCGACGGAGATGCCGTGTTCGTCAAGGTGCGCATAAATCGACGAGGCCGCGCTGCGGCAGGCCTCCAGCCGGCTTTTGAACTGGTCCAGCGCCAGATGCAGCGCGCCGCTGTCCCGTCCGTGTGACAGCAGCGCGCTGCGCAAGGCTTCCAGGTCGGCCGCCAGTCCGTGAAACGGCCGGCCCTGCAAGGTCTGCGCGCTCATGCGCAAGCGCAACTCCGGGGAAAATCCGGTGGCCGCCACCTGGCTGGTGCAGTAGGTCAGCGCTTCCAGCAGCACCGCCTGCCAGTCCTGCAGCAGCGTGCCGGCGGGCTGCAGCTCCGGGTCACCGGCCGCTGGGCCATCGTCCGGAGCTGCCGTGTTCAGCAGCAGGCCCAGGCGGGCCAGACTGTCCTCGTCGACGAGCTTGAGCCAGCGGGCGTCAAACGGCGTGGGAAACAGCAGCATGAACAGTTCGGCGGCATGGGTGGTCTCGGGTGTGCCCGGCAGGAGCTTGTAGCGCAGCCTTTCGCCCAGCTCGCTCAGGAATGCCGCGCGCGGCGCAAACCCGAAATCGGCAAACAGCGGGGTGGCATCCACGGTGGCCGTCAGCGTGCGCCACCACTGGTGCAGCCTGGCCTGAAAACCGGGCCGGGCCTGCGCCGCATCCAGGAAAAGCCGCAGGCGCGCCACCGCAGCCTGGGGATTGTTGTCCTTGCCCCGGATCCAGTCCAGCATGGCGATCAGCCACAGGTGACGGCCGGCCAGCCCTGCCTTGGGTTCCAGCAGATCCAGCAACTCGGTCAGTGTGTGCATGTGCCGCAAGGTCAGTGCAGGACCCGGCCGGTGCCGGCAACGCCCGGATCTTCACCCGCATCCAGCACGAACATCGGGATGGCGGCTTCGAAACGCTCGCCGTCCTCGGCCACAAAAAAGTAGCTGCCGTGCATGGTGCCGCTGGGTGTTCGCAGACGCGATCCGCTGCTGTACTGGAAGGACTCGCCGGGCTTGAGCAGCGGCTGGTGGCCCACCACCCCCAGGCCCTTGACTTCCTCGGTATGGCCCCGCGCGTCGCTGATGACCCAGTGGCGCGAGATCAGTTGCGCTGCGACCTCGCCGGTGTTGGTGATGGTGACGGTGTAGGCAAAGCCGTACACCTCGCTGTCAGGCGCCGACTGCTCGGGCAGGTAATGCGGCACGACATCGCAGGAACATTGGTATTTCGGCATGGCTTCAAAATAAGTGGTGCCCATGTTACCCGGCCTGATTTCCCCCCGCCTGTGCAAGCCCGCTGCTTGCTGCGACAATCCGGGCATGAGCCAAACCAAGCCGCCGCAGTACCGGATTGCCCCCTCCCTGTTGTCCGCCGATTTTGCACGGCTGGGCGAAGAACTCCAGGCCGTGATCGCCGCCGGCGCGGACTGGATCCATTTCGACGTGATGGACAACCACTATGTGCCCAACCTCACCTTCGGGCCGATGATCTGCAGTGCGCTGAAGCCGCACGCCAAGAAGGCCGATGGCACGGCCGTGCCCATCGATGTGCACCTGATGGTGCAGCCGGTCGATGCGCTGGCCGCGGCGTTTGCCGATGCCGGCGCCGACCTGATCAGTTTCCATCCCGATGCCTCCGGCCATGTGCACCGCAGTGTGCAGGCGATCCGGGCAAAAGGCTGCAAGGCCGGGCTGGTGTTCAACCCGGCCGCGCCGCTGGATGTGCTGGACTGGGTGATCGAGGACCTCGACCTGATACTGATCATGAGCGTGAATCCGGGTTTCGGCGGCCAGGGCTTCATCGACTCGGCGCTGCGAAAGATCGAGCAGGCGCGCAAGCGCATCGAGGCTTCGGGCAAGGACATCCGGCTGGAAGTCGATGGCGGCATCAAGACCGACAACATCCGCCGCGTCGCCGATGCGGGGGCCGACACCTTCGTGGCGGGCAGCGCCATTTTTGGCAAGCCGGACTACCGTGGCGTGATAGCCGGCATGCGGGCCGCGCTGGCGGGATAGGCGGCGGCGCCAGCCTGCTTTTGTAAAGGGAGACGGCGCATGGAGGCGACAGCAGGCGAAGCGGGCACGATGACAACGGTGCAGGCCGGCCCTGCCATGGCCACCCGCTCGCGTATCCTGGTGATCGAGGACAGCGATGACATCCGCTACCTGCTGGACACGCTGCTGCGCGAGCGTTATGACGTGATGCTGGCGGACTCGGGCGTGGCCGGGCTGGCGCAGGCGGTGTCGGCGCAGCGGCCCGACATCATCCTGCTGGACGTGATGATGCCGGACATGGATGGCTACGAGGTGCTCCAGCGACTGGGGCGAGACCTGCGTACCGCCGACATCCCGGTGATATTCCTCACCGCCCTGGGCAGTGTCGAGGAGGAACACCGCGGCCTGGACCTGGGCGCGACCGACTATGTGACCAAACCCATCAGTCCGCCGGTGCTGCTGGCCCGGCTGAAACTTCATCTGGAGCGTAGCGCTTATGCCCGGCGGCTGCGGGACCTGGCGCAGCAGCTGTCGCGCTACCTGGCGCCGCAGGTCTACCAGTCCCTGTTTGAAGGCTCGCGGCAGGCCGAAATTCGCACCCAGCGGAAAAAGCTCACGGTGTTTTTCTCCGACATCAAGAATTTCACCGCGTCGACGGCGAAATGGCAGCCCGAAGAGGTGACCCTGCTGCTGAACAGCTATTTTTCGGAGATGTCGATGATCGCCGCCGAATATGGCGCCACCCTGGACAAGTTCGTCGGCGATGCGATCGTGATCTTTTTCGGAGACCCGCATTCACTCGGTGTGCGACAGGATGCGTTGTTGTGCGTGCGGATGGCCATTGCGATGCAGGAGCGCATGAACGAGCTGCGTCAGCGCTGGCGCGCCATGGGCATCAACAAGACATTTGAAATACGCATAGGCATCAATTCGGGATTTTGCGACGTCGGCAACTTCGGCAGCGAGTTGCGCATGGAGTACACCATCATCGGCCGCGAGGTGAACCTTGCCGCGCGGCTGGAGCAGGCCGCCGAACCCGGCGAAATCCTGATCTCCAGCGAAACCCATGCGCTGGTGCAGGGCGAAATCGGCGCCGATGCACGGGACCCGGTGATGGCCAAGGGCTTTTCCGAACCGATTCCGGTTTATGCCGTTCATACCGGCGCCGCCGCATCCCGCGGGGGTTCCGCCATCCACTGTGACCGGCCCGGGCTGCGCGTGGACATCGACCTGGGTCGCGTCAGCGCGGCTGATCGCGCGGAAACCGCGGCCTCCTTGCGCCAGATGCTGGAAGCGCTGGAGGCGCCGCAGGGGCTGGAGCCGCAGGGCGCGCCCGCCCCGCCTGCACCCGTCGCGCATCACGCCCCGCCGGGCGTTGCCGCGGCCGCGCCGGTCGACCCGTCCTGGCCGGTGGCGCTGGCCGGGCTGGACCTGGCGCTGGGCCTGCGGCGAGCCATGGGCATGAAGCCCTTGTACCTGTCCCTGCTGGGCCGCTACCGCGACGGGCGCCGCGACACGCCGGCCCGGATCCGTCAGGCGCTGGACACGGGGGATATCAAAACCGCGGAACTGCTGAGCCACTCCCTGCGCGGGGTATCTGCGCAGATAGGCGCCATCAGGGTGCCGGCCGACGCGCAGGCACTCGAGCAGGCCCTTCATGATGGCCAGTCGCGCGCCAGCCTGGACATGCTGCTGGCCGCGCTCGACAGCTCCCTGGGGGAGCTGGTGGCCGCACTGGATGCGGGTCTGCCGCCGGAGCCGGCGCGGCCATGAGCGGACTGTCCTTCGCACGCCGCCGCCAGAGGGTGTATCTTCCCTGTACCAACCACCGGGCGTGCACGATGATCCAGATGACCCCAGCTGCCAGGCTGCAACTGTGGCTGCCGACATGAAGCTGCCCTTTCGCGCGACCATCAGTTTTGCCCTGGGCGCCGGCCTGCTGCTGATTTTCCTGAGCATCGCCACGTCGTATTCGACCATCAACTTCCTGATCCGTGACGCTGGGCGCGAGGCGCACACGCAGCAAACCATCATTTTGCTGGAGCGGCTGGTGTCCCGGTTCAAGACCGCCGAGTCCCTGCAGCGGCGTTACCTGCTGACCGCCGCGGCCGGTGACCTCGAGCAGTACCAGCTGGCGCGCGAGCGCATCCAGCAGGCGCTCATGGGTGTGCTGACCGCGCAGGGGCCCGGCAGCGCTTCCGCCGATGTGCGCGCACTCGAAAACCTGATCGCCGAACGTGTGGAGCGGATGGAGCAGACGGTGCGGGTCCGCCAGCAGTCCGGTCTGGAGGCCGCCATCGCCCTCGGGGACAGCGAGCGCGATCGCCGGCTGCACGACGAGATCGACACCCTGTTTGAGCGGGTCAGGGGCGGCGAGAACCTGCTCATCGAGCAGTCCCGGCTTGAAACCCGGCGAACAGCGCAGATCGTCAAGCTGCTGATCCTGGCCGGCGGCCTGGTGTCGCTCAGCGTGCTGGCCTGGGCGGTCTGGATGATTCTGCGCACGCAGGCCGCCAGCCGGCGCATCCAGGCCCAGCTGACCGACAGCGAGGCCATGAGCCGGGCTGTCACCGAAAGCATGGCCGAAGGTGTGGTGACAGCGACCCAGGACGGCGTGATTGTCAGCGCCAACAGCGCGGCGCGCACCCTGTTCGGCTACCGCGCCGAAAACCTGATGGGCCAGAATGTGGTCATGCTGCTGCCGGCGCGCTACCGCAGCGGTTTCACGGCATTTTTCAGCGCGCTGGCCGGCCGCCCGCACGGTTTCCGGGAGGCCGGCACCCAGGTGCGCGGGCAACGGCAGGACGGCACGGAGTTTCCGGTCAATGTGTCTTTCGGCGACGTCACCGTCGGCGGGCGCCGGCTGTTCACCGCCATCATTCGCGATGTCACCGAGAGCAAACGCATCAGCGAAGCCTTGCGTGCCAGCGAGGCGCAGCTGCGCCAGGTGACCGACACCGTGCCGGCACTGATTGCCTACATCGACCGGGAGCAGCGTTTCCAGTTCCACAACAAGGCCTACGAGGAGGCCTTTGGCCTGACGACGGCGCAAATCCACGGAAAGACCATGCAGGAGGTGCTGGGCGCCGGGTTTTACGCGCAGGTCGCAGGCCATGTGCGCGAGGTGCTCAAGGGCTATGCCGTGCGCTACGAGCGCGAGCAGCTCACCGCCAGCGGCGAGCGCCGCGACTATGTCATGAATTATTTTCCGCGTTACGGCGAGGAAGAGGATGAAGACAAGGTCATCGGGTTTTTCTCGCTGGGCAACGATGTCACGGAGCTCAAACGCATAGACCGCATGAAGAGCGAATTTGTCTCGACTGTCAGCCACGAGCTGCGCACGCCCCTGACCTCGATTCGCGGCTCGCTCGGCCTGGTGTCGGGCGGCATCGCCGGCGAGCTGCCGGACAAGGCCAGGGGCCTGGTGGAGATCGCCAAGAACAACTGCGAAAGGCTGATCCGCCTGATCAACGACATCCTGGACAGCGAAAAAATCGAGTCCGGCAAGATGTCCTTTGAACTCAAGCCGCTGGAGTTGTTGCCTCTGCTGGAGCAGACGCTGGCCGCCAACGAGGGCTTTGCCGCGCAGCATGGCGTCACCCTGGTGCTCAAGGCAGGGCGCATGCCGGTCCGGGTCAGCGCCGACGCCGATCGGCTGGTGCAGGTGGTCACCAACCTGCTGTCCAATGCGATCAAATTTTCTCCGGCGCGCGGCGAGGTGAAGGTGGTGCTGGGACGGTCGGGCGGTAGCGCCCGCGTCGAAATCAGCGACCAGGGACCGGGCATTCCGGAAGCGTTCCGCAGCCGCATTTTCCAGAAATTTTCCCAGGCCGATTCCTCGGACACGCGCCAGAGCGGTGGCACCGGGCTGGGCCTGGCGATCTCGAAGGCCATCATCGAACGCATGGACGGCCGCATTGGCTTTGCGCCGGCCGTGCCACACGGGACGACCTTCTTTTTTGAGTTACCGCAGTGGCGTGAGGCGCCGCCGGTCACGGCGCCCATGGGCCTGTACGGCGTCGAGCGCCCCCGCGTGCTGGTCTGCGAAGACGATCCGGACGTGGCCCGCTTGATAGGCATGATGCTGGACCGGGGCGGATTCGACGCCGACATGGCGCACACGGCGGCGCAGGCGCGCGACTACCTCAAGATGGAAACGTATGCGGCCATGACGGTCGATGTCCAGCTGCCCTACGAAAACGGCCTGCAGCTGATCGCCCAGCTGCGCCAGGTCAAGAAGACGCAGGCCCTGCCGGTGCTGGTGTTGTCCGTTTCCGCCGCAGAAGCCAGGCTGCACGGCGGCAGCCAGGCCCTCGCCGTGTGGGACTGGCTGGAAAAACCGCTCGACGAGCAGCGCCTGCTGGACAGCCTGCGGCAGGCGATCGCCAGCCGCAAAACCGGCGGCGGGCGGCGCTGATGGCAGACCGCGGGAAGGGCTGATGAGCACCGCCGTGATCGAAGCTGCCATCGTTGACCTCGACGGCACCATGGTCGACACCCTGGGTGACTTTGTGGTCGCCCTGAACCTGATGTTGTCCGACCTGTCGCTGCCGGGTGTGGACCGTGCGGTGGTGGAGCCGCTGGTCGGCAAGGGCTCGGAGCATTTGATCCAGTCCGTGTTGGCGCATGTGCTGAAAAGCCCCCCAGCCCTTGCGGGAAAAGCGTCAGAAGCTATCGATTTGAGAGCGGACGGGGTCGGGCTTGAATGTTTTCCGCTGGCCTGGGACAGTTATCAGAGGCATTACCTGGCGATCAACGGCGCGCATGCACAGGTCTACCCGGGTGTGTTTGAGGGTTTGCGGCGCCTGCAGGCGCGCGGGCTGTCACTGGCCTGCCTGACCAACAAGCCGACCGCGTTTGCGCTGCCGCTGCTCAAAGCCAAGGGGCTGGACGGGTTTTTCAGCCAGGTGTTCGGTGGCGATGCCTTCCCGCGCAAAAAGCCGGACCCGCTGCCTTTGCGCAAGACCTGTGAGGCGCTGGGCACACTGCCGGCGCGCACCCTGATGATTGGCGATTCCAGCAATGACGCACAGGCGGCACGCGCTGCCGGTTGTCCGGTGCTGCTGGTCACCTATGGCTACAACCACGGCGAGCCGATAAGCGGCGTGGATGCCGACGGGTTTGTCGACACGCTGGCCGACATCGATGTGGCCAACATCAAAACGGGGCTTGCGCCCCGCCAGTTGTTGTCGGCTGCAACGCCGGGGTTCAGGCCGCCTTGCCGAGCAACGCGTCCTTGAGTTTCCAGTCGGCCGGCTCGGGGCCCAGCCAGATGCGCATCAGCGCGTTGAAAAATTCCGGCTCCTTGAACGGCTCGCCCTGCGGCACACCCTTGACGGTGATGACCGTGCCGGTGCCGGGTACCCAGTCGATCATGAACACGTCGCCGGTCATGAGTCTTTTCTGGTTCGAGAAAATTTCGCCCATCTTGATCAGGCCGGGCACCAGCTTGGACATCTCGGTCTTGGGCGCGTTGTCCTGCACGCCGCGGGTGAACAGCTTGCCGAGTTCGTTGGAGTCGATCTCGCGCATCATGGTGATCACCATGCGTTTGGCGCCGGGTGCGGCCAGCACTTCTTCCGGTGTTGCTGCCTTTTTGCCCAGGTACAGCCCGGCGGCATACACCTTGAATACCGCCTTGTAGCGGATGCCGGCGCCGTTGAGCACCAGTTTGCTGCCGCGCACATCGGTGCTGTCTTCGAGCTTGACACCGCCGATATCGACAGTGGCCGCCGTGGCCCCTGCGGCGAGCAGTCCGGCCAGCAGGGCCAGGGTGCACTGTTTGATCATCTTCATGGTTGTCTCCTGAAATAGAACGAGCGTTCGTTTTGTAGCATTTTGTAAGCGGAACGGCGCGGCAGCAACAGGGTTTGCGAGCATGGGGTGTTGCCTGCCGACCGTGCCAGGCGGTTTGATACACTGCGTGCTCCTATGTTCATTCACCGCATCATTCAGACAGGTAGCAGCGACCGGGGAGCCTGGCCCTGGCGGGCCTGACTTCGTCGCCCAGGGGCTGCGTGGCCTCTGGTTCTCTGAAATGTTTGATGCGCCCGTGCCTGCTGCACGGTCGTCCCGGCCCTCCACTCGGGCCCCGTGAATGACGGTGACAGCGCCAGAGCGTGTCTGTCACCGGTAAAGGAAACACCGTGATCACTGAACTTGAATTCAAAAGCCTTGCCTTGCAGGGCTACAACCGCATACCGCTGATGGCGGAGGCATTTGCCGACCTCGAAACGCCGCTGTCGCTGTACCTGAAGCTGGCGCACTCCCGCGACGGCGGAAAATTCAGCTTTCTGCTGGAGTCCGTGGTCGGCGGCGAGCGGTTTGGCCGTTACAGCTTCATCGGCCTGCCGGCGCGCACGCTGGTGCGCGCCAGCGGCTTCGGCGCCGATGTACTCACCGAAGTCGTTCGCGACGGGCAGGTGATCGAAACCTCGAAAGCCAACCCGCTGGACTTCATCAGCGCCTACCAGAAACGTTTCAAGGTCGCGCTGCGGCCAGGCCTGCCGCGGTTTTGCGGCGGGCTGGCCGGCTACTTCGGATACGACACGGTGCGCTACATCGAGAAAAAGCTGCAGGCTTCCTGCCCGCCCGATACGCTGGGCTGCCCCGACATCCTGCTGCTGCAGTGTGAAGAGCTGGCGGTGATCGACAACCTCTCGGGCAAGCTCTACCTGATCGTTTACGCCGACCCGGCCTTGCCGGAGGCTTATGCCAACGCCAAAAAGCGTGTCCGCGAACTCAGGGAGCAACTCAAGTACTCGGTCAGCGCGCCGGTGGTCAAGCCGACCCAGGGCTACCCGGCCGAGCGGGATTTCGCCAAGGCCGATTACCTGGCGGCCGTGGAGCGCGCCAAGCGGCTGATCGAGGCCGGCGACTTCATGCAGGTGCAGGTCGGCCAGCGCATCAAGAAGCGTTACACCGAATCGCCGCTGTCGCTGTACCGCGCGCTGCGTTCCCTGAATCCGTCTCCTTATATGTATTACTACCACTTCGGTGACTTCCACGTGGTGGGCGCCTCGCCGGAGATCCTGGTGCGGCAGGAGCAGGTGGAGCAGGGTCAGAAGATCACGGTGCGGCCGCTCGCCGGCACACGGCCCCGTGCCTCATCGCCCGAAGCCGACGCGGCGGTCGAGCAGGAACTGATCAATGACCCCAAGGAACGCGCCGAACATGTGATGCTGATCGACCTGGCGCGCAACGACATCGGCCGCATCGCCAAAACCGGCACGGTCAAGGTGACCGAGGCCTTTGCGGTCGAGCGTTACAGCCATGTGATGCACATCGTCAGCAATGTCGAGGGCATCCTGCTCGACGGCATGAGCAACATGGACGTGCTCAGGGCCAGCTTTCCGGCCGGCACGCTGACCGGCGCGCCCAAGGTGCATGCGATGGAACTGATCGACCAGCTCGAGCCGACCAAACGCGGCCTGTACGGCGGCGCCTGCGGCTACCTCAGTTATGCCGGCGACATGGACGTGGCGATTGCGATCCGCACCGGCGTGATCAAGGACCAGATGCTTTACGTGCAGGCGGCGGCCGGCGTGGTCGCCGATTCGGTGGCCGAACTCGAATGGAAAGAGACCGAAGCCAAGGCGCGCGCCTTGTTGCGGGCTTCCGAGCTGGTCGAAGAAGGCCTGGAATAAGGAGCGGATCATGAAACTTTTGATGATCGACAACTACGACTCCTTCACCTACAACATCGTGCAGTACTTCGGCGAACTCGGCGCTGAGGTCGAAGTCTTCCGCAACGATGAAATCACGCTCGAGGGCATCAGCGAACGCGCGCCGGACCGGCTGGTGATTTCACCTGGCCCCTGTTCACCGGCGGAAGCCGGCATTTCGGTCGCGGCCATCCGGCACTTTGCCGGCAAGCTGCCCATCCTGGGCGTCTGTCTGGGCCACCAGGCCGTGGGCGCGGCCTTTGGCGGCAAGATCATCCGCGCCCAGCAGCTGATGCACGGCAAGACCAGCGTGATCAGCACCACGCAGCAAGGCGTCTTCTCCGGGCTGCCGCCGCAGTTCACCGTCAACCGCTACCACTCGCTGGCGATTGAAAAGTCTTCCTGCCCCGACGAGCTGGCCGTGACGGCCTGGACCGACGACGGCGAGATCATGGGTGTGCGCCACACCGCGCTGGCGATCCAGGGTGTGCAATTCCATCCGGAGTCCATCCTGACCGAACACGGCCATGCCATGCTGAAGAATTTCCTGCAGCAGGCGGCATGAGGTTTGTTATGAATTTGATAGCTGCTTGCGCACGCCACTCAAGGGCCGGAGGCCAAAACAATGGTTGACCTGCGCAGCGACACCGTGACCCGGCCGACCGCAGCCATGCGTGAGGCGATGCTGGCCGCTCCGCTGGGCGATGACGTGTTCGGTGACGACCCCAGCGTCACAGCCCTGCAGGAAAAAATCGCCGGCCTTTTGGGCTTTGAAGCCGCCCTGTTTGTTCCCACCGGCACACAGAGCAACCTGTGCGCGATTCTGGCGCACTGCCAGCGCGGCGACGAATACATCGTCGGCCAGATGCAGCACT
>CALRTF020000071.1:0-15731 GCA_943370985.1 Paenacidovorax caeni
CTGGCGCCGGCCCGGGATCCGGCCCGTCAGGCCTTGCGCGCTGCCTGCGGGTAGACGGTTTCGCCGCGCGCCAGCATCTGCGCGAAGCCGGCGATGCGTTTGGCCCGGGTTTCGGGCTTTTTGGCGGTCTGGATGCGCAGCAGCACCGCGTAGCGGTTTTGCGCGCTGACGCCTGCAAAAAATTCTGCAGCGCCGGCGTACGCGTCCAGCGCCGCCTGCAGGTCGGGCGGGATTTGGGCCTGGCTGGCGGGTTCGTAGGCGGCGTCCCAGCGGCCGTCCTGGCGTGCTTTCTCGATTTCGGCCAGGCCGGCCGGCTGCATGTGGCCGCTTTGGATGTAGCCCAGCGCCTTGTCCCGGTTGATCCGCGACCAGGGGCTGCGCGGACTGCGGGGGCACCAGCGCTGCAGGTAGAAATGTTCGCTTTCGGCATTGCGCTGGCCGTCGATCCAGCCGAAACACAGGGCCACTTCCAGCGCTTCGGGGTTGGTCACGGTGGCGCTGGGCGCGCCTTTTTTGGCGTGGCGCAACCAGACCGCCTTGCCGCCGTGGTTCTTGTCCAGCCACAAGGCCCATTCGGCCTGGTAGCGGAAATGCAGGATAGCTTCGCCCTTGTGGCTGGTGGCGGGCCTGGGTGTTGGGGTCATGCGTGTTCAGGGCGTTGGCAGATCATCAGCAGCGCCGTGCCGTCCGGTGTCTGGACTTCACCGGTGGCGCGGAAGCCGGCTTTTTCATAACAGCGGATGGCGCGGGTGTTGCGCGGGTCGGGGTCGGTCTGGATGTGGCTGACCTGCGGATCGGCAAACAGCTTCGCGACAAAGGCTTTCACCATGGCCGTGCCGAATCCGCGTCCGAGTTGCGCGGCGTCGGCGATCGACTGGTCGATGCCGCGTACACCGGGGTCGGTTTCCTCTTCCCACCAGCCACCGCCCGAGCCCATGGCCACATAGGACTGGATGTAGCCAAAAGGCTGGCCGTCGAGCAGGACCATGTAGGGCTGCACCTTGCGGGGGTCGTCTATCCAGGGGCCGTACTCGGCCTCGAGCTCGGCCAACGTCGGCGCCTCGCCCCACCATTCGGTCCAGTGCGGGCGCGCCACCCAGTCGTGCAGCAGGGGCAGGTCGGTGGTGGCCAGCGGGCGGAAGGCAAAGCGGCGGGTCGGGTCGGCGGTGTTGTTTGTCGTGTCCATTCGCTCAGCTGTTTTTTCACGGAAGTTGCGCACGTGGGGTGCCGGAAAAATGCGCTGATTTTAGGATGTACGGAAGGCAAAATGGCGTCATGAGCACCCCCTTCGCCCGCACGCCCGCCATTCGCCGCCTGGAGCCCGCAAACGACAAGGAACTGCAGTCCCTGGCCGACCTGCTGATCGACTGCGTGGACGGCGGCGCGTCGGTCAGTTTCATGGCGCCCCTGGGGCCGGCGAAGGCGCTGGACTTCTGGCGGGGCGTAGCCGAGGGCGTAGCGCGCGGCGAACGTGTGCTGCTGGTGGCTGAAGACGCAGACGGCATCATCGGCACGGTGCAACTGATCCTGGCCCAGCCCGAGAACCAGCCGCATCGCGCCGACGTGGCCAAGATGCTGGTGCACCGCCGCGCACGCCGCCAGGGCCTGGGCGCGGCGCTGATGGAAGGCGCCGAGCAGGCCGCACGCGAGGCCGGCAAGACCCTGCTGGTGCTGGACACCGCCAGCGCCGAGGCCGAGCGCCTCTATACGCGCCAGGGCTGGCAACGCGTCGGTGTGATTCCGGGGTATGCCTTGCTGCCGACCGGCGAGCCGTGTGACACGGCGTATTTCTACAAGGGGCTGGGCTGACCGCGGCATGTCATCCCGGACCTGATCCGGGATCGCCATGACAGCATGGTGGGTGGTCGACGGCGACGCATCGCTCACTGAATGGGGAGTTGCGCCACCACCTGCAGGCGGCTGAGGATGGGTGTTCCGTATTTGGCCCAGTTCTCGGCCCAGGTGGCCTCGGGGCTCTCAAAAATGAAGACGTGCAGGCTGTCGGTGACGTTGTTGGCCAGGATGAACTTGTGAATGATGACGGGCTTCAGGCCCGGCGGGGCATCACGGTAGCGGAACACGGTGCGCTCGTAGTCGCCGCTGGGCTGTTGGTCCAGTATGAGGATGTCTTCTTTTCTGTGCGTGTCCAGGTCGATCTTGATATACATCAGGGCGGCTTTTTTTGCCTCCAGGCCCCGAAGGCGTTGTGTGCCGGTGAAGATATTGACCGACAAGCCCATTTCAAACGGCTTGGTCCCCGAAAACTCCTCCGGGCTGGTGGCGTAGGTGAAGGCGTTGGCAGGGTTTTTCAGTTCCCGTTCGTGCCAGCCAGCGGGCTTGGGAAACACTGCATTTTTGTACAACTTCCAGTCGAAGCCCGCAGGTGGCGGCGGCAATTGCGAATGGATCGCCGCGCGTATTTGCTCGGGTGTCGGCGGGACGCCGGCGGGGGCCTGGGCAGCGGCCATGCCGCTGGCCGCCAGCAGTGCTGCAGCGCACCATGATTGAAATGTCGTGAATGCCATCCCTGCCTCCCTGTTTTTCGGGATTATTGCAGAGAGCTAGAGCACCTCGTTGAAGATGTAAAACCAGTTGTCCTTGAACTTGTGCCACAGGCCGCGTTGCTGCCAGGCCTTGAGCTCGATTTCCTCGCAGCGCGCCACGTATTTTTCGAACACCGCGTCGAGCTGGTCGGCCAGTGATTCGTCCCTGACACTGAGGGTGATCTCGTCGTTGGTGTCGAAGGAGCGGTCGTCGAAGTTGCTGGAGCCGATGGCGCTCCAGACGCCGTCGATGGTCATGACCTTCTGGTGCAGCAGGGTGTGCGGGTATTCGAACAGGCGCACGCCGCACTTGAGCAGCTTTTCAAAATTGCGGTGGCCGGCGTGCTGCACCATGGGGTTGTCGGAGCCGCTGGTGGACGGCATCATCACGCGCACATCGACGCCGCGCTTGACGGCCTCGCCGAAAGCGTCGATGGCCTCGGGCTCGGGGATGAAATAGGGGTTCTGGATCCAGATGCGTTTTTTTGCGAGGCAGATCACCGTGTGGTGCAGGATCTTGACGGCCGACGCCGATCCTTCGGGCTTGGTGTAGGCGGCGTGGATGGCGACCTCGCCGGCCGGCGCCAGTTCGGGGAACACATCGTCGCCGACAAACAGCTCGCCGGTCTGGCCGCCCCAGTTTTCGCTGAAGGCCGCCTGCACGCTGTGCACGATGGGACCGCGCAGGTGCACGCTGAGGTCGGCGTAATGCTGGCCGTCCTCGGCGTTGCCCAGCCACTCGTCGACCACGCAATGGCCGCCGACAAAGGCTTCCCGGCCGTCGATCACGCAGAGCTTGCGGTGGTCGCGCTCGTTCATCACGCCGATGTTGTAGATCGAGCGTTCGTGGAACATCTTGACCCTGCAGCCGGCGTCCTCCATCAGCTGGCGCTCGTGTTTGCCGATCTCCTTGGAGCCGGTGGCGTCGAGCAGCACCCGCACCTTGATACCGGCGCGGGCGCGCTCGGCCAGCGCGTCGGCCAGGCGCCCGCCAAGCTGGCCTTCCTTCCACAGAAAGGTTTCGAAGTGCACGGTCTGTTGGGCCGTGCCTATGCGTTCTATCAGCACGTCGAAGAAGCCGCCGTTTTCCAGCAGCTCGACCGAGTTGCCGGCGGTCACGCTGCCCAGGCTCAGGCCCGCCAGCGACGGCATCAGCGTGTCTATGGACGCGCCGCATTCAATCTTGAGTTTGGGGTTGCGGTGGCGCTTGATCGACCAGATGACCAGTCCCAGCAGCGTGATGATGATGCTGAGGACCAGCGCCAGCACCCCGTGCAGGGTGCTGCCGAGAAAGGATTCGCTCACGATTCGCCGAGGTCGTGCACACGTTCGGCGTTGGTGGTGCTGCGCGTGCCTTTCAGGTGCATCTCGATGTCGGCGGCCTTGTCGCCGACTTTGGCAATTGCGTCACGCAGCTGGTCTTCCGTGGTGTCGAGTTTCTTCGTCCATTCGGCAAAGGCGGCGGGATCGTTGATGGCGATGCGGTCGGGTTCTACACCGGGTTGGGACATGGGATTCTCCTGTTAGCGTGACAAGCTTGAAGATCGCAGCGTAAGGCTGGCGCGGCGCCGGGGCTGTAGGCGGTGGCCGCAGACTGCTGAGCGCGGCGGGCGCTTGCGCTTGAGCCGATGAACAGCCCGCGCCGGCCGATGCCCTGTCTGCCCGCCGTCCTACAGATCGCGGTGGCGCGGTGCCCTACGCTGCCGGCAGATGACAACACCGCCCGATCTCGACCTCAGCGACCCACCACCTGCCCGCCTGCGACGCTGGACGGCCGCCATCGGCCATGGCCTGCGTCACCCGACCCTGCGCGGCATGGCCTGGGGCCTGTCGGCCCTGCCGGTCGCGCTGCTGCTGTATGTGCTGGCGCTGGTCCCCTTCACCCCCAGCATTGCCGATCTGCGCAAGGCCAAGGCGGCGAAACCCTCGGTGGTGCTGTCGGCCGATGGCCAGGAGCTGACGGTGTTCAAACGCGCCAACCGCGACTGGGTCGCGCTGGCCGATATTTCATCGCATGTGGTGGATGCGCTGGTCAGCACCGAGGACGCGCGTTTTTACCAGCACCACGGCATGGACCTGCGCCGCACCGTGTCGGCCGCGATGAACACGGTGCAGGGCAGGGTGCAGGGCGGCTCGACCCTGACCCAGCAACTCGCGCGCAACCTCTACCCGGAAGAAATCGGCCGCTCGCGCACCCTGACGCGCAAGATCAAGGAGGCCATCACCTCGCTGAAGATCGAGGCGGTGTATTCCAAGGACGAGATCCTCGAGACCTACCTGAACACCGTGCCCTTTCTCTACAACGCGTATGGCATCGAGATGGCGGCGCGCACCTATTTCGACAAAACCGCCGACACGCTCGATGTGCTCGAAAGCGCGACCCTGATCGGCATGCTCAAGGGAACCAGTTATTACAACCCGGTGCTGAACCCCGAGCGCGCGCTGCAGCGCCGCAACACCGTGCTGGGCCGCATGGTGCGGCACCACAAGTTGCCGGCGGAGCAGCTCGCGGCGCTCAGGCAGCAGCCGCTGAACGTGGACTTCGAGCGCCAGGAGCCCGAGGTCGGACCGGCGCCGCATCTTGCCCAGCAGCTGCGGCGCTGGCTGATCGAGTGGGCCGACCGCAAGGGCTACAACATTTATGCCGACGGCCTGGTGCTGCGCACCACCATCGACGCGCGCCTGCAGGCCATGGCCAACGAGGCGGTGGCGCGACAGGCCGACAAGCTGCAGTCGCTGTCGGACGCGGACTGGGCGCAGAAGTCCGGCTGGACCGCCAAAGGTGCCAAACGCGCGCTGATGCTGGCCTTTGTGCGCGAGTCGGCGCCTTACCGGTCGGCGCTCGCAGCCGGCAAGAATGACGAGCAGGCGGTGGCCGCCGTGGTGGCCGATGCCGCCTTCATGCAAACGCTTCGCGCGGACAAAACGCGATTGCAGGCTGGCTTTCTCGCGCTCAACCCGTCCAGCGGCCATGTGCTGGCCTGGGTCGGCAGCCGCGATTTCGCGACCGACCAGTTCGACCATGTGGCGCAGGCGCGGCGCCAGCCGGGCTCGACCTTCAAGCCCTTTGTGTATGGCGCGGCCTTTGAAAACGGCTCGCGGCCTTATGACAGCTTCGTGGACCAGCCCGTCGATATCGCCCTGGGCGACGGGACCTTCTGGCGGCCCGGCGACGGCGGCGGGCCCAGCGGCGCGCCCATGACGTTGCGCGAAGGCCTGGTGTATTCGAAAAACACCATCACCGCGCAGGTGATGCAGGTCGTCGGCCCGGCGCGTGTGGCGGGCCTGGCGCGCAGCATGGGTGTGCGCCAGAGCAAGCTCGACGAAGTCCTGTCGCTGGCGCTGGGTACCAGCCCGGTCACGCTGAAGGAGATGGTCGCGAGTTACGGCACGCTGGCCAACAACGGCCGGTACGTCGAACCGATGCTGGTCACCCGCGTCGAAGACCGCAACGGCCGCGTGCTGGAAACGTTTTCGCCGGCGGTGGCCGAGGCTGCGATGTCGGCCAGCACCGCCGACATGCTCGTTGATGTGCTGCGCGGCGTGGTCGACCAGGGCACGGGCGCGGGCATACGCAGCCGCTACGGCATACGCGCCGATGTGGCCGGAAAAACCGGCACCACCCAGGACAATACCGACGGCTGGTTCATCCTGATGCATCCGCAACTGGTGGCGGGCGCCTGGGCCGGCTTCAACGACAACCGCGTGACCATGGGTGATCGCTGGGGCCAGGGCGCGCACAGTGCGCTGCCCATGGTCGGCGAGTTTGTCCGGCAGGCGCTCAAGGAAAAGGCCGTCGATGCAGGCGCCAGGTTTTCGGCCCCCGATGGCCTGAGCAAACAGACGCCGCCGCCGGGCCTGGACCCGCTGCTGCTGCCGGGCGCGCCCCTGGCCGGGATCACGCCTGCCGAAGCACCACTGGCTGGCGCGGTGGCAGCGGCCGCACCGGCGACCGCCAGCCAGTTGTCGCCGCCGCCGATCAAGTACGTGAACATCCAGATCCACCCGGCTGCACCGGCGCCCGCCGCCGACATGCCCGCGGCCGAGCCGGCGCAGGTTGCCACGCCACGCGAGCTGCTGCTCGTGGAGCCAGCGCCGCGGATCGTGTCCGAGCCGTGACCCCTTCAGCGGCCTGAAGCCGCGGGCGGCCGCAGCGCCAGCCAGGCGATCAGCGCCAGCAAGGCCACCTGAAGCGGCAAGCGCAGCAGCAGCGCCCAGTACGGTACCGAAGGAAACAGGGCCGGCTGCTCCAGCATGTAGAAGTGCGCCGGCGTCACCGCGATCGTCAGCGCAAACAATCCCCACAAGGCAGCGCGCCGGCCTGGCCGCCAGAGCAGGCCGGCCGCTCCCAGCAGTTCCGCCACGCCGCTGAGCAGCACCGCCTCGCGCGGCCAGGGCAGCCACGGGGGCACGATGCGCATCTCAGCCTCGGTGAAAACGAAGTGCGCGATGCCACCGAGAAAAAACCAGGCGAACACAAAAACCAGGCCGGCAAGTTCTGTCTTGCGCAGAGAGGAAGGGGCAAGGGATGGGTTCATGCAGATCGGCCGGTGGTACCCAGTGTGACGCAAAACGCTTGACCTCGAGTGCACTCGAGCTTGCCCAATCGGCATCCCATCCCTTTTCAAGCAAGGACAGCGACATGAACACCCTCTCTTCCAACCCCAACAAGCAACTGATGCAGGCGATTTTTGCCGAGCTGGCGCTGGGCAATGGCAAGCCCTTTGTTGATGCCATGGCCGACAATTTCTGCTGGATACTGCCGGGGCAAACCGCCTGGTCGCGCCGCTACGAAGGCAAGCAGGTGGTGCGCGAGCAGTTGTTGCGGCCGCTGTTTGCGCAGTTTGCCGGCACCTATGTCAACCGCGCCACGCGGTTTGTGGCCGAGGGCGACATGGTGGTGGTCGAATGCCGCGGCGAGGTCACCACAAAAAAAGGCAAGCCCTACAACAACGTTTATTGTTATGTCTGCCTCTTTGCCGGCGGCCGGCTGGTGGAACTGGTGGAGTACCTGGACACGCAGCTGGTCGACACGGCGCTGGATGCACCGGCGCTGCAGCCTTGAATCCGGCGTTCACGGCCGCCCCAGGCAGGCTGGCTGGCCATGCGGGAAAATGCAGCAATCGACAGTCCAGCAAAAAGGGGAATCGACATGGGCAAAGCTCAAGGCAAAGCTAAGCAGGGTGCGGACGCGGATTCCGCCACCCGGCTGATCGACGCGAAAATTGCATCGCTGGACGACTGGCGCGGCACGACGCTGGCCCAGGTCCGCGCGCTGATCAAACAGGCGGAACCGGCGGTGCTCGAAGAGTGGAAGTGGAGCCTGCCGGTCTGGTCGCGGGACGGCATCATCTGCACCGGCGAGACCTACAAGGCCAAGGTCAAGCTGACCTTCCCCAAGGGCGCGTCGCTGAAAGACCCGGCCGGGCTGTTCAATGCCAGCCTCGAAGGCAACACCCGCCGCGCCATCGATCTGCAGGAGGGCGAGGCCCTCGACGAAGCGGCTTTCAAGGCGCTTATCCGTGCGGCGGTGGTGCTGAACGCCCAACCCGCAGCCTGAGCGCATGCCCATGCAAACCCTCCCCATGCGCCTGACACCCGGCGACGATTTGCGCGCCGCCATCGAGGCGGCGGTGCGCGGCGCGGACTGCCGCGCGGCCTTTGTGATCTCGGGCATTGGCAGCCTGTCGAGCGCAGGCCTGCGCTTTGCGGGCGCGGATCAGCCGCGGCGTTTTGCCGGCGACACCGAAATCCTCAGCCTGGCCGGCAGCATCGCTTTCGACGGCGCACAAAGCAGCTCGCACCTGCACATGGCGCTGTCCACGGCCAGCGGCGAAGTCTTCGGCGGCCATGTGGCGCCGGGCTGCATCGTGCGGACCACGGCGGAAGTGTTGCTGGCGCTGCTGCCGGACTGGGCGTTTTCGCGTGCGGCGGACGCAAGGACGGGCTACGCCGAACTCGTGGTGCGGCCGCGCAAAGGCGGCGAGGCCTGATGCTATAAATTCCATAGCTGCATGCCCCTGCGCGACGGGGGCTGGAGCCCGATTGGGTACTAAAAAAGCCGCTGGGGTGGCCAGCGGCCTTTTGATTCGATCCAGGGTCTGAACGCAGATCAGGCCGAACCCCAGACCTCCTGCGCGGTTTCGATCACAAGGCGCAGCTTGGTGCGCTGGGCCTCAACGGCGATGTCGTTGCCGTGCACCGTGCTGCTGAAACCGCATTGCGGCGACAGCGCCAGCTGCTCCAGCGGCGCGTATTTGGCGGCCTGCTCGATGCGCTGCTTGAGTTCGTCCTTGTCTTCCAGCGTACCGAACTTGGTGGTGACCAGGCCCAGCACCACGGTTTTGCCCTTGGGCAGGAAACGCAGCGGCTTGAAGTCGCCGCTGCGGATGTCGTCGTACTCCATGAAGTAGGCGTCGAGGTTCATTTCCTTGAGCAGCGCCTCGGCCACCGGCTCGTAGTTGCCGCTGGCAGCGTGGGTGCTCTTGAAGTTGCCGCGGCACAAATGCATGGCCAGGGTCATGCCGGCGGGTTTTTGCGCAACCACCAGGTTGATGAACTTGGCATAACGGTGCGGCAGCTCGTTGGGGTCGTCACCACGGGCGCGGGCGGCTTCGCGCATTTTTTCGTCGCAGAGGTAGGCCAGGTTGGTGTCGTCCATCTGCACATAGGTGCAGCCGGCGGCGGCCAGGCTGCGCAACTCGTCGCCGTAGGCATTGGCCACGTCCTGGTAGAACTCGGGCTCGAGCTCGGGGTAGTGTTCGCGGCTGATGCCGGCGCGGCCGCCGCGGAAGTGCAGCATGGTCGGCGAGGGAATCGTGACCTTGGGTGTGTTGCCGGCGCTGACCTGGCTCTTGAGGTACTCGAAGTCGGCGAGCTGGATGTCCCTGACATGGCGCACCTTGTCGACCACCTTCATCACCGGCGGTGCCAGCTCTTCCGTGCCGTCGGGGCGCTTGACGGTGAAGGGAATACCGACCTCCACGCCGCCGATCTGCGCCAGAAAGTCGGTGTGGAAGTAAGTGCGGCGGAACTCGCCGTCGGTGATGCTTTTCAGGCCCACGTCTTCCTGGAACTTGACGATTTCGGTGATGGCCTTGTCTTCGACCTTGCGCAGCTGCTCGGGCGTGATCTCACCTTTGGCTTTTTGCTCGCGGGCTTCCAGCAGGTACTTGGGGCGCAGAAAACTGCCGACATGGTCGTAACGGGCGGGCAGCTGGGGGGTGGCGGTGCTCATGAAGGTCTCCTGGGGGATTTCTTGGAAGCTTCGATGGTAAAGCATGAATTTCCGGATGCCTTGAATACATAAACCCGATAAAAATGCTCAAATCAGGCCAAATCTGTTGATTTTTACGGGTTTATGTATACAGTGCGTATGCATGAAAGCCGAAAAAGCCCCGTTCCCCTTCAATGCCTGGTACGCCGCCGCCTATGACGTGGAAGTCGTCAACGCGCTGCTGCCGCGCACCATCTGCAACCAGAAAATCGTGATGTTCCGCAAGACCGACGGCACGGTCGCGGCGCTCGAGGACGCCTGCTGGCACCGGCTGCTGCCGCTGTCCATGGGCCGGCTTGACGGCGACGAGGTCACCTGCGGTTACCACGGCCTGGTCTACAACGCGCAAGGCCGCTGCACCCACATGCCCAGCCAGGAAACGCTGAACCCCTCGGCCTGCGTGCGCGCCTACCCCGTGGTCGAGAAACACCGCTTCGTCTGGATCTGGCCCGGTGATCCGGCCCAGGCCGATCCGGCGCTGGTGCCCGACATGCACTGGAATGACGATCCGGCCTGGGCCGGCGACGGCAAGCTGATCACCGTCAAGTGCGACTACCGGCTGGTGGTCGACAACCTGATGGATTTGACACACGAAGCTTTTGTGCACGGTTCGAGCATAGGCAACCGCGAAGTCGCCGAGGCGCCGTTTGTGGCGACCCACGGCGACCGCACCGCCACCGTCACGCGCTGGATGGAAAACATTGTTGCGCCGCCGTTCTGGGCCGGGCAGATCCGCCATGCGCGCAACTACAGCGGCCCCGTGGACCGCTGGCAGGTGATCCGTTTCGAGGCGCCGTGCACCGTGACCATCGACGTCGGTGTGGCCGAAGCCGGCAGCGGCGCAGTGCCCAGGGACGGGCAGCCGGGCGACCGCAGCCAGGGCGTCAACGGTTTTGTGCTCAACACCATCACGCCCGAGACCAACGGCAGCTGCCACTACTTCTGGGCTTTTGCGCGCAACTACTGCCTCGGTGAACAGGCGCTGACCCACAAGCTGCGTGAAGGTGTGGCGACCATCTTCCGCGAGGACGAACATGTGCTGGAGGCGCAGCAGGTCGCGATGGACGAACACCCCGACCACCAGTTCTACAACCTCAACATCGACGCCGGCTCGATGTGGGCGCGCCGCCTGATAGACCGCATGGTGGAGAAGGAAAACTCGCCGACCCCGGTGATCCCGATCCGGCGGGCCGCATAAGCATGGTGGTCGCTATCAAAAAAGTAGCTGCCAGCCCAGACGGGGCGGGGGCTGAGGGCCAAACTGGCATTGAAAGTGCGCAGGTGCGCGCGCTGCTGCGGCTGCGCGAGCTGATTCTCTCGGGCGAGCTGGCCGGCGGCACACGGATTGCCGAACTCGCGATTGTCGAGCGCATCGGCGTCTCGCGCACGCCGATACGCGCGGCGCTGATGCGGCTCGAGCAGGAAGGCCTGCTCGAAGCGCTGCCCAACGGCGGTTATGCGGTGAAAGCGTTTTCCGAACGCGACATCGCCGACGCGATCGAGCTGCGCGGCACCCTTGAAGGCCTGCTGGTGCGGCTGGCCGCTGAACGCGGCGCACCGGCCGTGGTGCTGGCCGAGGCGCGCGACTGCCTGCGCCAGGTCGATGCGGTGCTGGCCGACCCGGCGCTGACCGACGAGGCGTTTTCGGCCTATGTCGACATCAACGAACGTTTTCATGCGCTGCTCTACGAGATGGCCGACAGCCCGGTCACGGTGCGCCAGCTCGAGCGCGTGGTGAGCCTGCCGTTTGCCTCGGCGTCGGCCTTTGTGGTGGTGCAGTCCAACTCGCCGCAGGCGCGCGACATGCTGGTGGTGGCGCAGGACCAGCACTGGCAGGTGCTGGATGCGATAGAGCGCGGCGAGGGCACACGCGCCGAGGCGCTGATGCGCGAACACTCGCGGCTGGCGCAGCGCAACCTGCGCCACGCCTTGTCCGGCCAGGCCGGTGCCCACATGCCCGAGTCCCTGAAAGCCATGAAGCTGATCCGAAGGCGAGGCTGAGCCCTTTTGCCCTTCGCCGAGCCCGAACGGTCAGCTTCCTGAGTGCAAACCGTCAACCGACCACTGAATTCCCATCATGAAGAGCGACCAGACCCTGTACCCCGCCACCATCGTCGCGCTGCGCGACCTGACACCGACGGTGCGCGAATTCGAGATCCAGCCCGCCGCGGGCCAGGCCGCTTCGTGGCAGGCCGGCGCCCACCTGCAACTGGAGGTGTTGGTCGGCGGCCTGGCGCAGGTCCGCCGCTACTCGCTGGTCGGTTTGCCCGATGGCCGGTGTTACCGCATCGCGGTCAAACGCCTGGATGACGGCCGTGGCGGCTCGCAGGCGATGTGGCGGCTGGCCGTCGGTGACACGCTGGCCGTGAGTGCGCCGCAAAACCATTTTCCGCTGGACCTGTCGGCCCCGCACTACCTGCTGGTGGCCGGCGGCATCGGCATCACGCCGCTGGTGATGATGGCGCAGCAACTGCAGGCGCATGCCGCGCGCAGCGGTGCCAGCCTGCGCATGTTGTACGGCGCGCGCACGCAGGATGAGCTGGCCTTGCTGCCGCTGCTGCGCGAGACCCTGGGGGCGTCGCTGCAGACCTTTGTCGGCGACCGTGATGAACACATGGACCTGGCGGCCGAGATCGCCGCCTTGCCGGCGGGCGCGCAGCTGTACACCTGCGGCCCGGTGCCGCTGCTCGAAGCCATTCGCGCGGCCTGGAACGGGGCAGGGCGGCCACCGGCCGACCTGCGTTTCGAAACCTTCGGCAGCAGCGGCCGCTTTGCCGCTCAGGCGTTCCGCCTGCGGGTGCCGCGCCACCAGGTGGACATCATGGTGCCGGCGGGCAGCACCCTGCTCGATGCGCTGGAAAGCGCCGGTGTGGAAACGCTGTCGGACTGCCGCCGCGGCGAGTGCGGGCTGTGCGCGATGGACGTGCTGGCGCTGGACGGCGAGGCCGACCACCGCGATGTGTTCCTGAGCGAGCACGAAAAGCAGCAGAACAGCCGCATCTGCGCCTGTGTCTCGCGCGTGGTGGGCGCGGTGACGCTGGATTCTTCGTGGCGCCCGGAGTGAGGGTTCTCCCGCAGACGGACCCCGCCTGGGGGCGGTAAATTGAGATATCGGGAGATTACATATATCAAAAGCTTATAACTGCTAGAGCCCCGTCCGCGGTTCCGCTGCCGGTTTGCGGCGGCGACAATCCGCACTGACCCCATGAAGAAACTGCCGACGCAGCAGTACCCTCACATCTCAACACACGACTGGAGACTGACATGAACAAACGAGCCCTTTTCAAGACTGCCGTGGCGATTGCCACCCTGTGTGCGGCCGGCGCCGGTTTTGCCCAGCAGGTCACACTGCGCCTGCACCAGATGCTGCCGCAGCAGGCGACGATTCCGGCCAAGGCACTGATCCCCTGGGCGCAGAAGGTCGAGAAAGACTCGGGCGGCAAGATCAAGGTGCAGCTGTTTCATGCGATGCAGCTGGGCGGCACGCCGCCACAGTTGTTCGACCAGGCCCGTGACGGCGTGGTGGACCTGACCTGGACCGTGCTGGGCTACACGCCGGGCCGCTTCAACAAGTCGGAAGTGTTCGAGCTGCCGTTCATGAGCGGCAGCGCCGAGGAGTCCTCGCGCGCCTTCCAGGAATATGTCGAGAAGTTCGCGGCCGACGAGTTCAAGGACGTCAAGCTGATCGCCGTGCACACCCATGGCCCGGGGCTGTTCCACACCAAGACGCCGGTGACCGGGCTCGAGAGCCTGCGCGGCATGAAGGTGCGCGGCGGCTCGCGCGTGATCAGCAACATGCTGACCAAGCTGGGCGCCACGCCGGTGGGCATGCCGGTGCCGGCCGTGACCGACGCGCTGTCCAAGGGCGTGATCGACGGCACCACCATCCCCTGGGAAGTGACGCCTTCGCTGAAGGTGACCGAACTGGTGAAGAACCACACCACCTTTGCCGGCAAGCAGGGCCTGTACACCCAGACCTTTGCGTTCTCGATGAACAAGGCGTCCTACGACAAGCTGCCGGCCGACCTGAAGAAAGTGATCGACGCCAACTCCGGCATCGAGACCGCCGCCATGTTCGGCCGAGCCATGGACGAGGGTGACGTCGCGGGACGCGCCATCGCCGAGAAGGCAGGCAACAAGATTGTTGCGCTGGACATCGCCGAGACGCAGCGCTGGCGCCGCACGGCTTCCTCGGTCGAGACCGACTGGGTGGCCGAGATGAAGGGCAAGAACATCGACGGCGCCAAGCTCGCGTCCGAAGCCCGTGCGCTGATCGCCAAGTACCAACGATAATCGGGCACGCACAGGCCGCATGCGGCCTGCAGGTGTTGCCAACAACGCTGCCCCCTGTTTGCCGCAAGGCAAAGGGGGCAGTTCACTAACAAATGGTGATGAATTGAAGCTGCTTTCCTTTTTGGCCGGAGCCTGCGCGGTTCTGGCGGGTGTGATCCTGACGGCCATCACGCTGATTACCTGCATCAGCCTGATCGGGCGAAACACCATAGGCACGACCCTCGTCGGCGACTATGAGCTGACCGCCGCGGCCGCCGGCGCCGCCGTGGCGCTGTTCCTGCCGCTGTGCCAGCTCCGGCGCGAAAACATCATCGTCGACTTTTTCACCGCGCGCCTGTCCGCTGCGGCCAACAGCCGGCTCGACCGCCTGGGCAGCTTGCTGCTGGGCGCGGTGCTGCTGGTCATGGCCTGGCGCACCGTGGTGGGCGGCATCAGCGCCTTCAACTCCAATTCTTCCACCATGATGCTGGGCTTTCCCGAGTGGATCGTGTATGCCTTCATGGTGCCCCCGATGGTGCTGACCGGCGTGATTGCCCTGGCCCAGACGCTGTATGGCGATTTTCCGGAGCAGGCCAAATGAGTTCCTTGACCTTGGCGGGCCTTATTTTTGCCTGCATGCTGGGCCTGATGGCGATCCGTGTGCCGATCGCGATTTCCATGTTTATTGCCGGCGTGTTCGGCTACCTCTACCAGGTCGGCCTGGCGCCTTTCCTGAACAACCTCAACGGCCTGGCCTATGCGCGTTTTGCCAGCTACGACCTGTCGGTGATTCCGCTGTTCATCCTGATGGGCAACTTCGCCACCCAGGGCGGCATCTCCAAGGCGCTGTTCCAGTTTGCCAGCGTGATCATGGCAGGCTTCCGCGGCGGCCTGGCGATGGCGGCGGTGATGGCCAGCGCGGCTTTCGGCGCCATCTGCGGCTCGTCCATCGCCACGGCGGCGACCATCACCTCGGTGGCCCTGCCCGAGATGAAGCGCCACGGCTATTCCGGGCGGCTGGCCACCGGCACGCTGGCGGCCGGCGGCACGCTGGGCATCCTGATCCCGCCGTCGGTGCCGCTGGTGATTTACGCCATCCTGACCGAGCAGAACATCGCCAAGCTGTTTGCCGCGGCCACCATCCCCGGCATCATCGCGATGTGCGGCTACCTGATTGCCATCGCCGTGTATGTGCGCCTGTTTCCCGGCCACGCGCCCGAACATGACGAGGACCGCCCGCGCATGACGCTGTCCGGCGTGCTGGCGGTGACGCCGATTGCCATCATCTTCGTCATCGTGTTCGGCGGCATCTATGGCGGCCTGTTCACGCCGACTGAAGGTGCGGGCGTGGGCGCGGCGGCGACCTTTGTCGCGGCGCTGCTCAGGCGCGAGCTGACGCTGCAGAAAATCAAGCTGTGTTTTTATTCCACGGCGGGCGCCAGCGCGATGATTTTCATGATCTTCATCGGCGCCGACATGATGAACACCGCGCTGGCCCTGACCCAGGTGCCGGCGCAGCTGGCCACCGTGATCCAGGGCTGGAACGTGGCGCCGGTGCTGGTGGTGTCCGGCATCCTGCTGTTCTACGTGGTGCTGGGCGCGGTGATGGACGAGCTGTCCATGATCCTGCTGACCATCCC
>CALRTF020000072.1:0-15604 GCA_943370985.1 Paenacidovorax caeni
GCTTTCTCAATGCCTGGCTGGACCGCACCGGCGACCATGCCGGCCTGCCTGCCCTGCGTTTTTCGGTGGTGTACCGGGCGCTGGTCCGCGCGCAGGTGGAGCACCTGCGCCGCGCAGGGAGCGACGCGGCCCGCCACTACCTGGAGACGGCCATGGCATGGACCCGGCCGGGCAAGCCCGGTTTGTGGATCACCCATGGCTTGCCGGGCTCAGGGAAAACGCATGTTTCCGGGCAGGTGCTGGAGCGCGAAGGCGCGATCCGGCTGCGTTCGGATGTCGAGCGAAAACGCCTGTACGGAATGGGCATGCTGGAAAATTCCCGCGCCAGCGGCGTGGACCTGTATGGCGGGGATGCGACCTCCCGCACCTATGGCCGCTTGCTGGATCTCGCGGGTTTTCTGCTCGCTGCGGGCTATCCGGTCATCCTTGACGCAGCCTTCCTGCGCCGGGACGAGCGCGAGCAGGCCCGCGCACTGGCCGCGCAAGGTGGTGTTCCGTTTTTCATCCTGCACTGCGAGGCGCCACTGCCCGTGCTGCGTGAGCGCCTGCGGGCGCGGCGTGGCGATGCTTCGGAAGCCGACGCCGAGGTGCTGGACCGCCTTCGCCATGCAGCCGAACCCTTGTCGGCCGACGAACTGGCCTTCGCGCATGCCGCTTCCGCCCCGGCCGGCACGTCCTGATTGCCAGCGGCGTCGGGCGCTGGAAAACACCCGCGCACCTGCGCCGTCCGGTGGAAGCCGCGCAGCCCGTCAAGCCGGACTTGCGTTTTATCAAGACCGGCGGTACCCGTCCTGCCTACAGTGGACGCGAAGGATGCCATGCCCACACCCCCTCTGCCCACCGTCAACCGCCTGCGCCTGCGCAGGCTGGGCATAGACACCTACCAGGAGCCGGTGCTCTACATGCACCGCGACTGCCCGATCTGCCACTCGGAAGGCTTGGCGGCGCGCTCACGGGTGGAGCTGCGGCTCAACGGCCGCACCATCGTGGCCACGCTCAATGTGGTGAGCGGCGACTTCCTCTCGGCCGACGAAGCCGGCCTGTCCGAAGCGGCCTGGCGCCTGCTGCACGCCCAGCCCGGAGAGGAAATTTCGCTGCACCATCCGGCGCCGCTGGAATCGCTGAGCCATGTGCGCGCCAAGGTCTACGGCCGCCGGCTGGGCCAGGCCGCCATCAGCGCAGTGATCGCGGACGTGGCCGCCGGGCGCTATTCGGACCTGCAGCTCGCCGCCTTTGTCACGGCCTGCGCCGGCGACCATCTGGACCGGGACGAAACCATCGCGCTGACGCGCGCCATGGTCAAGGTCGGCGAGCGCATCCATTGGGGCCAGGGCCTGGTCATGGACAAACACTGTGTGGGCGGGCTGCCCGGCAACCGCACCACCATGGTCATCGTGCCCATCATCGCGGCCTGCGGCTTGCGCATGCCCAAGACCTCGTCGCGCGCCATCACATCGCCCGCCGGCACCGCCGACACCATGGAAACCCTGGCGCCGGTGGACCTGGACGTGGCGCAGATCCGGCGCGTGGTGGAGCGCACCGGCGGCTGCATTGTCTGGGGCGGCGCGGTGCGGCTCAGCCCCGCCGATGACATCCTGATCCGCGTCGAGCGCCCGCTGGACCTGGACAGCCAGGGTCAACTTGTCGCCTCCATCCTGTCCAAAAAGGCGGCGGCCGGCGCCACCCATGTGCTGATCGACATGCCGGTCGGGCTGACGGCCAAGGTCCGCAGTGCACATGCCGCCCATCTGCTGGGGCAGCAACTCGAGCAGGTCGGCCAGGCGCTGGACATGCAGGTGCGTGTGGTGCAGACCGACGGCGTGGCCCCGGTGGGCCGCGGCATAGGCCCGGCGCTGGAGGCGCGCGATGTGCTGGCCGTGCTGCGCCGCGAAACCCGGGCCCCGGCCGACCTGGCGCTGCGTGCGCTGCAGTTGGCCGGACAGATTCTCGAGTTTGGCGGCGCAGCGCCCGCCGGCTCCGGACTGGCCCGGGCGACGGCGGTGCTGGAAGACGGCCGCGCCTGGCAGAAGTTTCAGGAGATCTGCGAGGCGCAGGGTGGCCTGCGCGAGCCGCCGGTGGCGCCCCACCAGCAGGCCGTGCTGGCCCGCCACGGCGGTACCGTGATCGCGATTGACAACCGACGCCTGGCGCGCATTGCCAAACTCGCCGGCGCGCCTTCAGCGGCGTGTGCAGGCATCGACATGGATGTCCAGCTCGGCGCGGTGGTCGAGCGCGGCCAGCCGCTGTTCACGCTGCATGCGGCCACGCCGGGCGAACTGGCTTATGCGCTGGACTATGCCACCAGCCAGGGCGAAGCGGTGCATGTGATGGAGGAAGCCTGATGCTGGTCCTGGCCCTCCCCGGCGGCGAGCAGCTCGCGGCCAGCCTCGCCAGCCGCCTGCGCTGCGATTGCGCCAGCCTGCAAGTGCACGAGTTCCCCGATGGCGAAACCGGCGTGCGCCTGGAAGCGCCGGTACAGGATCGCTGCGTGGTGCTGGCCGGCAGCCTGGACCGGCCCGACGGCAAGACCCTGGCGCTGATTTTTGCGGCCGACGCCGCGCGTGAACTGGGCGCGCGCCAGGTCGGGCTGGTCGCGCCCTACCTGGCCTATATGCGGCAGGACAAGCGCTTTCAGCCTGGCGAGGCGGTGAGCGCCCGCAGTTATGCCAGGCTGCTGTCCGCTTCGCTGGATTTCCTGGTGACTGCGGACCCGCACCTTCACCGCATCCGGAATCTCGCGGAGATCTATCCCATCCGCACACAGGTGGTCGCCGCCGCGCCGCTGATCGCGCGCTGGCTGCGCAGCCATGTGCCAGCGCCCTGGCTGATCGGCCCCGACCGGGAAAGCGAACAATGGGTTGCCGAGGTGGCCCGCCTGGCGGGCTCGCCCTGGACCGTGCTGGCCAAAACGCGGCGCGGCGATCGCGAGGTGGGGGTGCGCCTGGTCAGCCGCGAACGCTGGCCGGGACGCACGCCGGTGCTGCTCGACGACATCATCTCCACCGGGCAAACCATGCTGGCCGCCACGCGGCTGCTGACCAGGGCCGGCCTGGGCGCGCCGCTGTGCGTCGGTGTGCATGCGCTGTTCGACGCCGAGGCGCAGCGCCGGCTGCTCGAAGCGGGCGCCACCCGCGTGCTGACCTGCGACACCATCACCCATCCGAGCAACGCGATACGCCTGGCCCCCTTGCTGGCCCGCGCCGTGCGCGTGCTCTGCGCCGGCAAAAAGGAAACCCGACCATGACCACCAGACGTATTGTCCTGATCCAGGGCCATCCCGATGCCAGCATGCCCCACCTGTGTCATGCGCTGGCGTCCGCCTATGCTGCGGGCGCGGAAGAAGCCGGGCATGCGGTGCGCTGGATCCGTGTCGCTGAACTCGAGTTCCCGCTGCTGCGCAGCCAGCAGGCCTGGGAGGAAGGCGCGCTGCCCGACGGATTGCAGCAGGCGCAGGACAACATCCGCTGGGCTGAACACATGGTGCTGTTCTTCCCGCTCTGGCTGGGCGACATGCCGGCCCTGCTCAAGGGCTTCCTCGAGCAGGTGGCGCGGCCGGGCTTTGCGTTCGAACACGAAGCAGGCCGCGCGACTTTCACGAAAAAAGGACTGACCGGCCGATCGGCCCGCGTGGTGGTGACCATGGGCATGCCGGCGCTGGTGTACCGCTGGTATTTTCGCGCCCACAGCGTCAAGTCGCTGGAGCGCAACATCCTCGGCTTCGTCGGTATCGCCCCCGTGCACGAAACGCTGATCGGCATGGTCGGCAACTTCAAGGCGAACGACGCAAACCGTTGGCTGGCCAAACTGCGCCGGCTCGGACAACGCGCCGAATAGGCCACCTCTGGCAACACACCCCCCTTCCCTCTACCCTGGAAAGATTCTCATGAACACTGCACCCACGGCACCACCCGTCACGCCCGCCAACCCCGGCAGCGACATCGTCAAGCGGGTCGGCCTGGTCGCCGCGCTGGCGGCCCTGCTGGCCATCGTCTGGATGCCGGCCCTGCAGGGCCTGCCCGCCGCCGGCCAGGTGATGCTGGCCATCCTGGCTTTTGCCGTGATCGTCTGGATGACCGAGGCGCTGGACTACGCCGTGAGTTCGGTGGTGATAGGCGCACTCATGATCTTCCTGCTGGCCTATGCACCCGATGCGGCCAAGCCGGCCGGCCCCGACATGGGCACCGCTGCGGCGCTGAGCCTGGCCCTGTCCGGCTTTTCCAACAGTGCGGTGGCACTGGTGGCGGCGGCCTGCTTCATTGCCGCGGCGATGTCGGCCACCGGACTGGACCGGCGCATCGCGCTGCTGGTGCTGTCGAAGGTGGATGCGGGCACCAACCACATCGTGATCGGCGCCATGGTCACGGGTTTCCTGCTGTCCTTCATCGTGCCCAGCACCACGGCGCGCGTGGCCTGCCTGGTACCCATCATGATGGGCTTCATCCTCGCGTTCAAGGTCGACAAACGCAGCCGCTTTGCCGGCCTGCTGGTGATCACCGCGGCACAGACCGCCAGCGTCTGGAACATCGGCATCAAGACCGCGGCGGCGCAGAACATGGTGGCCATCGGTTTCATCGAGAAGCAGTTCGGCAGCAGCATCAGCTGGACCGAGTGGTTCATTGCCGGCGCGCCGTTTTCGGCTGTGCTGAGCGTCGCGGTGTACTTCATCATGACCCGGCTGATGAAACCGGAAATGAAGGAGATTGCCGGCGGCCAGGCCACCATCCGGCAACAGCTCGAGGCGATCGGACCGATGACGCTGCGCCAGTGGAAGCTGCTGGCCATCGTGCTGGTGCTGCTGGGTTTCTGGGCCACCGAAAAAGTCCTGCACGACTTCGACACCTCGTCGACCACCATTGCCGCCATTGCGCTGATGCTGGTGCCGCGCCTGGGCGTGATGGACTGGAAGGAATCCCAGCGCGGCTTCCCCTGGGGCACGGTGATCCTGTTTGCGGTCGGCATCAGCGTCGGCACCGCCCTGCTCAAAACCAGCGCCGCCGGCTGGCTCGCCAACCTGATCGTCGAGCACCTGGGACTGCAGCACGCCAGCGCCTTTGCGATCCTGATGCTGCTGTCGCTGTTCCTGGTCGTGATCCACCTCGGCTTTGCCAGCGCCACGGCGCTCGCCTCAACCATGGTCCCCATCATCATCAGCGTGCTGACGGCGGTGCAAACGCCGGGCATCAATGTGATCGGCATGACCATGCTGCTGCAATTCGTGGTGAGTTTCGGTTTCATCCTGCCGGTCAATGCGCCGCAGAACATGATCGCCTACGGCACCGACACCTTCGACGCGCGCGACTTCGTACGCACCGGCCTGGTCATCACGCTGGCTGCCATGGCACTGCTGGTCGTTTTCGCGCTGACCTACTGGCCGTGGATGGGTTACATGACCCGAGCGGTCTAGGCAACACCAACAAGGAGCACACCCATGAGCACCCTGACCAAGCTCGCCCTCGGCATGATGGGCCAACTGCGGCCGCCACCGGCCCTGGGCCATGCGGCGGCCCGGATCAGCCTGCCCGCGCCCGACCGGCAGGCCGGCCTGCCGCTGATGCAGGCGCTGGCGCGGCGCCAGTCGTGCCGCGCGTACAAGCCGGAGCCGTTGCCGCTGGAGGTCCTGTCCGGCCTGCTCTGGGCCGCCTGCGGTGTCAACCGCAGCGATGGCGGACGCACCGCGCCGTCGGCGCTCAACGCGCAGGAGATCGACATCTATGTGGCGCTGCCGGAAGGCGCCTACCGATATGACGCAGTTGCCCATCAACTGCAGCTGGCCGCGGGCGCCGACCTGCGGCGTGTGACCGGCTACCAGGACTTTGTTGATGAGGCGCCGCTGGACCTGGTCTACGTCGCCAACCACCCGCGCCTGTCGCTGGTGCCGGCCGGGCAGCGCGAGGCCTTCGCCCATGTTGCTGCCGGCGCGATCACGCAGAACGTCTACCTGTTTGCGGCCAGCAGCGGCCTGGCCACGGTGGTCCGCGCCTGGATAGACCGCGACGCCATCGCCGATGCGCTGGGCCTGAGCCATGATCAGCAAGTGTTGCTGTCGCAGACGGTGGGTTATCCTGCGGCCGCCCCATGAACGGGAAAATTCGCGAGCTGCTCGCGCAGGGGCGGCAGATCGAGGAGGACATCGAGCGCGAGCTCGCCCTGCGCCGCGCAGCGCTGCATGCCGACTTCGAAAACCGCCGCATCCGCTTCGGGCAGGAGGTCCTGGCACAGCAGCGCCGTTTCAGGACCGGGCTGCTGGCCTATGTGCTGGGCGCGGACTGGCGCCATGTGCTGACGGCGCCGGTCATCTACGCCCTGATTGTTCCATTGATGCTGCTGGACCTGTGTCTGATCGTTTACCAGGCCACCTGCTTTCCGCTCTACCGCATCGCGCCCGTTCGCCGCAGGGACTACATGGTGTTTGACCGCACCCATCTCGGCTACCTGAATCTGCTTGAAAAAGTCAATTGCGCCTATTGCTCCTACGCAAGCGGGCTGGCTGCCTACCTGCGCGAAGTGGCAGGCCGCACCGAGCAGTACTGGTGCCCGATCAAACACGCCAGGCGGCAACTGCTGGCCCATCCCTATTACGCAGGTTTTGCCGACTACGGGGACGCGGAGGCTTATCGCGGGCGTTTGCAGGCCCTGCGCTCGGAACTTGCCGATCGCCGAGCCGACAGCGTGTCCTGACGCTGCGTTGTCCCCGGTTCATGCCCTTGCGTATCCGGCTCGACTTGCCTTGATGTGAGTCAACGCTGCCCGGGTGCCGGCCCGCCGGACGAGGAAAAAACTGTCACCATCCAAGCATGAACGACGCAGCGCCACCGGGGGCAGGCGCCCCCTCCAGCGACCCGGCCCTCAGGAGCAGCGCTGATGTCGCTGAGGGCTTGGGCACGAACCTTGCCACCGGCCTGAGCACGGCGCAAGCGGCTCGCCGGCTCGCCGCGGACGGCCCCAACAGCCTGCGCGGCGCCGCTTCCATCGCCGGCTGGCGCAGGTTTCTGGCGGAGTTCCGCGATCCCCTCATCTACCTCCTGCTGGGCGCAATCGGCATCTCGCTGGCCGCCTGGGCCTTCGACGGTTTTGCCGGCTGGCCGGTGGATGCAATCGTCATCGCAGTGATCGTCCTGCTCAACGGTTTACTCGGCCATGTGCAGCAAGGCAAGGCCCGCAATGCGGTTGCCGCCCTGGCCCGCCTCAGCGCAGCCAGCTCGACCGTGCTGCGTGACGGAAGACGCCAACGGGTGCCGGCCGCCACGCTGGTATGCGGCGATCTGCTGATGCTTGAAGAAGGCGATGCTGTCGCCGCCGATGCGCGCCTTGTGAACGCCGCGGTATTGCGACTGCATGAAGCCTCACTGACCGGGGAAAGCGAGGCGGTGCTCAAGAATCCCGCGACATTGCCGGAACCGGCGGCGCTGGGCGACCGCCTGAACATGGTTTTCCGCGGCACATCGGTGGTCCAGGGCAGCGGTCTGGCGGTGGTGACCGCAACAGGCATGGCAACCCAGATGGGCCGTATCGCCGGCCTGCTCGAAAGCGCGGTGCAGACGCGTACGCCGCTGCAGGAGGAAATCGCGCACGTGGGGCGCATGCTGGGCGCAGCCGTGCTGCTGATTGCGCTGCTTGTTGTCACGACCATCCTCTGGATGTACGAACCGCGCAGCGCGGAAGGCATCGTCGCCGTGTTGCTCCTGGGCGTTGCGCTGGCGGTTGCTGCGGTCCCCGAAGGTCTGCCCGCCATCCTGTCGGTGGTTCTCGCCCTGGGCGTGCAGCGCATGGCCAGACACCATGCCATCGTCAGGGACCTGTCCTCCGTGGAAACGCTGGGATCGGCCTCGGTGATCTGCACCGACAAGACCGGCACCCTGACCCGCGCAGAGATGACGATCGAACGCGTGGTCACCGTCTCCGGAAGTTCGGTCGTCACTGGCGTAGGGTACGCACCGAAGGGCCAGGTCTGCCATGACAACCGGAAACTGGAGGCAGGCCCCCTGTACGCCGAGCACATCGCCGTGCTCAGCGGCGGCAGCCTGGCGGGCAACGCAGAACTGCGTCAGAGTCCAGGTGGCAACTGGGAAATCCAGGGCGACCCGACTGAAGCGGCCTTTCTCGTGGCCGAACAAAAGCTGGGGGTCCACCAGCGGCGTACACGCCGCTTTCAGCGCATCGCGCAGGTGCCTTTCACCTCCGAGCGAAAAATGATGTCAACCCTGGAAATCGACCATGAACATGGCGATCAGGTGGTGCTGATCACCAAGGGGGCCCCGGACGTCCTGCTCGCCCGCTGCACCCACGCGCGGCGGGGAACTGCCGTGATTGATCTCGACGACGCATTACGCGCGAAAATTCTCGCCGACGTGGACGCGCTGTCCGATGCGGCCTTGCGCACTCTGGCCGTGGCCTATCGCCCGTTGCTGGCGGGCGAAAAAGCAGGGCCGGAAGAAGCGCTTGAACACGGTCTCGTCTTTGTCGGCACCGTGGGCATCATCGACCCGCCGCGCAAGGAAGCGGCGCTGGCCATTGCCGAGGCCAGGCGAGCCGGCATCCGTGTGGTCATGATCACGGGCGACCATCCGAGAACTGCCCTGCGCATCGCCAGCGACCTCGGCATCGTGGCCGGCGGCGCGCAGGCGATGACCGGCGTCGAACTGGACCGGCTGGACGACGCGGCGCTGGCGGACGCGGCGCGCACAACCAGTGTGTATGCGCGGGTTGCGCCGGCGCACAAACTGCGCATCGTCAAGTCGCTGCAAGCCGGCGGAAACATCGTCGCCATGACCGGGGACGGTGTCAACGACGCGCCGGCCCTCAAGTTCGCCGACATTGGCATCGCCATGGGGATCACGGGCACGGAAGTGACCCGGCAGGCCGCCAAGATGGTGCTGGCTGACGACAACTTCGCCACCATCGTGCAGGCGGTGCGTGAAGGACGGGGCATTTTTGACAACATACGCAAGTTCCTGCGTTATCTGCTGTCGTCCAACATGGGCGAGGTGTTGACCGTTTTTTTTGGCGTGGTGGCCGCCGGCGTCATCGGCCTGAAGGATCCGTCGGGTGCCGTGGTGCTGCCGCTGCTGGCGACCCAGATCCTCTGGCTCAACCTGATCACCGACTCATGGCCCGCGCTGGCCATGGGCATGGACCCGACAGCGGAGGACGTGATGGCTCGCAAACCGCGCCTGCGCAGCGAGCGGGTGATTGACGCCGCCATGTGGTCGGGAATATTCCAGACCGGCGTGGTGGTGGCCGCCGCAAGCCTGCTGACCCTGGACATCTACCTGCCCGGCGGGCTGGTGGAAGGCACCCATGAACTGGGAAATGCGCGTACCGCAGGGTTCACAACGCTGGTGTTTGCTCACCTGTTCAACTGCTTCAATGCCCGCTCGGAGACCGCCAGCGCCTTCCGCCAGCCGTTTGCCAACCCGTGGCTCTGGGCCGCGCTCGCCTTGTCCCTGCTCCTGCAGGTGGCAGTCGTGCATCTTGCCGTCCTGAACCTGGCTTTCGGCACGACTCCGCTGAGTCCTGGGCAATGGCTGGTTTGTGCAGCCATGGGAAGTGCCGTCCTGTGGGCCAGCGAACTGCGCAAGCTGGTGAATCGCCACTTGGGCTTGATCCATGTCAGGGCCTTTGCCACTTCCCGGCGCTAAGCTGGATGCATCGCGCAAGGTGCGCAAACCTGGAAGGAAACAGCCATGAAAGTCAATGAAGGCGTGATCGACCGCAGTCTGCGAGTTGTTGCGGGTGTAGTGCTGATTGGCCTAGCGGCCACCGGTACCGTCGGCCTGTGGGGCTATATCGGCGTCATTCCGCTGGTGACGGGCGCAGTCGGCATTTGCCCGCTCTACAGCCTGCTGGGCATCAGTTCCTGCCCGGCGCCGCGGCGCTGAGATCCTGCAGTACGCGCTGCGGCGATTCACAGCGTATCGAGTGGGATTTTCCGGCGGGCATGTGGCTGTCCACGCTGTGGCGCAGCCTCCCCGGGGCGCAGCGCCACAGCGTGGGACCGGCGGCGACCGGTGCCCCGCGTGCCCGTCAGCGGCGCGCAGGACGCCGGATACGGGCCTGCCGCTCCAGCACCTCGATACGTATCAGGTAGCCCAGCAGGAGCACCACCGTGAAGATGTCCAGGTGAAAGTCGGCGCGCAGCCTGCAGGCCCGGCGCAGGGGCCTTGTGCATTCCGCGCTGAACACCTGCTCCGGCTGCGGCGAATCCTGCGCGGTCAGCGCGCCATAGGCCACCAGTTCATGCAGCTCCGCCGTGCTCATGCCGCTGGCCACGGACAGTTCGACCAGGTTGACGGTTTTGCGCGGGTCCAGCCAGTCCCATTCAAACGGTGTTTTCATCGCACCCTGGCATGGTCAGCCACCAGCGGGACGCGGGACGGGGCGCTCAATGGACACGCGTTGTGAAAGATCGGTTGAGGCCATCAAGGTCAATAATGCGGATATGCCGCTTGTCGACCTCCAGCAGTCGCTGCTGCTGAAAGGCGGAAAAGGTACGGCTCACGGTTTCCAGTGTCATGCCGAGGTAGCTGCCGATCTCGGCGCGCGTCATCCGCAGGTGGAATTCGGTCGCGGAATAACCGCGGGCCTTCAGGCGCTGCGAGAGGTTCAGCAAAAATGCGGCAAGGCGTTCCTCGGCATTCATGCTGCCCAGCAGCACCATCAGGCTGTGCTCGCGCACGATCTCGCGGCTCATCAGGCGGCTGACCACGTGTTGCATGCTCGAGTTGCCGGCTGCCATCTCCGTGAAGTGGGTGTAGGGGATGGAGCAGACCTCGGCATCTTCCAGCGCGATCGTGCTGCTGGCATGGGCACCATGGGCCACGCCGTCCAGACCCATCAATTCGCCGGCCATGTAGAAACCGCCGACCTGCTCGCGACCGTCGGTCAGCAGCAGGCTGGACTTGAAGGTGCCGCTGCGCACCGCGTAGATGAACTGGAAGCGGTCGCCCTCGCGGTACAGCGTCTGTCCCGCGAGAACCTTGCGCCGGCCGAACATCAGGCTGTCCAGGCGCTCCACATCGCCGCCGGTCATGCCGCAGGGCAGGCACAGGTCGCGCAGGTGGCACTTGGAACAGGGCGTGACCAGGGGCGCCGGCACGGCGCTGGCGGCACCGGCCTGGCGGGAAAATATCCGGATGGCGGGGCTGCTGGCTTCGAGGGTGGCGATGGACATGGTTTTCTCCTGGGGGGTCTCGGTGATCAGTGCGCGAATGCCGGGGATGCCTGTGTGACCACTCTGGCGAGCTGGTCGAATTCGGTGCTTTTGTCGAGAAAGGCCTGGGCGCCCTCATCGAGGTAGCGCTTGCGGTAGGCAGGGTCGGAGTGGTTGCTGAAAACCACGAAGGCAATGTCGGGCGCGACATGACGCACGGCACGCAGCACCTGCAGGCCGGAGCCCCCCTCGAGCTGGACGTCCAGCACCACCACGTCGGGGTGAATGGCCAGGATGCCGTCAATCGCGTACTGCGGTGTTTCGGCATGGCCCACCACGGCCATCAGGGTACTGTCCAGCAACCCGGCCACGCGTTCGCGGATCAACGCGGAGTCGTCGGCATGGAACACCTTGAGGGGGCGAGGGCTGTGCTGGGACATGCAGCAACTGTCGCCGCTGGCGCCGCCGGCGGCCATCGGCGTCCACCGGGAATCCGCCGCCCGCTGTCCGAAAATCCGCTAGTCGGCCACTGGCTGGCGCTAGGAATTGTCCTAGGCCGGTTCACCCCTGGCCGGGTATCAGAGCAGGTCGGTCAACCCGTGCCGCAGCGCATAACGGATGAGCTCGCTCTGGTTGCCCACGCCGATTTTCTGCATCAGGTTGGCCTTGTGGGTGCTGACCGTCTTGACCGACAGGTTGAGCCGTCCGGCAATGTCGGTCACGGTCGTGCCGTCGACCAGCAGGCGGAACACCTCGAACTCGCGGTTGGACAGACTTTCCTGCGGGGAGGCCTCGCTGCCCGGCATCGCGCCCAGCGCCAGCTGCTCGGCCACCTCGGCGCTGATGAAGGCCCCGCCGGCCGCAATTTTTCGCAGCGCCTGCTCGAGTTGGCCGGGTGCGCTTTCCTTGGTGAGGTAACCGCTGGCGCCGGACTTGATGGCGCGCACCGCGTATTGCAGTTCCTGGTGCATGCTCAACACCAGGATGCGCAGCCGGGGCTTTTCGGCGCGTGCCAGCTTGATCAGCTCCATGCCGCTGCGACCGGGCATGGACAGGTCCAGCATCAGCACGTCGAAGTCCAGCTCACGCACCCGCTGCATGACTTCGTTGCCATCGGCGGCCTCGCCGGCCACCTCCATGCCTTCGATGGAAGACACGATGCGTTTGAGTCCTTCCCGCACGATGGCGTGGTCGTCGGCGATCACGATGCGGATCATGCGGCGGCGGCTCCGGGTTCGGCGAGCGGGATATGCACTTCGATGCAAGTGCCCTGCCCCGGCTGGCTGTCGATGCGCACATGCCCCTTGAGCAGCTGGGTTCGCTCGCGCAGGCCCATCAGGCCCAGCGAATACGGCTTGCGCGGCGCGTCCGGCACAAAGCCGCGCCCGTTGTCACGCACCTGCAGCACCACAGCGCCGGGGACGCGCTCGATGCGAACCGAGACCTCCGACGCACCTGCGTGTTTGGCGACATTGGCGAGGGATTCCTGCACGATGCGGAACACCGCGGTGGCATACGGTTCGTGCAACTCGACCTCTTCCTCCACCTTCAGGGTGCAGGCCACACCGGTGCGCTTGCCGAAGTTCTGGACCAGCCACTCGATGGCCGGCACCAGGCCCAGGTCGTCCAGCATCAGCGGCCGCAGGTCGGCGGCAATGCGACGCGTCGCCGCCACCGTGGTGTCCAGCATGCCCAGCATGTCGCCGAGCTTGGCGCTTGCGGCCGGGACGTCGGCGGCCAGATGATCGCGCACCCAGATCGTGTCCATCTTGAGCGCCGTCAGGGACTGCGCCAGCTCGTCGTGCAGCTCGCGCGCGATGCGGGTCTTTTCACTTTCGAGAATTGCATGCGCTTCGGAGGCAAAAGCGCTCAGTTCCTCGCGGGCGCGGGCGCGTTCCGTCACGTCGCGCAGGATCACGGTGTAGAGCTTGCCGTCGGCCGTATCGAGCTGCGAGATCGATGCCTCCATTGGAAACTCCTCGCCGCCGGCGCGCTGGCCATACAGCACGGTGCCGTCGCCCATGCGCCGCGAGGTCGTGCCCATGGTGCCGAAGCGCCGCACCTGCCCGGCATGGCCGCCCCGGAAACGCTCCGGCATCAGTTTGTCCAGCGATTGGCCCAGGGCCATCTCGCTCGGCCAGCCGAAGATCTTTTCGGCGGCGCGGTTGTAGAGAACGATGCGCTGTTCGCTGTCCACCGTGATGATGGCGTCCATGGCGGAGTCCAGCAGGCCTGCGAGCCGGGCCGCAGCGCCCTGCAGGGCGCGACCGCTCGCACGGCGCTGCACCACCTCCCGGCTCAGGTAGACAAAGGCGAGTCCTGCGGTCGCAGCCGCCAGCGCCAGCACGATCACGGGCGCGGCGCCGGACTGCCAGCCTGCGGCCGAGGCAAGCGCCGCCAGCAATGTCAGCGTCGCCACCCCGGCGAGCGCAAACACGCCCGAGCGCTGCGAAGCAACGGCATGGTCGGCATGGGCAAGGAGAGACTGAGGCACGGCGCTTTCTTCAGAAGGGGTGCGCGCATCTTACAGCCAGGGCAGGTCACCGCCTCTGTGCGCCAGCGCACACCGCCACCGCAGCGGGCTCGCCGTGCCCGTCAGGTCTCGAGACGAAACCGGCCTCCAGCCCCCGTCTGGCAAGCGCAAGCCGCTATGTTTTATATAGCGACCGGACCAGCTGTGGCAGCAAGCCGGCCGGCCTCAGCGGGGCGCCGGCTTGTCAACCTCCGCCGGCGGCACCTCGAGCAGCACCGTCAGCGCGCTGGAAGCGATGCATATCCCCCAGAACGCGAAGAATGCTGCGGTGTAGACCGCCTGACGCGACCAGCCAGACGGGCCCGGAAGGTGGACGTCCTGCGGATCCACCAGGCCGAACACCAGCAGCTCGAGCAAACAGGCCCCCAGAAAGGCGGGCCAGGCGATGAACATGATTTTCCGGCCTGACATGGCAGTCTCCTTTTTTATTCTGCTGCAGGCTGCGGGCCACCGCCAGCCACCGGGGTGGCCGCGTGGTTGCGGGCCTGCTGCGCCGGCGCCAGCGATTTGTCCCGGGCCAGGGTCTGGTTGATCTCCATGCCGCGGCGGTAATAGTCACCGGTCAACACCGGATCGGGCGTGCGTATCGCCAGCCACAGGGTGGTAAAACCCGCCACCACCACGACGGCCGGGCCGGCAATCACCATCCACACCAGCGGATAACGCCACCAGGGGCCGCTGTCGGGCAAGCTGCCCGCCTTGATTTTTTCAGTTGTCATCATGTCTCCAGAAATGCGCTAGCGGGGTACCAGGAAGGCGGCTTTTTCCGACACCTGCGCGCGCCCGTCAGCAGAACGCACGTCGAAATGGACGGTATGCGAGCCGGCCGCCACGCTGCCGTAGGGCAACTGCAGGCGCACGACCACCCAGCGCGACTGGGCAGGCGCAACGTCCACCGGCTCGGCCGGCAGCAGCACCAGACCGGGCAGCCCGGTCGCAGCCAGGCTGTAGCGCTGCACCTGCTCGGTGGCGTTCATGATCTGCAGGCGGTAGACGTTTTCGAGCTGGCCGCCCTCGGCAATGCGGGCCAGCGAAGCGCGGTCGCGCACCACGTCGACCTTGAGCGGCGTGCGCACCACCAGGCTGGCCAGCAGGCCGATACACAACAGTATCAACACCGTGCCGTAGAGCAGCACCCGCGGCCGCAACACGCGGCGCAGCAGCTGCGCCGGCGTCCAGCGCGCCGCCATGCTGTTTTGCGTGGCGTAACGGACCAGGCCGCGCGGCGTGGCCATGCGATCCATCACGGTGTCGCAGGCGTCGATGCACAGGCCGCAGCCGATACATTCGTACTGCTGGCCGTTGCGGATGTCGATGCCGGTAGGGCACACCTGCACGCAGAGGTCGCAGTTGATGCAGTCGCCCAGGCCCTGGGCACGCGGGTCGCTGCCTTTGGCGTGTAGGCCCCGCGGCTCGCCGCGTGCCGTGTCATAACTGACGATCAGCGTATCGCGATCGAACATCGCGCCCTGAAAACGCGCATAGGGGCACATGTACTTGCAGACCTGTTCACGCATGAAGCCGGCATTGCCGTAGGTGGCCAGGCCGTAGAAGATCACCCAGAAGACCTCCCAGGAACTCATGCGTGTCTGCAGGAATTCCATGCCGAGCTCGCGGATCGGCGAAAAGTAGCCCACGAAGGTGAAGCCGGTCCACAGGGCGATGGCCAGCCAGACGACATGCTTGAACCATTTCTTCACCAGCTTCTCGGCGGAGAAGGCCTCGCCATCGAGCCGCATGCGCGCAACGCGGTTGCCCTCGATCTTCTGCTCGATCCACATGAAAATTTCGGTGTACACCGTCTGCGGGCAGGCATAACCGCACCACAGCCGGCCGGCCACCGCGGTGAACAGGAACAGCGACAGCGCCGAGACCACCAGCAGCCCGGTGAGGTAGATCAGGTCCTGCGGATACAGCACCAG
>CALRTF020000073.1:0-15356 GCA_943370985.1 Paenacidovorax caeni
CGCCACCTCGCGCAGCCAGTGCATGCTCGCGACTATGGGCCAGCTGTAGGCTTCGATGCGGTTTTCCCGGATCAGCCGCATCAGTTCGGGGCGCTTGCCGGTGACGGGGTCGGTCGGGTTCACGTAGGAGCCCGAGACGATGCGTTTCATCAGGCCTTCCACGGCCACATGGTCCATGCCGCGGATGCCCATGGCGTCGCCGGTGCCGCAGGGGAAATAAAAGGTGACATCGCGCGGTTCTGCCGAGGTCTTGAACCGTTCCGCCAGTCCCTTGAGCAGGGCATCGGGCGTGATCCATCCGATGACGCCGACACTGGCCACCGCATCCCCGCTTTTGACGACGGCAACTGCTTCTTCCACCGAGCAAATCTTGCTCATACTTTCACTCCAAACTTCCTGAGGGTCGCCTGCGCAGTGGCATGGCGACAGTTGTCTTTGAAAAAATGCGAAGCGAGCACATCGCCGCTTTCGCCGTTGGGCGCGCCGTGGGACGCGAAATACAGCTTGGTCGCGGCAACCGCTTCCTGCGGCAGGCGGGCATACGAGGCCGCGACGTCGATGGCACGTTGCAGCGCCGACCCGTCGTCGGCAAGGTGGTCCGCCAGCCCGATCCGCAACGCCTCTTCGCCCAGGAACGGCGTGCCGCCCCAGACCAACTGCCGGGCCCGGGTGCGACCGACCCGGCTCACCAGTGCCTCGATGCCCCAGGGGGGAATCCAGCCGATCTCCACTTCAGGAAGGTTCCAGCGCGTCGAGCGTGCCGTCACCACCACGTCGCAGCTGGCCGCCAGTACGAAGCCGCCGCCGAGCGCAAAGCCCTCGACCGCCGCGATCACGGGCTTGCGCAGCATGCCCAGCTCGCGGCAAAAGGATGCGGTGCGCGCCTCGTGCGCACACATCTCGTCCAGCGACATGGTGCCCAGCTCCTTGAGGTCGCTGCCCGCGCAGAATCCAGGGGCCTGTCCTGTCAGCACCACGGCGCCCGTGCTGTCGTCGGCATCCAGTTGTTGAAACACGCGGCGCATCTGTGCCACCAGGTCGTCCCCAAGCGCATTGCGCCGTGTGGGCCGGTTTATGCTGAGCACCGCGACCCGGTCGCGTGTGTCCAGTTTCAGTTCTTCATGCGTCAAGGCAGGCTCCGTCTTTGTTCAAAAGGGTTCGCACGTCAGAGGCTTTCAGGCTGCGCACGGCGATGTTGTCTTTCACACTGAGTGCGGCGGCATGGCCGATGGCATGTCCGTAGCTGAAACATTGCGCCGTCACGCGTGCCGACGCCATGGCTTCATGCTGCGCACTGAGGCAGCGTCCGGTGGCCAGCAGGGATTCGCCCTGGAGTGGCACGAAGCACCCGAGTGGAATGTCGTAATAGTCCTCGTACAGCCAGGACAGCCGTGGCTTGACACCGCTGTGCAATTCGATGGGCCAGGCCGAGCGGGCAATTGCATCGGTGCGTTTGCGCCCGCTCTCCACGTCCTGGTTCTGCAGGGTGTCCACGCCCGCGATCTGGCGGGTCTGGCGCACGCCGACCTGCACGCCCGTGTCGTTGACGGTGGCGTTTTCACAGCCTGCCAGATTGGCACGAAAAAATTCCCAGTACTGGCGGACCTGGCGCCGGCCTTCGATTTCCGCCTCCGTCAGGTCGGCAGCAATCAGGGGGTGGAGTTCACGCCCGTCGCGTCCCAGGACACGCGTGCAATTGCACAGCAGTTCGTTATCGCGTGGCGTCTGAAAAAGAAAGGCCTTGGCCCGCGGCAGCCGGTAGCTGCCGTCCGCGTTGGCCGCGATGATCGCCTTGGCCACTGCGTCAGGCATGATCGAATCGCTGCCGTAGGTCGCCAGAAAGCGCCCGACATCCACATTGCCCATGCGGAAAATCATCGTGGGGTTCTGCACCTTGCCGTCCTGGCCGACATGGGTCGGCAGGTCGGCCATGGCGAACAGGTCTGCGTCGCCGCTGGCGTCGATGGTGATCCGGGCCCGGATGTCGATCACGCCCTGCTTGGTGTAGGCGCGCACGCCTTCCACGCGTTCGCCGCCGTCCATGTGAACGCCGATCACGGTGGCGTGGTAGATCACCTGCACACCATGGCGTTGCACCAGCTCGTCGCCGGTTTCCCGCCAGGCCAGCGGTTCGTGCACCAGCGTCCAGGTGTCGCCGTAACGGACCGGGGCGGTCAGGCCGTTCCGGGCATTCATCGCAGCGATGAACTCGTCGACAAAACCGAAAACGATTTTTTCCGGCTTGCCGGCCGCGCCGGGGCGTGCCAGGTAGAGACCGCAGACCGTGCCCGAGAGCCCCGCCACCGCGGCGCCGCCGCAGAAACCGTAACGCTCGAGCAGGATGACCTTCAGGCCCTGCCGCGCTGCGGTGCAGGCAGCGGCCAGTCCGGCTGCACCGCCACCGACCACCAGTATGTCGGCCGTGACTGTTTCTGCGGGACGTTTGTCCAGCAATTGCGATTGACTCGCCATGATGGTTCCTTCAGTTGTTGAGCATGGTGCGCGGCAACCACAGCGCAATTTCGGGAAAGGCCACCAGTGTCAGCAGGGCCAGCAACTGGATGCCGATGAAAGGCCAGACCGAGCGGAAGATGTCGCCCATCGTGATCCCCGGCGGCGCCGCGCCCTTGAGATAAAACGCGGCAGGCCCGAAAGGTGGCGAGATGTAGGAGATCTGCATGTTCATGCAGAACAGCACACCGATCCAGATCGGGTCGAACCCGAGGGCGACCAGCACCGGCACAAAAATCGGCGCGGTCAGAAGCAGGATGCCGATCCAGTCGATGATGCATCCCAGGACGATCCAGATCAGGTTGACCACCAGCAGGATGCCCCACTTGCCGATAGGCAGGCCGGCGATCAGGTCCTTGAGGTACTGCGTTCCGCCGGCGATGGTATAGATGCCGATCAGCGCGGAAGCGCCGAAGAACAGCCAGTACAACATGCAGGTGACCTTGGTGGTTTCCACCACGGCGCTGGACATGCCGGCCCAGGTGAGCCGCCGGTTCACTGCGGCGGCCAGCACCGCACCGGCCACGCCAATGCCGGCAGCCTCGGTCGGTGTGGCAATGCCCATGTACAGGGAGCCGAGCACGCCGAACGCCACCATGCCGGGAAGAATCAGCTTCCTGAGGTAACCCAGCTTTTCCATCAGCGGGATGTCGAGCTCCTCCGGCGGTGCGGACGGGGCGATTTCCGGCTTCAGGTAAGAAATCGTGATCACATAGATGATGTAGAAGCTCGCCAGCATGAGGCCCGGCAGGATGCCCGCCATGTAGAGCTGTCCGATCGAGGTGCCGGTGGTCAGTGCATACATGATCAGCACCACGCTCGGCGGTATCAGGGTGGCCAGGCCGCCGCCGGCGCAGATGGAGCCCAGCGCCAGCGATTTGCCATAACCGCGCTTGAGCATGGCCGGCAATGCGACGACGCCCATGGTCACGATCTCGGCGCCGATCACACCGACCATTGCGGCCATCAGCGCGCACGAGATGATCACGGCCACCGCCAGGCCGCCGCGGATGCGTCCGGACCAGACATAGGCTGCCTTGAAGATGTCTTCGGCAATCCCGGCTTTTTCCAGCACCATCGCCATCAGGATGAAAAGCGGGACGGACACCAGGATCTGGTTGCCCATCAGCGTGAAGACGCGGCTGACGATGAGGTTCAGCGTATTGATGTCAAACAGCCAGACGCCGAAAACCACCGCGATGGCACCCGTCGCAAATGCGATGGGCACGCCAACCACCAGCGCGGAGACCAGCGCCAGGAACAGAAGAAGTGTCAGGGTATCAACGGCCATTGTCGGTTTCCGCAGCAGGGTTGGGGGCGAGGCCGAGGTCGACCAGCAAGTTGGCCAGGCCCTGCAACAGCAGCAGGGCGCCGGCGACGGGGATGGCGAGTTTGACGGGCCACAGGGCCGGATTCCAGAGCGTGCCGCTGCCTTCGTGTTCGCGGATCGAGGTGATGGCCAGCTCCCAGCCGAAATAGATCAGCGTCAGGCAGTAAATAGAAAACAGGCCGAAAGCGATGATGTCGACGATCTTCTTGAGATTGCCCCCGCGGTCGGCGATCGGCTGGTAGACGAGGTCGACGATCACATGTTTGCGATGAAGCAGCGTGAAGCCACCGCCCAGCGCATAGGCCATGCCCGCCAGGTAGGTCATGGATTCATCGGCCCACAGTGAGGGGGCGTTGAACACCCCGCGGCCGATGACCTCCTTGAGGATGATGAGCACAACCGCAACGATGAGCAGGCCGGCAATCCGGCCCACCCATTCGTTCACATGCCCCACAAAACGGACATAGTGGTTCATGTTTCTCAGGCCAGCAGTTTCAGTTCACGCAGGAAGGCGCGCTGGGATTCAGCGGCCTGCTTCGCAAGTGCCCCCTTGGCTGCCCACTCGTCGACCACGCCCTGGGCGATCTGGCGCGCACGCGTGAGGTCGGCGTCCGACCAGGCGACCAGTTCCACACCTTTCTTCTTGACCTCTTCGGCCACGCGCTTGTCGTTCTCGGCGATGCGGCTGACCTGTGTGGTGGAGAACTCGCGCCAGGTGCGGTCCAGGATCTGCTTGACGTCGTCCGGCAGGCTTTTCCAGGCGCTGGCATTGACCGTGAAATCCTGGATGGGCATGGAGTGAAAGCCGGGGAAGGTCGCGTATTTGGCGACTTCAAAAAAGCCGACCTTGGCGTTGACGGAGAGGGTGGACCAGTCCACGCTGTCCACAATGCCTTTTTCGAGGGCCGAGTAGGCTTCGCCGCCCGGCAGCACCACGATGGACGCGCCCATCTTGGCAATGGTTTCGGCCGCGATGCCCTGGGCGCCACGGTGCTTGATGCCCTTGAAGTCTTCGGGGCGGCGGATCGGCTTTTTGGACGTCAGCGATTCCACGCCCCACCAGGTCGCGCCTACGGTGTAGGCGTTGAAGCGCGCGTAGGCCTTGCGCAGCATGTCCATGCCGCCCTTTTCATAGAGCCAGCGGTTTTGCTGTTCAGGCGTGCGGTAGCCGAAGGCGAAGTCGCCGATCACGGCCAGTGCGGGCTCCTTGCCGGCCCAGTAGCCCGGATAGGTCGACTGCCCCTGCAGGACGTTCTGGCTGACGGCATCGAGCGTTTCAAAAGCACCGACCACGGCGCCCGCGGCAAAGGTCTGGATTTCCAGCCTTCCGCCCGTGTTGACCTTGACCTTTTCGGCAAATTCCTCGAAGTACTTGAAAGTGTCTTCGCCGGCACCCCAGAGGGTTTGCACGCGCCACTTGGTTGCCTTCTGGCCAAGCACGATTGCGGGCATGCCGGCAATCAGTGCTGTGGAAGACGCGGCAACCGCCTGCAGAACCTTGCGTCGATGAATTGAGCTCATTGTTGTCTCCTGGGTTGAACGTGAAAATGAGGAAGCGGCATTGGTATATTTGAACCAATATCAGTAATATATTACGACGATCAAAAAAAACCATAGGGTTTTCCATTAGCTCTTGCCGGGGTCCCGGTTACCGAGCAAATCCCTTGTGAACTGGTCCGCGATATCGCTGACATGGTCGCACTGCAGCGCGACCTGTATTTCGTCGCGGGCCACGATGGCACGGGTCAGCGCCGCGTGTGCGGGACCCACCACCGGAAGGTTGTTGAAGGCGCGGTGATGCGCGAAGTAAAAGCGCTGCGACAGGGTATGCAGCGGGCGCAAGGCCCGTGCGGCAAACTTGTTGCGCGCACACTGCGCAACAAAACGCTTGATCTGGAAATGAAACTGGAGATAGGCCTCGACCTGTTGTGCTTCTCCGGCCTGCTGGATGCCGTCAGCCATCTCAAGCAGTTGCCGGCGTTCGTCGTCGGTGCAGCGCACCGAGGCGCGCAGCGACACCAGTTTTTCCAGCACCCGGCGTGCGTCCAGCACCGACATCTGGTCTTCGACCGATATTTCGGTCACCACGATACCCGCGCGCCGTATGACGGTGACCAGGCCGTCCATCGCCATGCTCGCAACGGCTTCGCGCACCGGCGTGCGCCCGATGTCCAGCAATTCGCTGAGGGATCCCTCGGTCCAGACAGATCCCGGCGGCAGCTGCAGGGTGACAAAACGCGATTCCAGTTCCCTGCGCGCCCTGTCCACCAGGGTGGTCTCGTTGGGAAAATTCAGATTTTTGTGCATATCGCTGGTATGTTGGTGAAATACCAGACAAGGATAAGTGATTTCAGCGCGCGTCAGTTGTGCGCCTTGCCGGTTTTTCTTTCAGCGCGCAGGTACGCGCGCGGCCGTGGTCGCCAGCATGCGGCCCGGCTCCGGCTTGCGGGTAAAGTCAGGGGTTCGCGCGAACGCATCTCCCTCTATTTTTTTGAAAGACTGATCATGGCATTGACAACTACCGCTTCCGGCCTCCAATACGAAGACACCGTGCTGGGCACCGGCGCAATTGCCAAGGCCGGCCAGAATGTCCGTGTGCATTACACCGGCTGGCTTTATAACGACGGCGTGCAGGGCGCCAAGTTCGATTCGAGCAAGGACCGCGGCGACCCGTTCCAGTTTTCGCTGGGTGCCGGCCAGGTCATCAAGGGCTGGGACGAAGGCGTGCAGGGCATGTCGGTGGGCGGCACGCGCCGCCTGGTGATCCCCGCGGAACTCGGCTATGGCGCCCGCGGCGCCGGCGGCGTGATCCCGCCGAATGCCACGCTGCTGTTCGAGGTCGATTTCCTGGGTTGAGTTTTCCGTGACTCCGGTCGGCGCGGGCACATCCAGAAATTCAGCTTTTCGGGATGAAGTGCAAGGCGCCCGGAGCGCATCAACCGGAACGTACTTGAGGTACGTGAGGATTGCGAGCACCGCCGAATGCCAGGTGTTCGCTTGTGCTCAGTGCAGCAATTCGCCCGATAAATGAATTTACGGATGTGCCGATGATTATTACGAGCCTGCTGGATACTGATCTGTACAAGTTCACCATGATGCAGGTGGTGCTGCACCAGTTTCCGGGTGCGCAGGTCGAGTACCGTTTCAAGTGCCGCAATGCCGGCGCCCCTGGCATCGGCGACCTGGCGCCTTATGTGCGCGAGATCCGCGAAGAGATACGCCTGCTGTGCAGCCTGCAGTTCCAGGATGCCGAACTGGCTTACCTGCGCGCCATGCGTTTCATCAAGAGCGACTTCGTCGATTTCCTCGGGCTGTTCCGCCTGAACGAAAAATACGTCAGCGTCACCGCGCTGCCGTCCGGCGAGATCGAGGTGGTGATTGAAGGCCCCTGGCTGCACACCATCCTGTTCGAGATCCCGGTGCTGGCCATCATCAACGAGGTTTATTTCCGCAACACGCAAAAACTGGCCGACGTGATGGAAGGGCGCAAGCGCCTGGACACCAAGATCGGGCAGCTCAAGGCCCCCGGGCTGGCCGAGCTCAAGATCGCCGACTACGGCACGCGCCGGCGTTTCGGCAAGGCCTGGCACGAAGAGGTGCTGCGCACCCTGAGCGCGCGGCTGGGCACCGGCCCCAACGGCCAGTTCGCCGGTACCAGCAATGTGCTGTTTGCGATGAAGCTTGGCCTGACGCCGCTGGGCACCATGGCGCATGAATACCTGCAGGCCTGCCAGGCGCTGGGGCCGCGCCTGCGCGACAGCCAGGTGTTCGGCTTCGAGTCCTGGGCGAAGGAGTACCGCGGCGACCTCGGCATTGCGCTCAGCGATGTCTACGGCATGAGCGCCTTCTTGCGCGACTTCGACATGTATTTCTGCAAGCTGTTCGACGGTGCGCGCCATGACAGCGGCGACCCCTTCCAGTGGGGTGAACGCATGCTGGCGCACTACGCCAAAAACCGGGTTGATCCCAAGACCAAAACCCTGATTTTCAGCGATGGCCTGACGGTGCCGCGCACGGTCGAGCTGTATTCCCAGTTCAAGGGCCGCTGCCAGCTGGCCTTCGGCATTGGCACCAACCTGACCAATGACCTCGGCTACGAGCCGCTGCAGATCGTCATCAAGATGGTGCGCTGCAACGGCCAGCCGGTGGCCAAGCTGTCGGACACGCCGTCGAAAAACATGTGTGACGATGAAAAATACCTGGCCTACCTGCGTCAGGTGTTCGACATTGCCTCACCGGGATAATGACGGCCGGGGTTGTTTGCCCCTGCTACTGGAACAACGGAGACACCATGAAAAAATCACGCTGGGCCGCAGTCGCGGCCCTGTTCCTGATCTGGCCGGGGCTGGCGCTTGCGGCCGACTTCGATGGCAGCCAGCTGTCGCCGCTGTGGGGGGTGCCGTTTGCGGGCCTGCTGCTGTCGATTGCGCTGATGCCCTTGCTGCTTCCGCTGTTCTGGCACCACCATTTCGGCAAGGTCGCCGCTGCCTGGACGCTGGCTTTTTTCATTCCTTTTGCCGTGATGTTCGGCCCCTCGGTGGCCGGCATCAGCCTGGTCCACGCGCTGGTGGCGGAGTACATCCCCTTCATCATCCTGCTGACGGCGCTGTTCACCGTGGCCGGCGGCATTTTCATCCGCGGCAACCTGCACGGCAGCCCCGCGCTGAACGCGGGCCTGCTGCTGATCGGTGCGGTGCTGGCGAGTTTCATGGGCACCACCGGCGCCTCCATGCTGATGATCCGGCCGCTGATCCGCGCCAATGACAACCGCAAACACAGCGCACACATCGTGGTGTTTTTCATCTTCATCGTGTCGAATGCCGGCGGATCGCTGACGCCGCTCGGCGATCCACCGCTGTTCCTGGGCTTCCTGAAGGGCGTTGATTTTTTCTGGACGCTCAAGCACATCTTTCCGGAGACGCTGTTCCTGATCGGCAGCCTGCTGGTGATTTTTTACCTGCTCGACAGCTGGTACTACCGCAGGGAAGGTGTGACGCCGGTGGACCCGACCCCGGACACGCCGCGGCTGGGCTTCGACGGGGCGTTCAACTTCGCGCTGCTCGCAGCGATCGCGGGCCTGGTGTTGCTCAGCGGCTTCTGGAAGTCCGCGGTGGTGTTCGATATGTATGGCACCGAGGTCGGCCTGCCCGGCCTGGTGCGTGATGCCGGCCTGATTGCCATTACCCTGCTGTCGCTCAAGCTCACCGCCGACAAGGTGCACGAGGACAACCAGTTTTCATGGGGCCCGATGGCCGAGGTGGCCAAGCTGTTCGCCGGCATCTTCCTGACCATCATCCCCGTGATCGCCATGCTCAAGGCCGGCACCAGCGGCCCGTTCGGCGCCGTCGTGTCCCTGGTCACGCGTCCGGACGGCCAGCCCGACCCTGCGATGTATTTCTGGGCCACCGGCGCGCTGAGCTCCTTCCTCGACAATGCGCCGACCTACCTGGTCTTTTTCAATACCGCAGGGGGCGACCCGCAGGTGCTGATGGGCGCGATGGCTTCAACACTGGCGGCGATCTCCGCAGGCGCGGTGTTCATGGGCGCCAACACCTACATCGGCAATGCGCCCAACCTGATGGTCAAGGCCATTGCCGAAGACCGCGGCGTCAAGATGCCCAGCTTCTTCGGCTACATGGCCTGGTCGGGCGCCGTGCTGATCCCGCTGTTTGTGGTGATGACCTTCATCTGGTTCAAATAAAGCCCATTCTTCCTGTCAACAAGAAAGACATTCATGAGCAAACCCAAAATCCTGGTTGCCCGGCAAACTTTCCCCGAGGTGATCAGCCGCCTGGAGCAACACTTCGAGGTCGAGGCCAACCAGTCCGACGCTGCCTGGTCCAAGGCCGACCTGAAGGAAAAGTTGAAGGACAAGGATGGCGCTTTCACCACCGGCGGCGACCGCATTGATGGCGAGGTGCTGGCCGCCTGCCCGCGCCTGAAAATCTGCGCCAACATGGCGGTGGGCTACAACAACTTCGACATCGACGCGATGACGGCGGCCGGCGTGCTCGGCACCAATGCGCCCGACGTGCTGACCGAAACCACGGCCGATTTCGGTTTTGCACTGCTGATGGCGACGGCGCGCCGGATCACCGAGAGCGAGCATTACCTGCGCGCGGGACAGTGGAGCCGGTGGAGTTTCGACCTGTTCTCGGGTTCCGACATCCACGGCAGCACGCTGGGTGTGCTGGGCATGGGCCGCATCGGCCAGGGCATTGCCAAACGCGGCGCGCACGGCTTCGGCATGAAGGTGATTTACCACAACCGTTCGCGCCTCGATGCCACGCTGGAAGCCGAATGCAAGGCCTCCTATGTCAGCAAGGAAGAGCTGCTCAAAACCGCCGACCACGTGGTGCTGGTGCTGCCGTATTCGCCGGCCTCACACCACACGATTGGTGCCGCCGAACTGGCGATGATGAAACCCACCGCGACGCTGGTCAACATCGCGCGCGGCGGCATTGTGGACGACGCGGCGCTGGCCAAAGCGCTGCGCGACAAAACCATTTCGGCGGCCGGCCTGGATGTGTTCGAAGGTGAACCCAAGGTCCATCCCGACCTGCTGAGCGTGCCCAACGTGGTGCTGACGCCGCACATCGCCAGCGCTACCGTGCCGACACGCCTGGCCATGGCGAATCTGGCCGTGGACAACCTGATCGGGTTTTTCAAGGACAAAAAACCGCTGACACCGCTGAATCCTGCGGTGCTGAACGGATAAGGACCGGTCTTGACCGAATTGTGGATTCTTATTGCGCTGGCGCTGGCCATTCTGCTGGCCGTTGTTGTGCTGCTGGTGCGCAAGCCGGCCGCGCAGGACAACGGCCGCGCCGAGTTGCTGGCGGCCAATGAGCGGCTGGAGCGCGAACTGCGGCGCGAGATCAGTGAATCCTCCCGCGGCGCGCGCCAGGAGATGACACACAGCCTGGCAACCTTCCAGGAAACGCTGGTCAAGCAGGCCGCAGAAGCGACGCGGACGCAGAACACCCAGATCGACGCCTTTGCCCAGCAGCTCGCGCTGCTGCAGAAAACCCTGTCGGACACCCTGAGCACCCAGCTGCAGTCGGTCAGCGAATCGAATGCCAGGCGCATGGTCGAAGTACGCGAGACGCTGGAGCAGCAACTGGCCCAGTTGCAGCAGACCAATTCGGCCAAGCTCGACGAGATGCGCAAGACCGTGGACGAAAAACTGCAGACCACGCTGGAGGCGCGCCTGGGCGAAAGTTTCAAGCAGGTGGCCGACCGGCTCGAGCAGGTGCACAAGGGCCTGGGCGAGATGCAATCGCTGGCGGTCGGGGTGGGAAACCTGCAGCGCGTGCTGACCAACGTCAAAACGCGCGGCATGTTCGGCGAGGTGCAGCTCGAGGCCCTGCTCGAGCAGGTGCTGACCGCCGACCAGTACGCCAAACAGGTCGAGACCAAGCCGCGCAGCGGCCAGCGGGTCGACTTTGCGATCCGGTTCCCCGGCCGTGGCGACGAGGGTGCGCCGGTGTGGCTGCCGATTGATGCGAAGTTCCCGCGCGACGACTACGAACGCCTGCTCGATGCGCATGAACGCGTGGATCCGGCCGCGGTGGAACTGGCCGGCAAGGCGCTCGAGGCACGCATCCGCACGGAAGCGAAGGCGATTGCCGAGAACTACCTGGCCGCGCCGCACACCACCGACTTTGCCATCCTGTTCCTGCCGGTGGAAAGCCTGTACGCCGAGGTGTTGCGCCGGCCCGGGCTGATGGATGCGATCCAGCGCCAGCACCGCGTGACGCTGGCCGGACCGACCACCTTGCTGGCCATGCTCAACAGCCTGCACATGGGTTTCCGGACGCTGGCGCTGGAGCAGCAGGCCTCCGAAGTCTGGAAGGTGCTGGGCGCGGTCAAGACCGAGTTCGAGCGTTATGGCGAATGGGTGTCGCGTATCAAGGAGCAGGTGGCCAAGGCCTCCGACACCCTGGACAAGGCCGATACCCGCGCCCGGCAGATGCGCCTGGCCTTGCGCAAGGTCGAGGCCTTGCCCGATGCCGAATCCCAGGTGCTGCTGCCACCCGTGACTGACACGGACGCGCTTGACGATTGACCTGTTTTGCTACTGATTTGATAGCTGCTTCCTCCCGCCGGATGGGGGCTGGAGCACGATTTGATGCCTGAACCTGACCCCTGAACTGGCCCGCCTGATTGTTGCCCAGGTCTGCCTGCACGCCTGCATGGCCGGCACCCGCATGGCGGCGCCGCTGCTGGCGCTGCGCGAGGGCTACAGCCCTGCGGCAGTGGGTGTGCTGCTGGCGCTGTTTGCGCTGACCCAGGTCTTCCTGGCGCTGCCGGCCGGCCGTTTTGCCGACCGCAACGGCCTCAAGCGCCCCATCGGCTACAGCGTGGTGGCCGCCGTGCTGGGTGCCGGGCTGGCGGTCGCCTTCCCGGTGTTTCCGGTGTTGTGCCTGGCCGCGCTGCTGACCGGCGGCGCCACCGGCGTGGCGGTGATTTCACTGCAGCGCCATGTGGGACGCGCGGCGGCGGGCGCGCTGCAACTGCGGCGCGTGTTCAGCTGGCTGTCGATAGGCCCGGCGGTCTCCAACTTCATCGGGCCTTTTGCGGCCGGGCTGCTGATCGACCATGCGGGCGCGGCACCCAACAGCACCACCGGGTATCGCGCCGCCTTCCTGCTGATGGCGGTGCTGCCGCTGGCCTGCTGGCTGCTGGTGCGGCCCACGCGCGAGTTGCCGCCGGTGCTCGTATCGCCGGGCGGCGCGCCGCCCAGTGCCTGGGACCTGCTGCGTGACCCGCCGTTCCGCCGCCTGATGCTGGTGAACTGGTTTCTGGCGTCCTGCTGGGACGTGCACACTTTTGTCGTGCCGGTGCTGGGTTTTGAAAAAGGCATCAGTGCCTCGGTGATCGGTTCCATCCTCGGCGCTTTTGCTGTGGCTGCCGCCGCCATCCGCATGGTCATGCCACTGCTGGCCGCGCACCTGCGCGAGTGGCGCGTGCTGGTGGGCGCGATGCTCATGACCGCGCTGCTGTTTGGCGTTTACCCCTTCATGGGTACGGCGCTCGGCATGGGCGTGTGTTCGGTGCTGCTGGGTTTCGCGCTGGGCACGGTCCAGCCCATGATCATGAGCATGCTGCACCAGATCACACCCGAGGCGCGCCATGGCGAAGCGCTGGGACTGCGCCTGATGGCGATCAACGCCTCCAGCGTGGTGATGCCCATGTTGTTCGGCACCCTGGGCGCGGTGATCGGCATCGCCGGCGTGTTCTGGGCCACCGGCGCCGTGGTCGGCGCCGGGGCGCGCGCGGCATGGGGCCTCAAGGACCGGGCTGAGCTGCCGCACTGACTAAAGGTCTACCAAGGCACGAAGAAGGATTTTCCCTTCACGCAGACGCCTCGGTGGCCGTCCTTCGGCAGGCTCGGGACGAACGGGAGTTCGGTGAGCGAACGTGGAGGCTCTATTCAGAGCTGATAAAACCTCTTGATCGCATCCCATGCCACCTGGGGATCGTCGACATATTCGAACAGTTTCAGGTCTTCCGGCGAGATCGCGCCTTCCTCGATCAGCACATCGAAGTTCAGCAGGCGTTTCCAGTAGTCCGAACCGAACAGGATGATGGGCACCGGCTTGGCCTTGCGGGTCTGCACCAGGGTGATGACCTCGAACAGCTCGTCCAGCGTGCCGAAACCGCCGGGAAACGCCACCAGCGCCTTGGCACGCATCATGAAATGCATCTTGCGCAGCGCAAAGTAGTGGAACTTGAAGCTCAGCGAGGGCGTGACATACGGGTTGGAACTTTGCTCATGCGGCAGGGCGATGTTCAGGCCCACGGTGGGCATGTTCACCTCGTGGGCGCCGCGGTTGGCCGCTTCCATGATGCCAGGTCCGCCGCCGGTGCAGATGAACAGCTGTTCGGCGGGCGGGCGGCTCTTGCAGTGGGTCGCGACCAGGCGCCCGAACTGGCGTGCCTGCTCGTAATACACGGCGTTGCGCACATGGCGCTCGGCCAGGGCCATGGCCTGCGCATCGCCGCTTTCGCGGGCGAGCTTCAGCGCCTCCTGGGCCTGTTCGGGGGCCGGGAAGCGCGCGCTGCCGAAAACCACGATGGTGTTTTCAATGCCCTGGGCGTGCTGCTCCATGTCGGGCTTGAGCATCTCGAGCTGGAAGCGGATGCCGCGTGTCTCGCGGCGCAACAAAAACTCGGGATCGGCAAATGCGAGCCGGTAGGCGTCGGCCTGCAGCGGGTTGCCCTGGTTGGCATGCGATTGCAGTTCCGCCCAGGCGTCGGCGAGCCGGTTTTCGTTCAGGTCTTGTGTGGATTCCATGGCTGCATTGTGTATGAAGGGGGGGAAGGCTCACCGCGGCCGCCCAGCAAAAAGGCTCCACACGGGAGCCTTGTTGCGGGGGAGGCGACGCTCAGACGCGTTTGCGGTATTCGCCGGTGCGGGTGTCGATCTCGACCAGATCGCCCTGGGCCACAAAAATCGGCACGCCGATTTCAAAGCCGGTGGCCAGCTTGGCGGGCTTGAGCACCTTGCCGGAGGTGTCGCCCTTGACAGCAGGCTCGGTCCAGGTGATCTCGCGCTGCACGCTGGTGGGCAGTTCGACCGAAATCGCCTTGCCGTCATAAAACACCACTTCGAGTTCCATGCCGTCCTGCAGGTAGTTCAGCGAGTCGCCCATGTTTTCGGCCTCGACTTCATACTGGTTGTAGTCGGCGTCCATGCAGATGTACATCGGGTCCGCGAAGTAGGAATAGGTGCAGTCCTTCTTGTCGAGGATGACCTGGTCCACCTTGTCGTCGGCCTTGAACACCTGCTCGGTGTTGAAGTTGGCGATCAGGCTTTTGAGCTTCATGCGCACGGTGGCGGAATTGCGGCCGCCGCGGCTGTATTCTGTCTTGAGCACGACCATCGGGTCCTTGCCGTGCATGATGACATTGCCGGCGCGTATTTCTTGAGCGATTTTCATAACGGTTCTACTTGGGTCAGGGCCGCGAAACGCCGGCCTGGACGGCTGGTTCGGCAGCGGGTTGTGCGGCCGGCCCGATCGGGACTCTCCGCAAAGCCCCTGATTTTAGCTTTTTTTTGCCACAAATTCGAGCAGCTGGCCGGCGAGGTCCGGCAGGCCAGCCAGATCCTGCCTGGCTGTGCGCGCCCAGCCGTGCCAGGCCGCGATGTCCTCGGGCGGCAGTGCCGGCTGCAGGCCGTTCCAGGCCTGGTGATAATTGCGCAGGCAGGCCGGTGCATCGAGCCGGTCCAGAAAGGCCTGCAACTTGGCCTGGTGGGCCTGGTCGTCCTGCGGGTAAATCTGCCAGACCAGGGGTTTGCCGGCCCAGAGCGCGCGCACCACCGAGTCCTCGCCCCGCACGAAGTTGAGGTCGCAGGCCCACAGCAGGGCGTCAAAATCGGTTTGCGCCAGCAGCGGGAGGTATGAAATGGATAGCAGCCCGCCGTTGTCCCGCAAGGGCTGCAAGCCGTTTTCGTTCAGGAGCAGGGCCGTGACCGCCGCGGCGCCGCGGCCGGCCGCGACCCGCAGGC
>CALRTF020000074.1:0-15355 GCA_943370985.1 Paenacidovorax caeni
CACGGCTGCTGACGGCCGGCCGGTAACAGCCGAACTGGCCGGACTCGACCTCGAAGCTGAGCAGCCGCAGCCAGTCGCGCAGGCGCCAGTAACCAATGAATTCGCCGGCTTCCGGCAGGAACAGCTCACCGTAGCCCAGGCGCCGGTAAAAATGCGCGCGGCGCTGGCGCAGGCCCCACAGGCTGGCCGGATTCAGGCCGCTGATCACCACGCGGCCTTCGGGCACCAGCACCCGCTCGACTTCGCGCAGGGTGGTGTGCGGGTCGCTGCTGAGCTCCAGCGTGTGCGGCAACAGCACCAGGTCCAGGCTGTTTTCCGGAAAAGGCAGGGCGGCCGAATCCGTCAGCAGCGCCACGCGCGGGGAACTTGCGCCGCCCGTGGCGGTCGCATCGGGGCGGCCGGCTGCCGCGGCCAGCGATCCGTCGCCGGCACCCGGCAGGGCCAGCCACTTGTGCGGCATGCGGTTGCTGCGCAGCGCGTCCAGTTCGGGCAGGCCCAGCTGGAGCGCGTGGTAGCCGAACATGTCCGCCACCGCCAGGTCGAATCGCTCACGCTCCCACGCCAGCAAATACTCGCCGGGCGGGGTCCTGAACCAGTCGGTGAAACCTATAATTTGTGAGCCCATCAAGAACGCTGCATGTACCTTATTCCCATCCCCGCGTTTAGCGACAATTACCTCTGGATGCTGCACGACGGCCAGCGCGCGCTGATCGTGGATCCCGGCGATGCCGGTCCGGTGTTACGCGTGCTGCAGGAAAACGGGCTTGAACTGGCCTCGATTCTAGTCACGCACCACCACCCCGACCATACCGGCGGGGTCGCCGAGTTGCACACGGCCACCGGCGCGCCGGTTTTCGGCCCGGCCCGCGAAGTCATTCCCGAGCCCTTCAAACGGCTGCAGGACGGCGACACGCTGCGGGCGATGGGACTGGATTTTCAGGTGATCGATGTGCCCGGCCACACGGCAGGCCACATCGCCTTCTATACCCCTGACATGGATGGCAGGCCGCTGCTGTTCTGCGGCGACACCCTGTTTTCCGGCGGCTGCGGGCGGCTGTTCGAGGGCACGCCGGCGCAGATGCTCGCCTCGCTGGACCGCCTGGCTGCGCTGCCTGGCAATACCCGCGTCTGCTGCACCCACGAATACACCCTGAGCAACCTGCGCTTTGCACTGGCCGTGGAGCCTGACAATGGCGAACTAATTGGTTACCATGCACGCTGTGCGGCCTTGCGGGACCAGGGCAAGCCGACCTTGCCCACTTCGCTGGCCCAGGAGTTGCTGATCAATCCCTTCTTGCGTACCCGACAAGCCACTGTCGTGGCCGCCGCCAGGCAGTTTGACCCGGCGGCCCATGACGACAACACCGTATTTGCCGCCATCAGGCAGTGGAAGAACCAATTCAAATGACCGACCCGCAGCGACCGTCCCCCTTGCCCAGCCTTTCCTCCGGCGGAGCCCGCCACCCCTCCCCTTTCAAAACCTTGCTCCTCGGCATCGCCGTGGCCGTGCTGGCCGGTTGCGCCAGCACCAGCCCGCCCGGCATGCCCGGTGATCCGGTGCTGACCACGTCCTCGGCGGCCGGGCCGGCCCTCAAGCCGGTGTACCCCAACGGTCCGCTGTCGCCGCTGGACCGTGCGCAAGCCGCGTCCGACGGGGTCACACACTTGCAGCCGCCACCGGATTTGTGGGCGCGCATACGCAGCGGATTTGCCATGCCCGACCTGCAGAACGAACTGGTGACCGACCGCGAGCAGTGGTACGCCAGCCGGCCCGATTACATCCAGCGCATGACCGAGCGCTCCAGCAAATACCTGTTCCACATCGTCGAGGAACTGGAGCGCCGCAACATGCCGACCGAGCTGGCGCTGCTGCCCTACATCGAAAGCGCCTTCAACCCGCAAGCCGTGTCCAGCGCCAAGGCCGCCGGCATGTGGCAGTTCATGCCGGCCACCGGCAAGTATTTCGACCTCAAGCAGAACGCCTTCCGCGACGACCGCCGCGACGTGCTGGCCTCGACCCGCGCCGCGCTGGACTACCTGCAGAAACTTCATGGCATGTTTGGCGACTGGCACCTGGCACTGGCCGCCTACAACTGGGGCGAAGGCAGCGTCGGCCGCGCCATCGCCAGAAACAAGAAGGACGGCCTGGGCACCCGCTACGAAGACCTGCGCATGCCCGACGAAACCCGGCTGTATGTGCCCAAGCTGCAGGCGGTCAAGAACATCGTGGCCAACCCGCAGGCTTTCCGCACCGAACTGCCGCTGATCGAAAACCACCCCTATTTCCAGCAGGTGCTGATCAACCGCGACATCGACGTGGCGCTGGCCGCCAAACTGGCCGACGTCGCGCTGGCCGACTTCAAGGCCCTCAACCCGTCGGCGCACCGGCCGGTGATCATCGCCTCGGGCACGCCGCAGATCCTGCTGCCCTGGGACAACGCCAAGGTATTCCAGCGCAACTTCGAGGCCTACACACAGGGTCAGTACGCCAGCTGGACCGCATGGACCGCACCCGCCACGCTCAGCGTCAGTGACGCCGCCCGGCGTGTCGGCATGACCGAGGCCGACCTGCGCGGCGTCAACAACATTCCGCCGCGCATGCTGATCAAGGCCGGCTCGACGCTGCTGGTGCCGCGCACCCCGCAGATGGACAACGACGTGGCCAGCCATGTCGCCGACAACGCCCAGGTCAATTTCGCCCCTGAGCTTGTCACGCGCCGCACCACCGTCAAGGCCCGCAAGGGCGAATCCGTGGCGACCGTCGCCAGGCGCTACGGCCTGAGTCCGGCCAGCGTCGCCGAGTGGAACAAGGTTGGCGCCAACGCCGCTTTCAAGCTGGGGCAACAGGTGGTGGTGTTCCTGCCGGTGAAGGCCGGCGGCGCGCGCCAGGCGGCGCCGGCACGCGGCAAGGTCCAGGCCATCAAGCGCAGTCCCGGCAAAACCGTCATCAAGAGCAAAAAGCGCTAGCCCGCCCCATCTCCAGCCTCCAACAGCTCCCGGCGCTTATCCAGTCTGCATGACCAGCTATCAAACCAATAGCAAATCAGATTGAAACCGCATGGCTGCCAGACCCCACCCGCTCCCTGCCCCAGCCGCGCCGGCGTATTTCCTGCTTTTTCTGATCGGGCTGCTGGCCCTGGCCCTGGGCGCGGGGATGCTGATCCTGTCGCTGGACCAGCGGGAGTTGCGCATACCTGGCGCGGCCAGCCTGCTGCTGGGCGTGGTGGTCAGCGGCGGCTACCTGACCAACAAGCTTTTTTCCGGCGTGTATGCCGATCCGCTGGCCTACGAACCCCCTTGGGCCAAACTCGGCAGGGGTGAAGGTCCGCCACGGCTGCCCGCGCCGGGCAAACTGGCAGCGCCGCCAAACGTCCCGGTGGCCATCGACAAACTGGTCGATTTTCCGGCAGCTGCCCCGCCCCGCCGGTCGGCCATGCCGGATGTGCCTGTGATGCAGGTCATGCCGGCCATGCCAGCCATGCCAGTGATGCAGGTCATGCCAGCGATGCCGCCCGGCCCGGCGCCGGCCAGCGCGCCGGCACCGGGCAGCTGGACGGCGGAGCTGCTGGCCGGCCTCTCGCCGCACCAGTTCGACGCCGTCTGCGAAACACTGTTTGGCCAAAGTGGCCTGGAAACCCGGGCCCAGTCCCACGGGCCGGCCGGTGGCGTCACCCTCTGGCTTTTTTCGCGCAATGCACAACAGGACAGGAACAACCCGGTCGCAGTTGCCGTGTGCCGCCTGTGGTCAGGCCAGCCGGTGGCGGTCCGCCAGGTTCACCCCTTGCTGGCCATGATGACGGCGCGTAAGCTCAAACGCGCGACTTACGCCAGCACATCGACGTTCACGGACAACGCCCGCAAGTTCGCCAAATACAACGGCATCAATGTGCTCGACAGCGCCGGACTGCTGGCGCTGATCGCCACGCGCACCCCGGTGCAGCAACAGGCCTTGCTGGCCGCCGCACTGCGCAAGGGCTAAGCCTTACAGACGCAGCGAGCCGGTGCCAAACAGGCCAATCAGGCCAATGACGATCAGGTAAATCGCCACAATGTAATTGAGCAGCCGCGGCATGATCAGGATCAGTATGCCGGCGATCAGCGACACGATGGGACCGATGGAGACGGAGAGGTTCATGAGATGTCCTTGCGGTGAATTCGGGAGCAGCGGCGCCATGCCGCTGGGCTGGTCCCCAATGTAGCGGACAGTCGCGGCGGGCGTCTGTAGGACGGCGCGAACAAACGCCAGCGCAGCGTCAGGCGGTGTCGGCTTCGACCAGCGCCGCCAGAAACGCCGGCAGCGGCCGGCCCACAGACAGCAGGTAACGCCCCATGGCTGCGGCGACCTGCCGCACCGCAGGCCGGGCCGACATGCGCTCGCGCCAGGCCAGCAGCCGCGGGGTGCCCTGCCCCATGGGCGCGCCCATGCGGGCCCCGAACAACTGCGCCATGTAAAACGCGATGTCCGCAAATGAATAGGGGCCGGCCAGCCAGTCACGCCCGGCCAGTTGCTGCTCCATGCGGCCATACCAGGCCGCGCAAGCCTCGCAGGCAGCGATGGCGGGCGGCTGCTGCAGCTGGTCCTGCAGGCTCATGAGGCGGATGACCGGCGGGAAGTAGACCTCGTCGGCCTGGTGCTCGAGCAGGCGCGCACGGGCCCTGTCGGCCAGCCCGGCGGGCCACAGCGCGGGCGCGGGCTGCAATTCCTCGAGGTACTCGAAGATCTGCGTCGAATCAAACAGCTCGAGCTCGCCGTGCACCAGCACCGGCACCTGCTGCCTGGGGTTGATGCGGGCCACCTCGGGGTGTTTCGGCTGGTACAGGCGATCCATGTCGAAGGGCACCATCACCAGGTCGAAGGCCAGGCCTTTTTCGAGCATGGCGATCTGCACCTTGGCGCCGAACATGCTCAGCGGGCCGGAGTACAGGATCATGGGCGCGGCCGGCGCGGCCATCAGAGTTTTTCCGTTTCACCGGTGCGCGGCTGCCACTTCATGAGGCGCTTTTCGACGCGCCCGACGATGCCGTCCAGCACCAGCGCAAATGCCGTCAGCACCGCGATGCCGGCAAACACGGTGTTGACATCAAAGGTGCCTTCGGCCTGCAGGATCAGGTAGCCGACGCCGCGCGCCGACCCGAGGTATTCACCGACCACCGCGCCGACAAAAGCCAGGCCGACCGAGGTGTGCAGGCTCGAAAAAACCCAGCTGGTGGCGCTCGGCAGGTAGACCGTGCGCAGCAATTGCCGCTGGTTCGCGCCCAGCATGCGTGCATTGGCCAGCACCACCGGGCTGACCTCCTTGACGCCCTGGTAGACATTAAAAAACACGATGAAAAACACCAGCGTGACCGCCAGCGCCACCTTGCTCCAGATGCCCAGCCCGAACCACATCGCAAAAATCGGCGCCAGGATCACGCGCGGCATCGAGTTGGCGGCCTTGATGTAAGGATCCATGATGGCGCTCGCCATCGGCGCCAGTGCCAGCCACAGCCCGAACGCCAGGCCCAGCACCGTTCCGATGCCGAAGGCCAGCACGGTCTCCAGCAAGGTCGTGCCCAGGTGCAGGTAGATGTCGGCGTTGCCTGGCAGGCCATCGGGGAAAAACAGGCTGGGACCGAAGCCGAAAGGCATGAACCAGGACCAGACGCGGCCGGCCACCTTGACCGGCTCACCCAGGAAAAACGCCAGTTGCTGGTCGCGCGAGGCCAGTTGCCATGACGCCAGAAAAACCACCAGCATGCCGATTTGCCAGGCGCGCAGGTTGCGGTCGGAGGGTTTGAGGTGGCGCCACATGTCAGGCTGCCTTGCGCAGTTGCTGGGCGTAACCCTTGAGGACCTCGTCGCGCAGCACGTCCCAGATCTGGGTATGCAGCTCGATGAAACGCGGCTGGGTCCGCACCTCGGCCACATTGCGCGGGCGCGGCAGGTCGATGCTGAACTCACCCATGGGACGCGTCGCCGGCCCGGCCGAGAGCACCACCACGCGGTCGCTCATGGCAATCGCCTCGTCGAGGTCGTGCGTGATGAACAGCACCGCCTTCTTCTTCGCGGCCCACAAGTCGAGCACCTCGTTTTCCATGAGCTGGCGGGTCTGGATGTCGAGCGCCGAAAACGGCTCGTCCATCAGGATGATGTCCGGGTCCAGCGCCAGCACCTGGGCCAGCGCGGTGCGCTTGCGCATGCCGCCTGACAGCTGGTGCGGGTAACGGTCACCGAAGCCGCTGAGGCCCACCCGCTCCAGCCAGGCCGCGGCCTGCGCGCGCGCTTCAGCGTCAGGGACACCCCGGTATTGCAGGCCCACCATGACGTTGTCGATCGCGCTGCGCCAGGGCATCAGCGCCTCGGTCTGGAACATGTATCCGGCCCGCGTGTTGATGCCTTGGAGCGGCTGCCCGAACACCTTGACGCTGCCCGAGGTCGGCGGCAACAGGCCGGCGCCTATGTTGAGCAGGGTGGATTTGCCGCAGCCGGTCGGGCCGACCACCGAGACGAACTCGCCGGCGCGTATGCGCAGCGTGGTCTCGCCCACGGCGGTATAGGCCTGGCCGGCCTCCTCGCGCGAGCGGAAGGTGCAGGTGACGTCCAGCAGTTCAAGCGCGTGGTCGCTGGCGTGGTCGGTGGCGGATGGCAGCATGGGTGGATTGTCGCCTCGAACCGGGCGGCTTAGAAAAAGGAGAACACAAGTGTGGCTGTGCGCGCGTGAAGCCAGCGGGGCCGCGAGCCGGCTCGGCCGGGCCGCAGGCGAAGCGCCCCCTGCGCCTGCAGAGAGCTACGCGCAGCGAGCGAACGTCGGGGCCTTGCTCATGCCTTGAATTTTTCCTTCGCCCGCCGCGCGAATTCGTTGGTATAGGTTTTGCCCAGGTCGATCTTGTCGGCCTTGATGCTGGGATCAAAACTGGCCAGTGCCTTGAGCGCCGTCTTCGCGCCCTCGTCGGGAATCATGCCGTCGAGTGCAATCGCATCACGCACCTTGTTGAAGGACGCCAGGTAAAGACCGCGGTCGCCGAGCAGATAATTTTCGGGCACGGTCTTGATGATGTCGCCGGGACCTGCCGTCTGCAGCCACTTCAGGCCATGCACGATGGCGTTGGCCAGGGCCTGGCAGGTGTTGGGATTTTTCTGGATGAAGTCCACCGGCGCGTACAGGCAGGCCGCCGGCATCGGTCCGCCGAAGACATCGACCGTTCCCTTGAGCGTGCGTGTGTCGGAGATGATGCGCACATCCCCCTTTTGCTCGAGCATGGTCATGACCGGGTCGGTGTTGCTCATCGCATCGATCTGGCCCGAACGCAGGGCGGCCAGCGCACCGGCGGCGGTACCGACACCGATGAAGCTGACATCGCTGGCTTTCAGGCCGGCCCGCGACAGCACCAGGTTGGCCATCATGTTGGTGGACGATCCGGGCGCCGACACGCCGATCTTCTTGCCCTTGAGGTCGGCCACCGATTTGTAGTTGGGCATGGCCTTGGTGGACACGCCGAACGCGATTTGCGGCGCCCTGCCCTGCAGCACAAAGGCCTGGAACATCTGGTTCTTGGACTGCAGGTTGATGGTGTGCTCGTAGGCGCCCGAGACCACATCGGCCGAGCCGCCGACCACCGCCTGCAGCGCGCGCGCGCCGCCGGCAAAGTCGCTGATCTCCACCTCCAGGCCCTCGGCCTTGAAGTAACCGAGCTGCTCGGTGATGGTCAGCGGCAGGTAATAAAACGCCGCCTTGCCGCCGACGGCGATGGCGACTTTTGTCTTTTCGAGTTTGCCCTGCGCACGCAGCGCCGGAACAGCCAGTGAGGCGGCGCCCAAAGCGACGACGCTGGCAAAACTTCTGCGATGGAGTTTGAAATGGTTCATGCCCTGTGCTCTCTGAATGTTTTTATGAATTCGAAAAGAGCATACCCAGCCGCTGCGCGGGGCGCATCGGTATCATCCCGTGCGGGTTTGTACGGAACGGTTTGTGGTTACCAGACGTTACCGGTAGCCCAGAAAAAGAATGCCGATGTTGACCAGCAGGGCCAGGAACCAGATCACGCTGCGGCTTTTGGCCATGTCCGCCACATACATCATCACGTAGGCGATACGCAGCACCACAAACACAAAGGCGAACACGTCCAGGCGCACCTGCGAGGCCTGCAGCTGGTGCGCGATGATCACCGCCGCAAAAAAGAAGGGAAGCGCCTCGAAGGTGTTGGCCTGCGCAGCATTGGCACGCGCGCGCCAGTCGGTCTGCCGCGCCAGCCAGGCACGCGGGTTGTTGTTGTCGAAGCCGCCATTTTTTGCCGGCCTGGTCATGGTCCCCCACTTGGCCAGCCCGGCGCAGGCAATCGGCATCAGTGCAAAGACAAACAGGCACCAGTAGGCAACCGTGAAACGTGCGTATGTCATGTGAAGCCTTTCTGGCGTGGAATCGTGAGGGTTGAGGGATGCAGAAGAAAAAAACTAGCGCCGGTCCACCAGCGCATGGGCGATGGTGCCAAGGTCCACGTATTCGAGCTCGCTGCCCACCGGCACACCGCGCGCCAGCCGCGTGACCTGCACGCCGCGGCTCCTGAGGGCCTGTGAAATCACGTGGGCGGTGGCCTCGCCTTCGCCGGTGAAATTGGTCGCGAGGATCACTTCCTGGACCTCACGGGTGTCGGCCGACGCCGGCTCGCCCTGCGCGTCCCGCGGCACGACGCGGTCGAACAGCTTTTGCAGGCCGATGTCGTGCGGGCCGATGCCGTCGAGCGGGCTGAGTTTGCCCATCAGCACGAAGTAGAGGCCGCGGTAGGCCAGCGTGCGCTCCAGCGCCGCCTGGTCGGCCGGGGTCTCGACCACACACAGCTTGCTGCGGTCGCGCTCGGGGTTGGCGCAGGTGCTGCAGATATCCAGCTCGGTCAGGGTGTTGCACAGCGCGCAGTGCTTGACACTGTGCACCGCATGTTCGAGCGCACGCGCAATCTGCAGCGCGCCGGGGGTGTCATGCTGCAGCAAATGAAAGGCCATGCGCGCCGCCGACTTGGCGCCCACGCCCGGCAGCCGCCGCAGCGCCTGGGTCAGGCCCTCCAGCGCGTTGGAATCAGCCATCAGTGAAAAGAATAAGTTGCATCAGCGGCGTAGCGAGCGGATTCAGGGCAAGGCGCGGGTGTCAGGCCACCGGAATGCACTTCAGGTGCATGAGGATGGCCTGAACGGGACCCGCAACACCGCCATGAGTCCGCGCAGCAGCCGCCATCAGAAGGGGAGTTTCATGCCGCCGGGCAGGCCCGGCATCCCGGCCGTGAGCTTGCCCATTTTTTCCTGGCTCAGGTCCTCGGCCTTGCGCACGGCGGCATTAAAAGCGGCGGCCACCAGGTCTTCCAGCATGTCCTTGTCTTCCCCCAGCAGGCTGGGGTCGATCTCGACGCGTTTGACATCGTGTTTGCAGGTCATCGTGACCTTGACCATGCCGTTGCCGGATTCCGCCGTGACCTCGATAAACGCCAGTTCGTCCTGGGCTTTTTTCAGGTTGTCCTGCATGGCCTGCGCCTGCTTCATCAGGCCGGCGAGTTGTCCTTTGTTGAACATGGTCATTTCCTTTAAAACGGGAGTATCTGTCTGCTGTTGATCATATCGGCTTGCCGGCAGCGGGCGAGCGCGGCTTGACGCTGCCGGGCACAATTTTGGCGCCCCAGTCGCGCATCATGTCCTGCACAAACGGGTCGTTCTGTATGGCTTCTTCGGCCTGGCGCTGGCGCTCGAGCGCCGCGGCGGCATTGCGCCGCGCCGGCGAGTCGCCAACCGGGCCGAGTTCGATCACAAGTCTGGGCGCCTGCCCGCTGTCCTGCAAGGCAAGCTGCAGCGCCGCCTGCAGCTTTTCGCGCGCCGCGGCCTGGTTCAGCGACTCGCGCTCCACACGCAGGGTCCAGACGCCGTCAGCCTGCGAGCGCAGTTCGGACTGCAGGGCGAGCTCACGTGTCAGCGCAGCAATCATCTCGGCGGCCACCATGCGGTTGACCAGTGCGGTCCACGCGTCGCCCAGCGGGCTGTCCGGCGCTGGCGCCACGGCGGCGGGCGCGGCCTGCACCGGCGCCGGCGCAGGCACCGCTGCGGCGGCAGGGGCCGGCACCGACAACAACTCGTCTTCCCAGGGCGGCGTGGGCGGCGCTTGCGATGCTACAAAATCAGGAGCTGGCTGCGCTTGCTGGACGGGGGCTGGAGGCGGATTTGATTCAAAATGAGGGCGTGCCACCGGTGCTGACGCTGGCACCGGCGCCGGTGCCGCGACCGGACGCGGTGCCGGCGCGGCCGCCGCAGCGGCCCGGGCAGGTTCAGGCGGCTTTTTTGGGGGCTCGACGGCACTCCCCGGGGTGGTGGCGCCGGCCCCTGCGGGTTTGAAGGCCAGCAGGCGCAGCAACACCATGGTCAGCGCCGCATACTCGTCCGGCGCCAGTCCCAGCTCGGCCCGGCCATGCAGACACAGGCTGTACAGCAACTGCGTCTCGTCGGCCGGCAGGGCTTCAGCCAGGCGAGCGGTCGCGGCGATGTCGGGGTCGGAGGCATCGTCGCCGGCGTCCATGCCGGGCACCGCCTGCAGCACCGCCATGCGCTGCAGCACGGTGGCCATTTCCTCGAGCGTCGATGCGGCGCTCAGCCCGTTGATGCGCAGCACCTCGGAGGTCTCGACCACCGCCTTGCCGTCACCGCGCGCCAGCGCATCGAGCAGCTGGAACACATAACTGCGGTCCACGCTGCCCAGCATCTGGCGCACGCTGGCTTCCTGCAGCTGGCCGGAGCCGAAGGCGATCGCCTGGTCGGTCAGCGACAGCGCGTCACGCATGGAGCCGCGCGCCGCGCGTGCCAGCAGGCGCAGGGCCTGCGGTTCCGACGCGACGTTTTCGGTCTGCAGCACCTGGCCCAGGTGTTCGAGGATGGTTTCGGGCGCCATGGGCCGCAGGTTGAACTGCAGGCAGCGCGACAGCACGGTGGCCGGCACCTTTTGCGGATCGGTCGTGGCCAGCACAAACTTCAGGTACTCGGGCGGCTCCTCCAGCGTCTTGAGCATGGCATTGAAAGCCGTGTTCGTCAGCATGTGGACCTCGTCGATCATGAAGACCTTGAAGCGCCCGACCACCGGCTTGTAAACCGCCTGTTCCAGCAGTTGCGCGATCTCGTCGACGCCGCGGTTCGAGGCCGCATCGAGCTCGGTGTAGTCGACAAAGCGGCCGCTGTCGATGTCGGTGCAGGCCTGGCAGACGCCGCAGGGCGTGGCGGTGATGCCGCCCTGCCCGTCCGGGCCGAGGCAGTTCAGCGACTTGGCGAGAATCCGCGAAATGGTGGTCTTGCCGACGCCGCGCGTGCCGGTGAAAAGATAGGCATGGTGCAGGCGCTGCGTGATCAGCGCATTGCTGAGGGCCTGCACCACATGCGACTGCCCGACCATTTCAGAAAAATTCCGGGGGCGGTATTTGCGGGCAAGCACGAGGTAGGACATGCAACGATTCTAAAGCGCCCGCCCCGTGAGGTTTTCTTGCCGCCAGGCCTTTAAGTCCGGCCCTCCGCCCTTACAATAGTCAGTGACGGGCCTTCCCGCATGGTGAAGCGGCCAACCGGGTCAGATGGGGAACCAAGCAGCCCTAACTGCGGAGCCAGTGCCGGGGTCAAGGTCCGTCACCTTATTCATCTCCTGCGCCGCGCTGCATCGCGCGGTGCGAAGTCACTCCCCCCGTTTCCGCTGCCCGCAACGGCCCGCGATCGCCGCCCGGGTGCAAAATGCTGCCAGCCAAAAAAAGCGGGAGCGGATCATGAAACATCTCTTTGTGCGAGGCCTGCTGTTGCTGGCCGCCCTCCTTTCGGGTTGTGCCACCAACAGCATGACAGGCCGTTCGCAGCTGAGCCTCGTCTCGCCGGAGTCGGTGATGAAACAAAGCACACTGCACTACGGCAACCTGCTGGGCGACCTGCGGAAAAAGGACAAGGTGCAGGTCAACACCGACCTGACGCGGCGCATCGACCTGATCACCAACCGCCTGATCGCGCAGGCCGTGCTTTACCGGCCGGAGACCGCGCAGTGGAACTGGCGGGTGTCGGTCATCGACGACATCAAGACCATCAACGCCTTCTGCATGCCGGGCGGGCTGATGGCCATCTACACCGGGTTGGCCGAGGGCCTGCAGGCGAGCGACGACGAAATCGCCCAGGTCATGGGCCACGAGATCGGCCACGCGCTGGCCAACCACGGCGCCGAAAAAATGTCGGTGCAGGTCGCCAGCAACGTGGCGGTGCTGGCCGCTTCCGCGGTGCTGTCCAGCAACAACCGGCAGTTGCAGAGCAACCAGACCCTGCTCACGGTGTCCGCGCTGGCCTTCGTCAACCTGCCCAACAGCCGGACCGCCGAAACCGAGGCCGACCGCATCGGCATTGAACTGGCCGCGCGTGCCGGCTACAGGCCGGAAGCTGCGGTGTCGCTGTGGCAAAAAATGATGGCTGCCAACAAGGAAAAAGGCGGAAGCGATTTCTGGCGCACCCACCCCTCCTCCGAACGGCGCATCGAGTTCTTGCGGGGGCTCGCGCCACCCATGCAAGAGCTTTACAGCGAGGCGTCCTCCGGGGCGGCGCCGCCCTTCGACTGGCTCCATGGCGACAAGGCCCAACGGCCTGTCACGGACAACACACGCGCGCTGGCGTTTTATTCAGAGACCTGGGATGCGTTCACAAAAGGGCGCAGCGAACTGGGTGCAGGCTCGGCGCTGGGTTTCACCCTGTTGCAAGGCAAGCTGTTCAAGCTGTTTTCGGAGAAAAGCTGGCGGGATCTGGCCCGCGAAACGCTGGATGCCGACTTCCGCATGGACCTGGCCTATTTTTATCTGGGCAAGTCGGCAGCAGGCCTGGGCTTCGACGACGCGGCGAAAACCTACCTCGCCAAGGCCTCTGAGCTTGCCGGACGCGCGGATTCTTCATGCGCCAGGCACATGATGGTGTCCTGCTCGGGCATCGACGTGGTCCAGGCGTCACGCGGGCCCTGAACCGGCTAGCGCATCACCTCTTCCACCGCCTCGGTGGTCTGCGCCGCGTGTTGTGCAATCTGCGCCGTCACCAGCGCCAGTGAAGCCAGCGGGTAGGTGCCGCTGATGATGCCGCGGTAGGCGATCTCGGCGGCGACCGCGTCCTGACCCAGGCCTTCGGTCGCCGCGACGATGCAGGCCTCGATGCTGTCCAGCCCGTCGTCGGCGTACAGATCCTCGCCTTCGTAACTCACGCGGTACTCAAACTGGTCGCCGGCGACCGGGTCGATGTGGAAACGCACAATCATCGCAAACTCCTGGCTCGCTGCTGGTTGAAATGCTACTGAATAGATAGCTGATCGGCCTTGCCGGGCAAGGGCTGCAGGCCAAAATGATTCAATACGCCCTGCCCTGCCAGGCGCCCGCTGGCAAAACAGGCGCTCAGCAAATAGCCGCCGGTCGGCGCTTCCCAGTCCAGCATCTCGCCGGCGCAGAACACCGGCATGCCCGCCAGCGCCGTCAACCTGAGCTGCGCGTCCATGGCATCGAAGGGCACGCCGCCGGCACTGCTGATGGCTTCGTCCATCGGACGCGCTGCCACCACCCGCAGCGGCAGCGCCTTGATCGCGTGGGCCAGCTGGACCGCGTCGTTCATCGCCTCTTTGGGCAGCAACTCATGCAGCATCGCCGCCTTGATGCCCTCGATGCCGAGACGGCTTTTGAGGTGGCTGGACAGCGAACGCGAGCCGCGCGGATGCCGCACCTCGACCAGCACCTGTTCCGGCGACTTGTCGGGCAGCAGGTCCAGCGTGAAGGTGGCGCTGCCTCTGGCGGCGATCTCGTCGCGCATCAAGGCAGAGGCCGCATAAATCAGGCTGCCTTCGACGCCGGTCGCTGTCGCGACAAATTCGCCCTTGCGGCTGAAGCTGCGCCCCTGCGAATCGGTAAAACTGATGGCCACCGACTTGAAGGGCTGGCCGGCGAAACGGCTGGCGAAGTGTTCTGTCCAGCCCGGCTGCTGCGACGGACCGTTGCCGACCAGTTCCCTGAAAAACGCGCGCCGCGTTTCGCCCTGCTCAGCAGCCGCCAGCGCGTGCGGCTCGGGGCCGACGTCGAAGCCGCAGTTCGACGGCTGCAGCGGCGCCACAGCGACACCGCGATCGGCCAGCAGCGGCACCCAGGCACCGTCCGAACCCAGGCGCGCCCAGCTGCCACCGCCCAGGGCCAGCACCACCGCATCGGCCTGGAAGGTGGTCTCGCCGGCGGGGGTGGCGAAGCGCAGCGCGCCCTCGCCGGTCCAGCCGATCCAGCGGTGCCGCATCGACAACTTCACGCCGGCCGCGCGCAGGCGCTGCAGCCAGGCGCGCAGCAGCGGCGCGGCTTTCATGTCCTTGGGGAACACCCGGCCCGAGCTGCCGACGAAGGTCTCCACACCGAGGTCGGCAGCCCAGGCGCGCAGCTGTTGCGGGCCGAACGCCGACAGCCAGGGCGCGATCTGCGCGCTGCGTTCGCCGTAGCGGCTGAGGAAGGCTTCGGGTCCTTCCGAATGCGTGAGATTGAGCCCGCCCTTGCCGGCCAGCAAAAACTTGCGGCCCACGGAGGGCATGGCGTCGAACAGCAGCACCTCCAGCGCCGCGCCGGCGCCGGACAGGACTTCGGCCGCCATCAGACCGGCCGGGCCGCCGCCGATAACGGCAACGCGTGAGGGAGACACAGCAGGGTGGGGGTGGTTCAAGGAAAATCCGTCCGCAGGTGATGGCAGTTGCCAGGGCAAGCCGGACTGGCTTCCGGCCTCGTTTGCTCTGGTTTTGATAGCTGCCAGCCCCCGTCCGACGGGGGCTGGAATGCAAAAAGGCCTGGAAGCTGCAGGAAAGGCAGAGGCCGGGCCGTGGCGCTGATTATCGCAGCTACATGGGCGGCGCAAAGCCGTTGCGGCCCACAATCATGCGCAAGGCGGTGGGCTTGCCATCCCTGAGCTGCGCGGTGATCAGCACTTTGGCGCCGGGCACCACCAGCGCCGCCTCGTCGTCCTTGCCCGGCTTGAAGGTGACCACCGGCGCGGTCGGCGGCACGATGACGGTTTTTTCACCGTCCCTGTATTTCAGGACCAGCTTCTGCCCGCCCGGCACGCTGGACGGCGCCGCCGCGAGGTCGGCCACCGTGGCGTTGGTCATGGTGCTTTGCGGCTGCAGGTCCCAGGGGTAGTGGCCTTCGCCGGTGCCGCGTGCGGCCTCGGGAAACACCAGCACCTCCAGCGCGAGTTGGGTGCCGTCGGCTTGCGGCATGGCGGCCGTGCCCACATAACTGCCGGGCTTGATGTCGGCCAGCTTCAGCGGCAGCACTTCCGAGACCGCCATGTCGGCCGGACGCACCAGTGTGATGACTTCACCGCTGCGCTCGC
>CALRTF020000075.1:0-15325 GCA_943370985.1 Paenacidovorax caeni
GAACAGGCTGACCAGGCGCATCTGTCGGTGCCCGGTCTTCATGAAGTCCTGCATGGCAGCGCGCGCAAAACCGGCTTCGCGCTGGGTGTGCGAAAACAGCTTGACGGTGGCGATGTTGGTATAGGCATCGGTAATGCGGCCGGTCATCAGCGAGCGCGCATCGGCCTGCTGCTTGCCGATCCGGCCCAGGCGCGGGACGAAGTACGCCAGCGACAGGATGTACAGCAGCAGCCAGAGCAGGAAGGGCAGCACGAGCTGGGTGTCGAAGGAGCCCGCCAGCAGGGTCATGGTCACCACATAGGCGCCCATGGTCACCAGCACGTCGGCCATCACGAACAGCGTGTCGCGCACCGCCAGCGCGGTCTGCATGACCTTGGTGGTCAGGCGCCCGGCGAACTCGTCCTGGTAGAAGGACAGGCTCTGGCCCAGCATCAGGCGGTGGAAGTTCCAGCGCAGGCGCATCGGGAAGTTGATGGCCAGGGTCTGGTGCTTGACGATGGTCTGCAGCGCCACCAGGACAACACTGGCCACCACGATCACGAGCAGCAGCGCGAGCACGGAACCGCGCTCGGCCCAGAAGTTCGCCGGCGATGTGATGGCCAGCCAGTCGACGATGCGGCCCAGCACGGCGAACAGCAGGGCGTCGAAGATCGCCATGCTGGCCGACAGGCCGGCCAGCAACAGGATGTAGCCGCGCGCGCCCGCAGAGGCGGCCCAGATGAAGGCGATGAAACCTTTGGGCGGCAGCACCGGCTCCGCGTCGGGGTAGGCGTGCAGCAGTTTTTCGAAACGTTTGAGCAAAAACATCGTCTAGGAAACCACTTCCAGCAGCCGGTCCAGCCCGCCCTCGTTGATGGCAACCATGGCTTGCGCGCGCACGGCCGGTTTGGCGTGGTAAGCCACCGACAGGCCGGCCACGCCCATCATCGGCAGGTCGTTGGCACCGTCCCCCATGGCGATGGCCTGATCGGGAGTAATGCCCAGCATGGCGCAGGTTTCCAGCAGCATCTTTTTCTTTTCCTCGCCGTCGCAGATGTCGCCCCAGGGCTGGTCCACCATGCGGCCAGTCAGCAGCCCGTCCTCGATTTCCAGCACGTTGGAGCGGGTGTAGTCGATGCCGAGCTCGCGCCGGATGCGGTCGGTGAAGAAGGTGAAGCCGCCGCTGACCAGCAGCACCTTCATGCCGGCTTCCTTGCAGGCGTGCACCAGCTCTGCAGCGCCGGGGTTGAGCTTGAGGCGCTCGTGGTAGACGCCGTCCATGCTGTCGACGCTGACGCCCTTGAGCAGGGCCACGCGCCGGCGCAGGCTGTCCTTGTAGTCGGTGATCTCGCCGCGCATGGCCGCTTCGGTGATGGCGGCGACTTCAGCCTTGCGCCCGGCGGCATCGGCGATTTCATCGACACATTCGATGTTGATCAGGGTCGAGTCCATGTCGAAGGCGATCAGCTTGAAGTCGGCGAGCTTCAGGTCCGGCGTGGAGATGTTGACAACAAGGCCGGGGGTGATTTCTGCAGGGGTCATGCGGGGGCGGTTTCCGTGGTGGGTTGTCCGAGCGAGCGCAGCACATCGCGCACCATCTGCGCGCGGTCCCTGGGCTCCTTGAGTTCGCGCTCGATGCGCAGCTTGTCGTTGCCGGCCAGCTTGATGTGTTTGTTCTTCTGGATCAGATGCATGATGGCCATCGAATTGATGGGCGGGTCCTTTTTGAAGGTGATGTTGATCACGCCAGGTGCGGCATCGACCTTGACCACGCCGTAGGGCTTGGCGATCACGCGCAGTCGGTGCACATCGATCAGGGTCTGCGCCTGGGCCGGCAGCTTGCCGAAACGGTCGACGATTTCCTCCAGCAGCGCATCGATCTGGTCGATGTTTTTGGCGGTGGCGAGTTTCTTGTAGAAGGACAGGCGCAGATGCACGTCGCCGCAATAGTCGCTGGGCAGCAGGGCCGGCGCATGCAGGTTGATCTCGGTGCTGACATTGAGCGGCGCCAGCAGGTCCGGCTCGCGCCCGGCCTTCAGGGACGATACGGCTTCGTTGAGCATCTCGTTGTAGAGCTGGAAGCCGATCTCCATCATGTTGCCGCTCTGGTTCTCGCCCAGCACCTCGCCGGTACCGCGGATTTCCAGGTCGTGCATGGCCAGGTAAAAGCCCGAGCCGAGTTCTTCCATCTGCTGGATCGCCTCCAGCCGCTGGCTCGCCTGTTTGGTCAGCCCCTCGATGTCCGGAACCATCAGGTAGGCATAGGCCTGGTGGTGGCTGCGCCCGACGCGGCCGCGCAGCTGGTGCAGCTGCGCCAGGCCGAACTTGTCGGCGCGGCTCATGACGATGGTGTTGGCCGTCGGCACGTCGATGCCGGTTTCGATGATGGTCGAGCACAGCAGCAGGTTGTAGCGCTGGGCGATGAAGTCCTTCATGACTTTTTCGAGCTCGCGCTCGGGCATCTGGCCGTGCGCCACCGCAATGCGCGCCTCGGGCAACAGCGCCTCGAGTTTTTCGCGGCGGTTCTGGATGGTCTCGACCTCGTTGTGCAGGAAGTAGACCTGGCCGCCGCGCTTGAGCTCGCGCAGCACGGCCTCGCGGATCACGCCGTTGCTTTCGCTGCGTACAAAGGTCTTGATCGCCAGCCGCCGCTGCGGCGCGGTGGCGATCACGCTGAGGTCTCGCAGGCCTTCGAGGGCCATGCCCAGGGTGCGCGGAATCGGCGTGGCTGTCAGCGTGAGCACGTCGACCTCGGCGCGCATGGCTTTCATCGCCTCCTTGTGGCGCACGCCGAAACGATGCTCCTCGTCGATGATCAGGAGGCCCAGGCGCTGGAACTTCACGTCCTGGCTCAGCAGCTTGTGGGTGCCGACCACGATGTCGATGCTGCCGTCGGCGATGCCCTTGATCGCGGCGCTGATCTCCTTGCCGGAGCGGAAGCGGCTCATCTCGGCGACCTTGACCGGCCACTTGGCAAACCGGTCGACCAGGGTCTGGTAGTGCTGCTCGGCCAGCAGCGTGGTCGGCGCCAGCAGCGCCACCTGCTTGCCGCCGGTGATGGCGATGAAGGCGGCGCGCAGCGCGACCTCGGTCTTGCCGAAGCCGACATCGCCGCAGACCAGCCGGTCCATGGGCCGCGGGCTGATCATGTCCTGGATCACCGCATGGATGGCCGCGCGCTGGTCGGCGGTTTCATCAAAGCCGAAGTCGTTGGCAAACACCTCGTAGTCGTCGGGCGAATAGCGGAAGGCGTGGCCCTCGCGCGCGGCGCGGCGCGCGTAGATGTTGAGCAGTTCGGCGGCCGAATCGCGCACCTGTTCGGCGGCCTTGCGCTTGGCTTTTTCCCACTGGCCGCTGCCCAGGCGGTGCAGCGGTGCCTCATCGGCGCTGACACCGGTGTAGCGGCTGATCTGCTGCAGCTGGCTGACCGGCACATAAAGCGTGGCGTCGTCGGCGTACTGCAGGTGCAAAAACTCGGTAGCTCCCTGGCCCAGGTCCATGTTGATCAGGCCCTTGTAGCGGCCTATGCCGTGGGCGCTGTGCACCACCGGGTCGCCGACATTGAGCTCGGACAAATCCTTGATCAGGGCCTCGACGTCGCTGACGCGCTCCTGCTTCTTGTTGCGCCGGCGCGTGACGGCGCCGGCGGCGAACAGTTCGGTCTCGGTGACGAAGTCGATATCGCCGGCCAGCCAGCTGAAGCCGGTGTTGACGGCCGCGGTGGCGATGCCGAGTTTTTCAGCGCTGGTCTGGAAGTCTTCCAGCGAATCAAAGGCTGGCGGGCTCAGGCTGCTGGCGCGCAGGAAGTCCAGCAGGCTTTCGCGCCGGCCGTCGCTTTCGGCCAGCAGCAGCACACGCTGCGGGGTGTTGCGGATATGCGCCTTCAGCCGCGCCAGCGGGTCTTCGGCGCCGCGCACCACCGACATCTCGCCGAGTTTCTGGTAGTGCGCGCTGTCGGCCACGTCCTCGATCGCCGGGCGTATCGCCAGTTGCGGGTAGTCATTGGCGCGTGCGTAAAACTGCTCGGTGCTCAGGAACAGCGATTCGGGCGGCAGTGCCGGGCGGTCGGGCGCGTCACGCACCAGCCGGTAACGGTCCTTGGTGTCCTGCCAGAAGCGCTGGAAGGCCGGCTCCAGGTCGCCATGCAGCACCACCATGGCATCGCTGCCGAGGTAGTCGAACACCGTCGCGGTTTCCTCGAAAAACAGCGGCAGGTAGTACTCGATGCCGGCGGTCGCCACACCGTTGCCGATGTCCTTGTAGATGCGGCTTTTGGTCGGGTCGCCCTCCAGCAGTTCGCGCCAGCGGCTGCGAAAGCGCGCGCGCGCATCGTCATCCATCGGGAACTCGCGGCCAGGCAGCAGCCGAACTTCGGGCACCGGGTAGAGGCTGCGCTGGCTGTCGGGGTCGAAGGTGCGTATCGAATCGATCTCGTCGTCGAACAGGTCGACGCGGTAAGGCACGGGGGAACCCATGGGGAACAGGTCGATCAGGCCGCCGCGTACCGCGTATTCACCCGGGCTCACGACCTGGGTCACGTGGCTGTAGCCGGCCAGCGTGAGCTGGCTCTTGAGCTTGGCTTCGTCGAGTTTTTGCTTGACCTTGAAATGAAAGGTGTAGCCGGCCAGGAAGGCCGGCGGCGCCAGGCGGTAGAGCGCGGTGGTGGCCGGCACGACCACCACATCGACGCCGCCGTCCGTGTCACGCTGGCCGCCCGAGGCATGCAGCCGCCACAGCGTGGCCAGGCGCTCGCTGATCAGGTCCTGATGCGGCGAGAAGGTGTCGTAGGGCAGGGTTTCCCAGTCGGGGAACAGGGCGCAGCGCAGCGCGGGCGCAAAAAACGCCATCTCGTCGATCAGGCGCTGGGCCGTGGTCGCGTCCGAGGTGACGATGGCCGTCAGCCGCCCGGCGGCTTTTTCCTTCAGTCCCAGCTGTGCCAGCAACAGGGCGTCGGCCGACCCGGTGGGCTGGGGCAGCGTGTAGCGTTTGCCGGGTAGCAGTTTGGGTAAATCCATGAAGCAGTCGCAAAAGTTGGCAGAAGACCGGGCAAAAAGGCCAGGCAAAAGGGAAACACCCCAAACCTGCTGGAATGGGGTGTCGCGCGCTTTGATGCCCTGATTTTAGAATCTATGATCAGCCCATGACGCTTGCCGCTCCGAAATCCCTGATTCCGCGTTTTTTTGCGCTGATCCCGTGTGCGGGCCAGGGCACGCGGGCCATCGGCGCCGGCGCCGCGCAGGCGTCGCTGCCCAAACAATACCAGCCGCTTGCGGGTCTGCCCATGGTGATGCATACGCTGAAGGCGTTTTCCGAGGTCCAGCGCATCGCGTCCTGCCTGGTGGTGGTGGCGCCGGGTGATTCTTTCCTGGAAGGGCAGGCGCCCGCGGGTGTGGATATCGCAGGCTGCGGCGGCGACAGCCGCGCCGCCAGTGTGCTCAATGGCCTCGAACAACTGGCGGCCAGCGGCGCCGAAGCCGACGACTGGGTGCTGGTGCATGACGCCGCGCGCTGTCTGATCACCGGCGCCCTGATTGACAGCCTGATCGACGACTGCCACAGCGACCCGGTGGGCGGGCTGCTGGCGCAGCCGGTGCCCGACACGCTCAAGCAGGGCCAGGACGGCCGGGTGCTGGCCACGGTCCCGCGGGAAGACAAATGGCAGGCGCAAACCCCGCAGATGTTCCGCCTGGGCGCGCTCACGCAGGCGCTGAAAATGGCGGTCGCGCTGGGCGAAGCCGTCACCGACGAGGCCAGCGCCATGGAAGCTGCGGGCCTGGCACCGAAGCTGGTGCGCGGCAGTGCCCATAACTTCAAGGTGACCTGGCCGGAAGATTTTGTGCTCGCCGAGGCACTGATCAAGAGCCGGGCCCCGGCCAGGACGCGGGTGCGCAAGGCTGCAGCAAACAAAACGGTCCCTGCGACGTCCCTCACGAATGATCCCAGCCATGAGCCAGCCTGACACGCCTCTCCATCCCCCCTTCAGAATCGGCGAGGGCTGGGACACCCATGCGCTGGTGCCGGGCCGCAAGCTGATCATCGGCGGCGTGACGGTGCCGCACAACACCGGCCTGCTCGGCCACTCGGACGCCGACCTGCTGATCCACGCCATCATCGACGCATTGCTGGGCGCTGCCGGGCTGGGCGATATCGGCAGCCACTTCCCGGACACCGACGCGCGTTTCAAGGGCGCAGACTCTGTCGTGTTGCTGCGCGAAACCGGCCGCCTGCTGGCCGGACGCGGCCTGCGCATAGCCAACATCGACAGCACCGTGATTGCGCAGGCGCCCAAGCTGGCCCCCCATATTCCGGCGATGCGCCAGTGCCTGGCCGATGCGCTGGGCCTGGATCTGTCGCAGGTCAACGTCAAAGCCAAAACCGCCGAAAAACTCGGCCCGGTCGGGCAGGGCCTGAGCATGGAAGCGCGCGCCGTGGCGCTATTGTTTTAATAGCTGGTCGCGCTTGCTGGATATGGGCTGAGGGCGGATTTCACTCTTAATCCTGCATCACGCTGCGTCTGCAATTCGTTCTGGACAGTAGGTCTGACTCCCCACTCCCACCCCTGGCCCCTCCCTCGCCCCGCTGGGCGATGGAGGGGGACTTCATGTGGCCGCGTGTGCTGCGCTCGCGTGCAAACATGACGGTCTGTTGGGAGTCCCGTCCTTGAAGCGCTTTGCGCTTCAAGGACTCCGGATTCTTTTCCCTGCATTGCTTGTTCCCCACCCGTCGGGCTGGGCCGAGGAGCGCAGCCGAAAACGGATCGGGGCGAGCGATTCTGAGCGAAGCGAGTCGAGACCGGCCCCGTTTTCGGCGAGCACCGCAGCTTGCCCCTGAGCGCCAGCGAAGGGGACCCAGACCATCGGGTCGCCTTTTTCTTTGCTTGCTTTCTTTTTTGGCGACGCAAAAAGAAAGTGAGTTGCCGCCGGGCAACCCCCGGCTTGGTGGAAGACCTGCGAAAGCACAAGCTTGCACCGGCTTCGACAGGCTCAGCCCGAACGGCAGTGGTCATCGGACATGGATCCCGGATCAAGTCCGGGAAGTCGGATCCGTTCAGCCCCTGCGCAGCTTGATATGCGCTGCCAGCCCGCCCGAACCGGTGTTGGCCAGCGCGAACACGCCGCCCATGCGGTGCAGGGTTTTTTCGACAATCGCCAGGCCCAGGCCGGCGCCGGTGGCGGCGGTGCGCGCCGCGTCGCCGCGGAAAAAAGGCTTGGTCAGGTTGTTCAGGGCATGCGGCGCAACGCCGGTGCCGTGGTCGCGCACCTTGATCAGCACCCACTGGTCGCGCTCCTTGGCAGCGATGTCGACAATGGCGATGCCGGTGTCCGGTGTCTTGCCGTAACGCCTGGCGTTTTCCAGCAGGTTGGCAATCACCCGGGACAGTTCCACCTCGTCAGCCAGTACCGTGATTTGCCCGGGCAGGGTGACGTTGACACGCATGTCGGGGTAGTCAGCCACCGCGTAAACCGCCGAGTTGATGATGGCGTTGAGCGACAGCGGCGCCAGTTGCGGGGGATCCGGCCGGGCATAGTCGAGGAACTTGTCGATGATGGCGTCGAGCTGGGAAATGTCCGCAGCCATGTGGGCGCGTGCCTCGGCATCGGCCACACTCATTTCGGTTTCCAGGCGCAGGCGCGCCAGCGGCGTGCGCAGGTCGTGGGAAATGCCGGCCAGCATGATGACGCGGTCCTCCTCGATCTTGGACAGCTGCTCGGCCATGCGGTTGAAGCCGATGTTGACCTCGCGGATCTCGCTGGTGGCCACCTGTTCGTCGAGCAGGCTGGCGTCGAAGTCGCCGTCGCGCATGCGGCTGGCCGCAAACGACAGCTGCTTGAGCGGGCGGTTGATCAGCCGGGCGATCAGCGCCGCACCGACCAGCGACAAAATCGCGGCCGTGATCAGCCAGATCAGCCAGGTGCCGCCCTGCATCGGGCCCAGGCGCGAAGGGTCGGTCAGCAGCCAGTAGGCGTCGCCGTCGATGGTGAAGCCCACCCAGAGCCCGGGCACACCGTTGACAGACTTGGCCACCACCGTGCCCTGGCCCATGCGGCTGGTGAGTTCGTCGCCGATACGCTCGCCGAAAGGGTCGTTGACGAACTGCTCGTACTTGTCGCGCGGCTCGCGCGGCGAGATGCGCACGCCTTCTTCCTCGGCAAGCGTCTTGATCAGCCAGACCCGGGTGATCGAATCGGAGTATTTGAGCGCGGCCCGGCTCAGGTTCACCAGCGAAGCCAGTTGCTGGGCGCTTTGCACGGCGCGCGGTTCGAACTCGAGGGCGCGGAAGGTCTGCAGCCAGGCCACGATGCAGCCGATCAGCAGCAAGGCCAGGAAGAAAAAAGTGCGCCAGAACAGGCTCAGCCCGACACGCGGACGCATCTCCAGCGGCGCCGGGGCGGTCTCCAGCGCGGCGGGTGCGGTTTCGAGGTGGGCGGCGCGGGTGCCTGGCATTTCGGGGCTGGGGAGGGAGGACGGGAAGGTGGGGGCGGCAGCCCGGTCAGGCTGGGGAAGGTCTGGCGTCCGGCAGCAGGCGGTGTCTTTAGTTGGTGCCGTCCGGCACAAACACATAACCAATGCCCCAGACCGTCTGGATGTAGCGGGGCACGGCGGCGTCGGTCTCGATCAGCTTGCGCAGGCGCGAGACCTGCACGTCCAGGCTGCGGTCAAAAGGCTCAAACTCGCGGCCGCGTGCGAGCTGGGCCAGCTTCTCACGCGACAGCGGCTGGCGCGGATGCCGCACCAGGGTCTTGAGCATGGCGAATTCGCCGGTGGTCAGCGGCAGTTCCTCGCCGTTTTTCTGCAGCGTGCGCAGGCCCATGTCGAAAGTGAAGGGGCCGAAGTTGACGACCTCCTGCTCGCTCGACGGCGCGCCCGGCACTTCGGTGGCCGGACGCCGGCGCAGCACCGCGTGGATGCGGGCCAGCAGTTCGCGCGGGTTGAAGGGTTTGGACAGGTAGTCGTCGGCGCCGACTTCCAGGCCGACGATGCGGTCCACATCCTCGCCCTTGGCCGTCAGCATGATGATGGGGGTGCGGTCGTTGGCGGCGCGCAGGCGCCGGCAGATCGACAGCCCGTCTTCGCCGGGCATCATCAGGTCCAGCACGATCAGGTCCACGGCGTCGCGCATCATGATGCGGTTCAGGGCCTTGCTGTCTTCCGCCAGGATGACTTCGAAGCCTTCCTGGGTCAGGTAGCGGCGCAGCAGGTCGCGGATGCGGACATCGTCATCAAGAATCAGGATCTTGTCGGCACGGGGAGTGTTGCTAGCTTGGGTCATGGTGGCATGGTAATTTGTAACAGAGCCATTTTGTCGGCTAAAAACGTCAAATCCTGAAATTCGCGGCACTTTGACACACTGTTACAGAACTTTCGACTGCAATCAAGCGCGACAACGGGCAGATAAGGACGCCAGCCCATGATTGCGCTGCAGGATGACTGCAGATGGCGCCCAATGCTGACAAGGCTGTTGGAAAACATCGGCTATCTTCCTGCTGCCCCCGGTGCTTTGCGCTTCCGGGCATCTGATCAACCTCCGAAAGAAAACATTGAAAACTACCAAGCAAATCATGGCGGCCTGCCTGCTGGCCGCGGGCAGCACCGGCCTGTGGGCCCAGGCCATCCAGCCGCCGCTGCAGAACGTGGCCCAGATCTCTGCCAGCGGATCGGTCGAGGTGCAGCAGGACCTGCTGTCCATCATGATGAGCACCACGCGTGACGGCGCCGATGCCGCCGCCGTGCAGAGCCAGCTCAAGGCGGCGCTAGATGCGGCCCTGGCCGAAGCCAAAAAAACCGCCCAGCCCGGCCTGATGGATGTGCGAACCGGCAATTTCAGCCTCTATCCGCGCTACAACAAGGACGGCAAGATCAATGGCTGGCAGGGCCGGACCGAGCTGGTGCTCGAAGGCAAGGACTTCCCGCGCATCACCGCGGCCGCCGGGAAAATCCAGACCCTGACACTGGGCAATGTCGGTTTTGCGCTGAGCCGCGAGCAGCGCGCCCAGGTCGAAGGCCAGGCCCAGGCGCAGGCGATTGAAAGCTTCAAGGCCAGGGCCGCCGAGGTTTCGCGCAGTTTTGGCTTCAGCAGCTACACGCTGCGTGAAGTGGCCATCAACGCCAATGACCAGGGCCCGGTCCGCCCCCGCATGATGGCCATGGAAGCCAAGGCCGCCGACTCGTCGCCGATCCCGGTCGAGGCCGGCAAAAGCACGGTGGTGGTCAATGTCTCCGGCTCGGTACAGATGAAATAAGGACCCGGGCGCGGTGGCGCCGTGGGACTGAAAGCGCTGTTGGCTGACAGACCCGTCGGCCGCCGGCGCTTACGCTTGAGGCATGCCCCTCATTCCCGCCTCTGCCGAAGATGCCGCCCGCCGCGGCCCTTTTTTTGTGGTTCTCAATGCGGGCTCGGGCCGGCACAACGGCGATGAGCAGCAGGCGCTGATCGCGCGCACCCTGGAGCAGGGCGGACGCGAGTTCGAGTTTCTTCTGATCGACGATCCGGCGCGTATCAGTGAGGTGGCACGCCGCGCCGTCGAGCTCGCCCGGTCACGCCAGGGCGTGGTCGTCGCTGCCGGTGGCGACGGCACCATCAATGCGGTGGCCAGCGTGGTGCTGGCCAGCGGCTGCGCGTTTGGCGTGTTGCCGCAGGGCACCTTCAACTATTTCGGCCGGGTGCACGGCATTCCGCAGGACACCGTGGCGGCTGCGCGCGCGCTGCTGGGCGCCCGTCTGGAGGCGGTGCAGGCCGGCCAGGTCAATGGCCGGTTGTTTCTCGTCAACGCCAGCCTGGGCCTGTACCCGCAATTGCTGGAGGACCGCGAGGTCTGGAAGCAGCAGCTCGGGCGCAGCCGTTTTGTGGCCTTTGTCTCCGGGATCGCCACCTTGCTGCAGACCCGCAAGCAGTTGCACCTGCAGATCGAGTCCGCCGGCCAGACCGTGGCGCTGCGTACGCCCACGCTGTTTGTCGGCAACAACCACCTGCAGCTCGCGCGGGTCGGCATTGCCGAGCAGCAGGCCGATGCGGTGGAGCAGGGCCAGCTCGCGGCCATCGTGGTGCGGCCCATAGGCACGCTGGCGCTGTTCGGCCTGCTGCTGCGCGGCCTGCTGGGCCAGCTGGGCGAGGCCGGGAACATCGACAGTTTTTCCTTCCGCCGGCTGACGGTCACACCGCGCGGCGTCAAACGCATCAAGGTGGCCACCGACGGCGAGATTGCCTGGATGCGCACGCCGCTGGTGTTTGAGGTGGCGCCCCAGCCCCTGCTGCTGCTGGTGCCTGCGCCGGCCGACCGGGCGGAGGTGTCATGAGTGTGGTGCTGCAGATTTCCGACCCGCACTTCGGCACCGTGCGGCCGGAGGTGGCCGAGGCGCTGGTGCGGCTCGCGCATGCCGAGCGGCCGGAGCTGCTGGTGCTGTCGGGCGACATCACCCAGCGCGCGACGCCCGGGCAGTTCAGCGAGGCGCGGGCATTTTGCGACCGTCTGGCGATCCCGGCCATGCTGTCGCTCCCCGGCAACCATGACATTCCGCTGTTCAACCTCTGGCAGCGTGTTTTTTACCCTTACAAGGACTATCTGCGCGCCTTCGGTCCGCGGATTGAAACCACGCTGCAGAACGCCGCCGTGCGGGTGATAGGCGTCAAGACCACGCGGCGCTGGCGGCATAAAAACGGCGAGGTGTCGCCCGCACAGATCGAGCGCGTGGTGGCCGAGTTGCAGGATGCCGGACCGCGGCAGTTGCGTGTGGTGGTGGTGCACCAGCCGGTGATGGTGCTGCGCGACGAAGACGAACATGACCGCCTGCGCGGCTGGGAGCCGGCGGTGCGCGCCTGGGCGGCGGCCGGCGCCGACATCGTCATGGGCGGCCATATTCACCTGCCCTATGTCTGCGAGATGTCCTCGCAGATGGCCGGCCTGGACCGGCGCATCTGGTGTGTTCAGGCCGGCACGGCGCTGTCGAGCCGCGTGCGCCGCGAGGCGCCCAACTCGGTCAACCTGCTGCGCCACGCGCCCGACCAGGCCGCGTGCTGGGTCGAACGCTGGGACCACGCGGCGGCCAGCGGGCGTTTTGAACTCGCGCATTCGAGCGAACTGCTGCTCGATCGCAGCCCGGCGCGCTGAGCGCTCAGGCCGACGCCAGCGCCTTCTTGCGCAGATGCCGCGCCACCACGACCTCCCGCAGGCGGTCGTAACTCCAGTTGAAGGCAAAGGTGTAGGGCAGGAAAAACAGCACGATGCCGATGTCCAGCACAAAAGCTTCCCACAGGCCGATGTCCAGCCACCAGGCCGCCAGCGGCACCACGGCCAGGATCAGGCCGATCTCGAACAGCACCGAATGCACGGCCCGCGCGCCCAGGGTGCGCCTGAAACCCAGGCGGCGCTGGGCCCGGTCGAAGGCCGCGTTGAACACCATGTTCCAGACCATGGCGATCAGCGAAATCATCAGCGTCAGCAGGCCCATGTGGGCCAGCGAATAACCAAGCAGCCAGGCGCCCAGCGGGGCGCAGATGGCAATCGCCAGCACCTCGAAACCGAGGGCGTGAAAAAAGCGTTCCTTGACGGACTTCTGGAGACTCATGGCTGACTTTGCGGGGTAGAAGTGGTGATGCGCTTATTTTTATCGTTATTTTCAATACATCAAAGTTGATAACCATCGATAAAACAGATAAATTGCCGCCATGCGCCATTCCCCCGAAGCCCTGACTGCCTTTGCCGAAGCTGCCACCCTGGGATCGTTTTCAGCCGCCGCCCGCAAGTTGGGCAAAAGCCAGTCCACGGTCAGCAGCGCGATTGCCAACCTCGAGATCGACCTGGGCCTGGCCCTGTTCGACCGCAGCAGCCGCAAGCCGGCGCTGACCGAACACGGGCGCGTGGTGCTGGGCAAGGTGCAGGAGATCCTGGCCGCCAGCGACCGGCTCGACCTGTCGGCCAGCCAGCTCGGCGGCGGCCTGGAGGCCAGGCTCAGCGTGGTCTGGTCCGATACCTACCAGTCGGACCGTTTCGAGGACATGCTCAAGGCCTTCGAGCAGCGCTTTCCGGACCTCGAATTCGAGTGCCTGATCGCAGAACACGGCGACCTGGTGTCGCTGGTGCAAAGCGGCCGCGCCCACATCGGCGTGGTCGGCGCCCAGGGCATGTACCCGCCCGACATCGGTTCCGCGACGATTGCCGAACAATCGGAAATCACGCTGTTTGTGGCGACCGGCCACCCGCTGGCCGGCATCCAGGACATCACGCCGCAGCTGCTGGCGCAGCACCGCGAATTGCGGCTGGACACCTACCTGGGCCGGGCCGACCAGGTGATGCCGGCGGCGCGCCGCTCTTGGTCGGCGCCGAGCTATTTGATGCTGATGGAGATGGCGGTGCTGGGCTTTGGCTGGGCCGCGATCCCGCGCTGGATGGTCACGCGTTTTGCGGCCGGCAAGCTCTGCGAACTCGACGCGCGCGGCTGGCCGCAACGCGTGCCGGTGGACGCGGTCTGGTCGCGCCAGCGGCCGCTGGGCCGCGCCGGCACCTGGCTGCTGCAGGAAATGCTGGCGGCACCGGCTGTTGCACCTGATTTATAAGCCGAATCGGGCGCCAGCCCCCGTCTGACAAGCTCCAGCAGCTATTGATTTGATAGCTGATCAGCGCCGCGCCGGAGGTTTCAGACCGAACGCAGCAGCCAGTCGCGGAACTGGTTCAGCGGCTGCAGGTGGCGGCGCGATTCCGGGTAACACAGGTAATACCCCATCTCGTCCTGGTAGCCGTCATCGATGGGCGCAGACACCAGCCCGGCGGCGATGTCGTCCTTGACCAGGCAGCGTGGCACCAGCGCCAGGCCCATGCCGGCCATCACTGCGCGTATCAGGCTGTGGAACTGGTCGATCTGCGGCCCTGTCATGCCGTCCACACCCTCGACGCCGTGGGCCTGGCACCAGCGGGTCCAGGCGTGCGGCACGCTCAGGTGCTGCAGCAGCGTGAATCCGGCGACGTCTTTGGCTTCGCGCAGGGCGGCATGCCGCGGCGGCGCGATCAGCACCACCTCGCGCCCGGTGATGTAGTCGGCGGTCGCACCCGGCCAGTGCCCATCGCCGAACAGGATGGAGCAGTCCAGGTCGGCGCGCTGGAAGTCATACCCCTGCGGGTAGGGAACGAAGTGCAGGGCGATCTGCGGGTGCTGCTGCTGGAAGTCGGGCAGGCGCGGGATCAGCCATTTGGCGCCAAAGGTGGGCAGGGTCGAGAGGTGCAGCGCGCCGCCGCCGTCGCCGCTGGTGATCAGGTCCAGGGTGGCGGCCTCGAGTTGCGCCAGCACCGGCCGCAGCGCGTTTTCGTAACGCTTGCCGGCCGGGGTCAGCGTCAGGCGCCGGCGTATGCGTTCGAACAGCAACACGCCGGTGATCTGCTCGAGTTCGCTGATCTGCTTGCTGACCGCGCTCTGGGTCAGGTGCAGCGACTCGCTGGCGCGCGACACGCTGCCGAAACGGGCGGTGGCCAGGAAGGCCTGGAGCAAATGAAGCGGCGGTTGCAAGCGGCTCATGGGCGCAGTTTAGCCCAAATTCATTCCAGCATGGAATCAACTCAGTCGAAGACTTCACGGGCGGCGGCGCCCGGTTGGCACTGGTCCTGCTACACAATCAATTCATAAATTTTTCCTTGAAAGGTCCACCATGCAAAGACGTCATCTGATCAGCATCGCAGCCACTTCATTACTCTCGGGAATGAGTTGGGCGCAGTCCAGCAAGCCTTTGCGCCTGGTCGTGCCGTTTCCGCCGGGCGGCGCCACCGACATCACGGCCCGCGTCCTGTCCGAGCCGCTGTCGCGCGTGCTGGGCCAGCCGGTGATCGTCGAAAACCGCGCCGGCGCCGGCGGCTCCATCGGCATGGCCGAGGTGGCCAAGTCCGCGCCCGACGGGCTGACCCTGGGCGTGGCGACGCTGTCCACCCACGGCGTCAATCCCGCTGTCTACAAAAAACTGCCCTACGACCCGATCAAGGACTTCGTCGCGGTGACCGAACTCGTCAAGGCCCCGGGCGTGGTGGTGGTCAATGCCGCGCTGCCGGTCGCCAATTTTGCCGAGCTGATCAAGTACCTCAAGGCCAACCCGGGCAAGCTCAGCTACGCCTCGCCCGGCAATGGCACCATTGGCCACATGTGGGGCGAGTTGTTCAAGAGCACGACCAACACCTTCATGGTGCACATTCCCTACCGCGGTGCGGGCCCGGCCCTGAACGACGTGGTCGGCGGGCAGGTCATGGTGTATTTCGACCAGGTCGCCGCTTCGCTGCCTTTCATCCAGTCGGGCAAGCTGCGCGCGATTGCGGTGTCCTGGGACAAACGCCTGGAGGTGTTGCCCAACACGCCGACCTATGCGGAGCTC
>CALRTF020000076.1:0-15226 GCA_943370985.1 Paenacidovorax caeni
AGCCTCGGCGTGGGACAGCAGGTAGAGGTAGCGGCGCAGGGACCACAGCGCCAGCGCGCCGCTCAGGATGAACAGGACCACATTGAGCAGCTTGTCGCCCATGCTGCCGCCCTGAAACAGCTCCAGCGTGGCCATCAAGGCAATCGTGCTGAGCAGTGCCAGCAGCATGTGCGCGTGGCTGGACAGCAACTCCCGCTCGTACCACTTGCGAAAACCGATGGTGCGTATGCCGTCGGCCAGCGGGCGGTTCAGGTAGTTGCGTGTGGTCATGGCCGCTCCGGATGTGTACGGAATAGTTACACACTTCAGGAGTTTCTGCCAGCGCCCGGCCATTGCCGGCAGCCCGTCGAATCCCCGATCAGCCCGGCGCGATATCGCTCAGCGTCTGCAAAAAGGTCGTGCGCCACCAGTGCACGTCCTGCTGGCGGATGCGCTCCAGCAGCTTCTGGTGCCGCTTCTGGCGTTCGGCCAAAGGCATTTGCAGCGCGATCTGTATGGTTTCTGCGGTGCCGTGGGTATCGTAGGGATTGACCAGCAAGGCCTCCCTGAGCTGCTCGGCGGCGCCGGCAAAACGCGAGAGCACCAGCACGCCCGGGTCGGCCGGGTCCTGGGCCGCAATAAATTCCTTGGCCACCAGGTTCATGCCGTCGCGCAGCGGCGTGACCAGGGCCACGCTGGCCACACGGTACAGGCCCGGCAGGCGCTTGCGCGCGACGTTGCGGTGGATGTAGCGCACCGGCATCCAGTCGAGCTCGCCATAGTCGCCGTTGATGGAGCCGCACAGGGATTCGAGTTCCTGGCGCAGGCCGGAATAGGTGTCCAGCGCTTCCCGGCTCGGTGAGGCGATCTGGATCAGCGTGGCGCTGTTGAGGTTTTCCGGGTACTGCTGCAGCAGCTGGCGGAACGCGCGCAGGCGCTGCGGCAGGCCCTTGGAGTAGTCGAGCCGCTCCACGCCCAGCAACAGGCGGCGGCGCGAATACTCGTCCTTCATGCTGTCGAACATTTCGCGCGCGTCCTTGCCGTGGGTCAGCGCGGCAAACTCATCGACGTCGATGCCGATCGGAAAGGCCTGCGCGTGGACGGTGCGCCCGAACGCGCGGAACTGGTGCTTGTCGAGCGCTTCGGCCCCGACTTCCTGGCCGACATAACGCGAGAAGTGGTCCACGTCGGTCTGGCTTTGCAGTCCCACCAGGTCGTAGGCAAACAGCGAGCGGATCAGCCATTCGTGCTGCGGAATCGCCGCCAGGATCAGCGGCGGCGGCAGCGGGATGTGCAAAAAGAAACCGATGCGGTTGCGGCAGCCCATGGCGCGCAGTTCGGCCGCCATCGGGATCAGGTGGTAGTCGTGCACCCAGATGATGTCGTCGGGCAGCAGCTGCGGCATCAGCTTGCGCGCCATCATCTGGTTGACGCGCCGGTAGCCGCCAATGAAGCCGGCGTCGAAATCCGCGAGGTCCAGCCGGTAGTGGAACACCGGCCAGAGCACGCCGTTGCTGTAGCCCAGGTAATAGCTGTCGTGGTCTTCCCGGCAGAGGTCCACCGTGCTCAGGGTGACGTTGCCGGCCTGCTGCGTGTGCACATCGCCCTCACCGGGCGTGCCGCCCTCGACAATCGTGCCGCTCCAGCCGAACCACAGGCCGCCCTTGGCGGACAGTGCATCACCAAGCGCCACGGCCAGGCCGCCGGCTGCCGTCTTGCGCGGATCGGCGACCCGGTTGGACACCACAACAAGCCGGCTCATACCTGGCTGTCCCAGGGGGCAGACAAACGGACCGCCGCATTGATGATGCCGACCATCGAATAAGTCTGCGGGAAGTTGCCCCACATCTCGCCGGTCACCGGATGCGTGTCTTCCGAGAGCAGGCCGACATGGTTGCGCGCGGCCAGCATGGTTTCGAAAATTTCGCGCGCTTGCTCCTTGCGGCCAATGCGGGCCAGCGCGTCGATGCGCCAGAAGGTGCAGATGTTGAAGGCGGTTTCGGGCTTGCCGAAGTCGTCGGGCGCCTCATAACGCCGCATGTAAGGGCCGTCGCACAGGTGTTTTTCGAGCGCATCGACGGTGGCCACAAAACGCGGGTCTTTCGGGTCGATGAAGCCGACCTCGATCATCAGCAGCACGCTGGCGTCGAGGTCGCGGCCGCCGAAACTTTCGGCGAAGGCCTGGCGCTCCTCGCTCCAGGACTCGCGCAGGATGCGCTCACGCATCACGTTGGCATGGCCATGCCAGTAGATCGCGCGGTCCGGCTGCTTGAGGGTCACGGCGATCTTGCCGAGGCGGTCGCAGGCGGCCCAGCACATCAGCGCCGACGAGGTGTGCACGCGGGCGCGCGTGCGCAGCTCCCACATGCCGGCGTCGGGCTGATCGTAATTGCGCACGGCCTGCTCGCCGACGGCTTCCAGCCGCAGGAACTCGGCCTCGCCGGCGCGGTGCAGCAAGCGGTGGTCGTGGAAGGCCTGGGCGGCGCCCAGCACCACATTGCCATAAACGTCGTGCTGGAAATGCTCCTGCGCCTGGTTGCCCACGCGCACCGGCCCCATGTCGCGGTAGCCGCCCAGGTGGCCATAGGTCGCCTCGGGCAGTTCACGCTCCAGGCCAATGCCGTACAGCGGCTGGATGTGGCCCCCGCCGGCCTGCACCACCACATTGCTGAGCCAGCGCAGGTAGTCTTCCATGGTGCCGACTTCGGACAGGCTGTTGAGCGCGCGCACCACAAAAAAGGCGTCGCGCAGCCAGCAGAAGCGGTAGTCCCAGGTGCGGCCGCTGTTGGGCGCTTCCGGGATGCTGGTGGTCATGGCGGCGACGATGGCGCCGGTGTCTTCGAACAGCGAGAGCTTGAGCGTGATGGCCGCGCGTATCACCGCCTCCTGCCATTCCAGCGGCAGGTGCAGGCGCTGGCTCCACTTGCGCCAGTAGGACAGGGTTTCTTCCTCGAACAGGCGCGCGGTGTCGGCGATGCCGTCGGCCAGCGATTCATCGGCGCCGAGCAGGAAATTGTGCTCGCGCGTCAGCACAAAAGGCTGGCGCGAGAGCAGGTGGGCAATCGGTGCATCGGTGTTCAGGCGCAGGGTCAGCGCGTCGCCGACGTAGCGCAGGTGGTTGCTGCCCTGGGTCACCACCGGCTGGCTGCGGCCCCAGTCATAACGCACATCCAGCGACACCCGGATGCGCGGCGCGCCGTGGATGGGGCGCACGCGGCGCACCAGGGTCATGGGCCGGAAAAAACGCGAGCGCCGGTAAAAACGCGGTGCAAAGTCGGTGATTTCGACGGCCTGGCCGCTGGTGTCGAACAGCTGGGTGCGCAGCACCGCGGTGTTGTGTTCATACCATTGCTTGCTGTGCGAGAAGTTCTCGATCTCGATCGCAAACGCGCTGCCATTTTCGCTGGGGTCCAGCAGGGCGTTGAACACGGGATCGCCGTCGAAACGCGGCAGGCAGCACCAGACAATACGCGCGCGTGCATCGACCAGCGCGCTGAAGGCGCAGTTGCCGATCACGCCCAATGAGAGCGAGGGCGGCGCCGGCGCGGCAAACGTGCGGGCGCCATCGGCCGGGATGGACGCGGAGGGGAGAGACGGGCTGGCAATACTCATGAGGGCAGACTTTCAGCGCGTGACGCCAGGGAGGGAACCAGCGCCGCCTGCAGCCAGGTGGCCATCTCGGGCACGCCGGTGCAGCGGTACAGCGCGCGGGTGGCGCCGGGGCCGACCTTGACCGCATGCCCGCCGGCATCCTGCACCGCCCGGAAGCCGTCCTCATCGGTCACGTCGTCGCCGGCAAACACCGGCACGCGTCCGGCAAACGGCGGCTCGGTCATGAAGGCGGCAATCGCCGTGCCCTTGCTGAAGCCGGTCAGCTTGAGGTCAATCACACATTTGCCCTGCATCAGCTGCAGGCCGCTGCTTCGCGCCACGGCTGCCTGCATCACCTGCAGGCACAGGGCCTCGAGTTCGGGTGCGTGGCGGTAGTGCAGGCTCAGCGCAAGGTTTTTGTGTTCGAGCTGCAGGCCGGGATATTGCCGGACCAGGCCGTCGGCGGCCGCCAGTACATGGCGCAGGTCGGCGGCCGGTGCGCTGATCAGCTGGCCCTGGGCATTGCGCCGCTGGGCGCCGTGCTCCACCGCCGCCGGCAGTTGCAGCGGCGCCAGAAAGCCGTCGAGGTCCAGCAGGCGGCGGCCGGAGACCAGCGCCAGCGCGCCGCCCAACTGGCCGTACAGCGCGGCCAGGGTGCTGGTCAGCGTCGGGGAAATCGTGACCGCGTCGGGCTGGGAGGCAATCTCCACCAGCGTCCCGTCGAAGTCGAGAAAAAGCGCGGTTTGCGCGGTGATGCGGGGAAGCATTTCTTGTGGCATGGGCATTGAAGCAACCTTAGCAGAAAGCCTGCCGGCGACGTGTAGGCCGGCACCGTGTTTGCGGACGCCGGTCAGTCGCCGCCCAGCGCCTGGCGCACCGCCTGCACCCGCGCGCTGTGAATCATCTCGCCGATTTTGGGGCCGGACAGCCCGGCCGCCTGCGCGGCCTGTGCCACCGGCTCGGTGGCGACCGACTGCGCCGCGTGCAAGACGCGCGCCAGGCGCTCGCGCTGAGGATAGGCCGACTCCTCGAGGCCGAGACGGCCGCGGGCATCGCACTCGCAGGCCAGCAACACCTCGCCAAAACGCTGCGGCTTGCGGAAGGCGTCGCAGCGTTCGAGCAGCCGCACCAGCGCGGCGGCGCCGAACTCCGCGCTGCGGTGGATGTTGCCGTGTTCGCGCGCCACCACCTCGCCGAGCTCGCGGCAGTCGGTCGGCACCCGCAGGCGCTCACACACGCCCCTGAGCAGTCGCGCGCTGCGTTCCTCATGGCCGATGTGGCGCGGCAGCACATCGGCCGGTGTCGTGCCCTTGCCGAGATCGTGGCCCAGGCAGGCAAAACGCACGGCCAGCGGGGTCTGCAAACGGGCCGCCATGTCCAGCACCATCATCAGGTGCACGCCGGTATCGATTTCGGGGTGGTACTCGGCACGTTGCGGCACGCCCCAGAGCCGGTCGACCTCCGGCAGCAGCCTGTTCAGCGCGCCACAGGCGCGCAACACCTCGAACATGCGCGACGGAGTGTCCTCCATCAGGCCGCGCGCCAGCTCCTGCCAGACCCGTTCGGCCACCAGGGCGTCGGCCTCGCCATCGGCCACCATCTCGCGCATCAGCGCCAGGGTTTCCGGCGCGACCGTGAAATCCGCAAACCGCGCGGCAAAACGCGCCAGGCGCAGGATGCGCACCGGGTCTTCGCGGAACGCGTCGGTGACATGGCGCAACACCCGCGCCTGCAGGTCGGCCTGCCCGCCATGGGGGTCGATCAGGGCCGCCAGATCTGGCTCGAAACCGGCCCCAGCCCTTGCGGGACGAGGGCTGGCAGCTATGGAATTGATAGTGAGGTCACGCCGTGCGAGGTCCTGCTCCAGCGTGACGTCAGGCGCCGCATGGATCTCGAAACCGCGGTAACCGCGCGCCGTGTTGCGTTCGGTGCGCGCCAGCGCGTACTCCTCGCGCGTGTCGGGATGCAGGAACACCGGGAAATCCTTGCCCACCGGCAGGTAGCCCTGCGCGGCCATGTCTTCCGGCGTGGCGCCGACCACCACCCAGTCGTGGTCCTGCACGGGCAGGCCCAGCAAGGCATCGCGGACCGCGCCGCCGACCATGTAGATCTCCATGCGGCAAGTGTAGGGGAGCGCTGGCAAGCAGCCCGGGTCGCAGATTCTGCTATGGATTGAGGAGCTGCCTGCGCTTGCCGGGCGGGGGCTGCAGGCCGATGGGATGCTCCAGCTCAGCGGTAGGGGTTGGCCACGCCCAAACCGGCAAGGATCTCCACCTCGCGCGCCTCCATGGCCTCGGCATCGGCTGCGCCGGTTTCGTGGTCCCAGCCTTGGGCATGCAGCGCGCCGTGCACCAGCAGATGCGCGTAATGGTCCCTCAGGCTTTTTTTGTTTTCTTTTGCCTCCCGCGCCACCACCGGCGCGCAGAGCACCAGGTCGGCCGTGACCAGCGGCGCCTGGGTGTAGTCGAAGGTCAGCACATTGGTGGCGTAATCTTTTTGCCGGTAGCTGCGGTTCAGCGCCTGGCCTTCTTCGGCCCCGACGATGCGCACCGTGATCTCGGCGTCGCTGTCCAGCGCGTGGCGGATCCAGCGCGCCACGCTGTGGCGCGGCAGGGCGGCGCGGTGCCGCCTGGCGTCGGGGATGTCGCCGAACTGCAGCGACAGGCTCAGCTGCTTAAGAGCCATTGCGGCTTTTGGTCCGGCCCGGGCGCGCGACCGGCACCACCACCTCAGCGCCATCGACGGCGTCATCACCACGCGGCGTCTTCGGCGTGTAGCCGTCGTAGGCATCGACGATGCGCGCCACCAGCGGATGGCGCACCACGTCGGCGCTGGTCAGGCGCGTGATGGCAATGCCCTTGACCCGCTTGAGCACACGTTCGGCGTCGATCAGCCCGCTGAGCTGGGTGCGCGGCAAATCGACCTGGCTGACGTCGCCGGTGATCACCGCCTTGGCGCCGAAGCCGATACGTGTCAAAAACATCTTCATCTGCTCGGGCGTGGTGTTCTGCGCCTCGTCGAGGATCACAAACGCGTGGTTGAGCGTACGCCCGCGCATGAAAGCCAGCGGCGCAATCTCGATCTGCTGGCGCTCGAAGGCTTTCTGCACGCGCTCGAAACCCATCAGTTCGTAGAGCGCGTCGTACAGCGGCCGCAAATAGGGATCGACCTTCTGGTTCAGGTCGCCCGGCAGAAAACCCAGGCGCTCGCCGGCTTCCACCGCCGGGCGCGTCAGCACGATGCGCTGCACCGCGCTGCGCTCCAGTGCATCGACGGCGCAGGCCACGGCCAGGTAGGTCTTGCCGGTGCCGGCCGGGCCGATGCCGAAGGTGATGTCGTGGGTGGCGATGTTGTCCAGGTACATGCCCTGGTTCACGGTGCGCGCGCGCAGGTCGGCGCGCCGCGTCGACAGCGCGGCGCTGCCGTCGGGCGCCGTGGACAGCGCGCTGTCGCCGGCCAGCATCAGTTGCACGGTTTCCTCGGGAATCGGCCGGTTCGCCATCTCGTACAGCGCCTGCAGCACCTCCAGCGCCTGCTGGGCCTTGGCCTTGGGGCCATCGATCTTGAACTGCTCGAAGCGGTGCGCAATCGTCACCTGCAGTGCTGCCTCGATGGTGCGGATGTGGGCGTCCATCGGTCCGCACAGATGGCCCATGCGTGTGTTGTTGGGCGGCGTGAAGGTGTGTCTGAGGATCAAGGCGGGGGGTTTCCTGAAAAGACGGGTTTTGCCGGGATTGTCCCCCCAATTTTCACCCGCTGCCCGGCTGATAAGATTTGCCCATGATTGGACGCATCTCGGGCCTGCTGGCCGAAAAGAACCCCCCGGAACTGCTGGTGGACTGCAACGGCGTGGGTTACGAGGTGCTGGTGCCCATGAGCACCTTTTACAACCTGCCCGGCCTCGGTGAGAAAGTCAGCCTGCTGACCCATTTTGTGGTGCGCGAGGACGCGCAAATCCTCTACGGCTTCGGCAGCGCCAGCGAACGTGCGGCCTTCCGCCAGCTGATCAAGATTTCCGGCGTCGGCCCGCGCACCGCGCTCAGCGTGCTCAGCGGCATGAGTGTTGATGAGCTGGCCCAGGCCGTGACCAGCCAGGAAGCCGGCCGCATCATCAAGGTGCCCGGCATCGGCAAAAAAACCGCCGAGCGACTGCTGCTTGAACTCAAGGGCAAACTCGGCGCCGACATGGGCATCACCGTCAGCGTGGCCGACGATGCGCAGTCCGACATCCTGCAGGCGCTGGTGGCGCTGGGCTACAGCGACCGTGATGCGGCACTGGCGCTGAAGGCGCTGCCCAAAGACATCGGTGTCAGTGACGGCATCAAGCTGGCCTTGAAGGCACTGGCGAAATAGCATGAGTATTCAAACCGACGACTTCGACATGTCGGGCGTGCCGCCGGTCAAGCGCGTGATGTCCGCCGCACCGGCCTCACCCAACGAGGAGGCGATCGAACGCGCGCTGCGGCCCAAGCTGTTCGACGAATACGTCGGCCAGTCCAAGGTGCGCGAACAGCTCGAGATTTTTATAGGCGCGGCCAAAAAACGCAGCGAGGCCATGGACCATGTGCTGCTGTTCGGCCCGCCGGGTCTCGGCAAAACCACGCTGAGCCACATCATTGCGCACGAACTCGGCGTCAACCTGCGCCAGACCTCGGGCCCGGTGCTGGAAAAACCCAAGGACCTGGCGGCGCTGCTGACCAATCTCGAAAAAAACGATGTGCTGTTCATCGACGAGATCCACCGCCTGAGCCCGGTGGTCGAGGAAATTTTGTACCCCGCGCTCGAGGACTACCAGATCGACATCATGATTGGTGAAGGCCCGGCGGCACGCAGCATCAAGCTGGACCTGCAGCCTTTCACCCTGGTCGGCGCCACCACACGCGCCGGCATGTTGACCAATCCGCTGCGCGACCGCTTCGGCATCGTCGCCCGGCTGGAGTTCTACACCGCGGGCGAACTGCAACGCATCGTCACGCGCAGCGCCAAGCTGCTCAACGCGCCCATGGACGAGGACGGCGGCTTCGAGATCGCACGCCGTTCACGCGGCACGCCGCGCATTGCCAATCGCCTGCTGCGCCGCGTGCGCGACTATGCCGACGTCAAGGGCATGGGCCACATCACGCTGGACATCGCCAACAAGGCGCTGGCCATGCTGGACGTGGACCCGCAAGGCTTCGACGTGATGGACAGAAAGCTGCTCGAAGCCGTGATCCACCGCTTCGACGGCGGCCCGGTCGGCCTGGACAACATCGCCGCCAGCATCGGCGAGGAGCGCGACACGATCGAAGACGTGATCGAGCCCTATTTGATCCAGCAGGGTTATCTGCAGCGTACGCCGCGCGGACGCATCGCCACGCTGGCGGCCTACCGGCACCTGGGGGTCACCCCGCCCAGGTCGGGTTCGGAACTTTTTGAATGACAGGCGCCCGGTGTTGTTGCAGCGGGCGTCCCCTCCGGCTGCGTTGATGTAAATCAACAGGCCGCAGGCGGCGGGGCGCCACAGTCTGGTGACGATGAAACGGCACTGGCTATGGTTTGCAATTCTCATGGCGGCCATTGCGGCGGCGGTGTCCGGATGGACGGTCCTGCGCAGCCCCCAGCTTGCAAGCGTCGAAATGCGCCACGCGCCCTTGCTCCGCACCCTGCAATTTTCTGCCCGCGTGGCGACCCTGTCGCGCGTCGATGTGGGCAGCACCCTGACCGGGCGCGTTGCGCGGGTCGCAGTGGCCGAGGGCGCCCAGGTGCGCGCAGGCGAGGTGCTGGTCTCGCTGGAGACCGATGAGCTGCGCGCGGCCCTGGCGCAAGCGGTGGCGGCTGAGCGCCAGGCCGAGGCCACCCTGCAGGCGGCCCGGGCCACCCTGCGGCGCGTGCAGCAACTGGTGGCCCAGGGCTTCTACAGTCCGGCGCAACTCGACGATGCGCAGCGCGCAGCAGATGTCGCGCTCGCGCAGCAGGGATCGGTGCGGGCTGCGACGGCGGCGGCCCGCGCCCGCCTGGCGCAGACGGCCGTGCTCGCCCCCACCGATGCGCGCGTGTTGACACGAAATGTCGAGCCGGGGCAGATCGTGCAGCCCGGCAAGGCCCTGATGAGCCTGGCGCTGGCCGGCCCGACGCTGCTCACGGCGCAGGTGGACGAGCGCTTCCTTGACCAGTTGCAGCCGGGGCAGAAAGCGGCTGTGGTCGCCGATGCCTTTGCCGACCAGCGTTTTTCCGCCCGCGTGTTGTCGATTGCGCCCGCGGTCGATGCCCAGCGCGGCGCGATCGAAGTCAAGTTTGCGCTCGAACAGCAGGCGCCGGCCTTTTTGCGCGAAGACATGACGCTGTCGGTGGAGGTCGAGACTGGCCGGCGGGAGCGTGCCCTGGTGCTGCCGCTCAGTGCACTGCGCACGCAGCCGTCGGCTGCCACGGCGACGGTGCTGGTCGCCGGCGCAGGGCGCGCGCAGCAACGCACGCTGCGCCTGGGCCTGCGCACGCTGGACGCGGTCGAGGTGCTCGAGGGCCTGGCCGAAGGGGATGCCGTGCTGCTGGGGGGCAGCGTCCGGGCCGGTGAGCGGGTGCGCGCACGCGCCGTGCCCTGGCAACCGGGGCAGCCGCTGGCCGGTTCAGCGACTTCCTCCGGCGCCGGTTCTGCCCTGTCCAACGCCATGGGCCGCTGAGCCGGATTGCCATACATGTTCTCCTGGCCAGGTTTCGAGTTGCGCGTGGCGCTGCGTTTCCTGCGCGAGGGGCGCATGCAGACCGTGCTCATCATCGTCGGCGTGGCTGCCGGTGTGGCCGTGATTGCCTACATCTCCGCCCTGATCAGCGGCCTGCAGGGCAGTACCCTGACCAAGACCCTGGGCGCGCAGGCGCACATCAGCGTGCGTGCGCCGGATGACGTGGTCACGCCGGCCTGGCCGGCCGTGCCGGGCACCAGCGCCTTGACCGACATCCAGCCGCGCGCGCAGCGCCTGCGCTCGGTGGCCAACTGGCAGGCCCTGGTGCCCTTGCTCGAAGCCCTGCCCGGCATTGCCGGCGTATCGCCCATGGTGTCGGGCGCCGGACTGGCGCTGCGCGGCGAGGCCACCCAGGCGATCGCCCTGATGGGCGTGGACCTGGACCGCTATGACCGCGTTGTCGGGCTGCGCGGCAAGGTGATCAGCGGCAGTGCGCGGCTGGCCCCGGGCGAGGCCATCATCGGCCGCGAACTGGCGGCCGATCTCGGCCTGCGCGCGGGTGACCGCCTGACGGTGCAGACCGGCCTGGTCAGCGACTCGGTGCGTGTCACGGCGCTGGTGGACCTGGGGGTCAAGGACCTGAACCGGCGCACCGTCATCGTGCCGCTGCGTGCGGCGCAAAACCTGCTGGGCCTGCCTGGCGGTGCCACCAGCCTGGACCTGACCGTGACGGACGTCTGGTCGGCCCAGGACCTGGCCAGGGACCTGCGCCGGCAGTTCCCCTACAAGATCGAGAGCTGGCAGGAGAGCAACGCACAACTCGTGTCCGCCCTCAACGCCCAGTCGGTCAGTACCTCCCTGATACGCGGGGTGGTGCTGGTGGTGGTGGTGCTGGGCATCGCCAGCGTGCTGGTGGTGTCGGTGGTGCAGAAGCGCCGCGAGATCGGCATCCTGCGCGCCATGGGCGCCACACGCGGGCAAATCCTGCGGCTGTTCCTGGTGCAGGGCGCAGTGGTGGGCGCCCTCGGCTCGGCGCTGGGCATTGTGCTGGCCGTGGTCATGATCTGGGTGTTCACCAGATTCGTGCGTGGCTCCGACGGCCTGCCGCTGTTTGTGATCGGCCTGCCGCTGGCCACCGCCGTGCAGGTGGCGCTGATTGCCACCGTGTGTGGGGTGCTGGCCGCAGTGGCGCCGGCGCGCCGTGCCGCGGCACTGGACCCGGCCCAGGCGATACGGATGTGAGCCCATGACGGCCGTCGACCATTCCCGCGCACTGATCGACCTGGGCGAGGTCCGCAAAAGCTACAACCTGGGCCTGCCCAGCCAGGCCGAGGTGCTGCACGGCGTGTCGCTGCAGGTGCAGCGCGGCGAATTTATCGCCCTGATCGGGCCCTCCGGCTCCGGCAAAAGCACGCTGCTCAACATCGTCGGCCTGCTCGAGGGCATGACAACTGGCAGTTACCGCTTGCAGGGCCAGGAAGTGTTTGGCCTGGACGACGCGGCCCTGACCCTGCTGCGGCGCAGCACGCTTGGCTTTGTGTTCCAGTTTCATCACCTGCTGCCGGCCTTCACCGCACTTGAAAACGTCACCTTGCCGGCGCTGATGCGCGGAGGCCGCGTCAGCACGATGCAACGCGAACATGCGCGCGCGCTGCTGGCCTCGGTCGGCCTGGCCCAGGCCATGGACAAGCGGCCGGCCGAGCTGTCGGGCGGCATGCAGCAGCGCGTGGCAATCGCCCGCGCCCTGGTGATGGAGCCGGCGCTGGTACTGGCCGACGAGCCTACCGGCAACCTCGACACCGCTTCGTCCGACGAGGTGTTTGTGCAACTGCGGCGCATGCACGTCGAGCTCGGAACCACCTTTGTGGTGGTCACCCACGACCCGCGCCTGGCGGCCCGCTGCGACCGCCTGGTCGAGCTGATCGACGGGCGCATCGCGCGTGACGAAGCCGTGACCCGCGTGCAGGCCTGATCCGGCGATCGCGGGCCTGGCCTGGGGGCAGGGCGCCGCCGGCTGACGACGCCGAGCCGCGCGCAGGACCTGTGGGCCCTGCACGGACAGTCCACGATCCTGGCGAAGTGACGCCTACTTCCCCATTGTTCCCTGAAGCACGGCGACCAGGTGTCGTTTGGCTTCGGGGCGAGCCCATGCATTGAACCGCGCGTGGTTCCCCACGCTCAGTTCTTGCCAGTCGGCGCGCCTGCTTATGGCCTGCGCAATTGGGTGATGGTCGGCACCCCATCGCCGCCACAGGTCCACTCGTTGTTGGCGGACACAAAACACAGGTAGCGGCTTTCGACACGGCGGCGCTCTGCCTGGCCGGGCGACTGTTCACACACCACATGCACGCTGGAGACCGGGTACATGGTCACATTGGGCGGTGCGCCTTCATTGACACGTGTGGCGCGCCCGGCGACGTTGCTGACCGCGTTGCGCTGCGAGGAACCGACGCTGAACTTTTCGAAGGTGACGCCATACCAGTAAGGCGCGCGGGTCGCCATGGTGTAGTTGTCGGCGACCTTGCGCTTGAACAGGGCTTCGGAGGCCGCGGTGTTTCCGGGGACCGGCCCGCCATAGGGCGTGCGCGGGCATTCGCCGCCCGCTGCCGCCGTCGGCGCCAGACCGGCTTGCAGGGCCTGGCTGGCTGTTGCGGGCCGGACCGCTGGCGCTGCAGCCGGGGAGGGCGGGGCAGCCGGCGCATCCTGCGGCATGGCCGGCAGCGGCACGGGCGGACCGGCATAGGGCGGATTGCCCTGGAATTCGATCCAGCCCCGTTCCGAGCCGCGCAGCGTGTCCAGGCTCCACCAGCGCGGTGCCGAGGGATCGATGGGCGCCTTGCCGCTGGCCTGCAGGCGGCGCAATTGACATTCGGTCTGCCAGCCTGCGCCCTTGCAGCGCAGCACCTGGAGTGTGTCGCCGTTGGCGTCGATGAACACATCGCCGGGCGTGAAAGGTTTGGGCGGCGCGGCCTGGGCTGCGGCGTTCAGGGCGCAGCCCAGCCCGGCAGCCAGCAGGACAGCGGCCTGCCATGGCCTCAGAGGTATAACGGTTCTCATGGGGTGATGGATCTCCTGGGTCGCACGCACCATTGGGAGACCACGGGCGCGCGTATGTTCAACATGCCTGCCTTGCAGGCTCATTCCTTGTAGCAACTGGTGGCGCCGCCCCCGCCGCCGCCCGCGCGCTGGACGTTCAGCGAACCGTCGGACAGCTTGCGGGCCTTCTGGCCGTTCCAGGCGCCGCCGGAAAAACTCACCATGCTGGTGGCGGCATCCCAGCTCCAGCGGCCGCCGCCGGCCTGGTCGGTGAAGATCCCGTTGTCACGCAGCGTGAACTGGCCGACGTTGATCAGCATGCCGCCGGAAAACGCGCGGCACACATGTTTGCCGGAGGGCACGGTGCTGCGTCCGGCTTCGGCCCTGGCGGCAGCACCGGCCCGCGGCGGCTTGATGAAACGCGGCAGCAGCTGTTTCCTGTTGCCGTCATCGTCGGTGACCGCAACGCAGGCGGCGCCATCGCGGCAGGTGGTCGGCCCGGTGTAGGTGCCCTGGTATGTGTAGCCGGCGATATCCACGGTGATGCGGGCGCCGGGCTTCAGGGTGCGTGCATAGTCGGCCTGCGCGCCAGCCAGCCCGCAGGTCAGGCTGGACAGGGCTGCCAGTGTCCGGAACAAGGTGAGCCGGGGCGCCACGTCTAGTTACCGCCGCCGGCAGCCACCAGATTGCCCCCGCCCGCCGCTACCAAATTGCCGCCACCAGCGGCGACCAGGCTGCCGCCACCGGGCGAGACCAGTGCGGCCAATGGAATCGGCTTGATGTTGATCAGCTGGCCGGGCTGCACGATGACGCCGCCGCTGACCTGCGCCTGGGTCACCTTTTTGCCCCAGAACCAGGTCTGGTTGGTGCCCCCGTTGCAGCCCCACAGCAAGGCGCGCTGGTTGCCGAAGGGGCTGCGGTACCAGTGGCCGGCGCCGAACTCGAGGTCCATGCACAGGTTGTTGATGCCGACCAGCCTGTCACCCGAGCGGGTCCAGCGCTGGTTGGCGCCGCCATTGCAGTCCCACAGCACAATCTCGTCGCCCTGGCGGCCGGCGCCGCCCTTGGCGTCCACACACAGGCCGCCGATCTTGATCGGACCGGTACCGCTCCGTGCGAAGTCGAAGCTCTGGTTGGCCTGCGCGTTGCAGGCATAACCGATGACGCGCGCGCCCTGCCGGATGTTGCCGCCTTCGACGTCCAGGCACTTGCCGCCCAGGCCGCTGACAAAAATCACGGGTTCGGCGGTGGCCGGTGTGGACAGGGCAAAGGTGGCGGCAACAGCCAGCGCGATCTGAAACAGGGTGGAACGCATGAAAACTCCTGGGGGAAAAAAAAGTGAAGCGGGCCGGGCACAAGGCAGTCGCCCGGCTGTGCAGAATTTAGGGCGGGCTGCGGGTTCAGGCCATCCCGTGTTCGCGGTATTTGCAGCCCGCCAGGGCATCCGGCGCTTGCCGCAGCAGCCGGCGCTGAGGCATGATCCAGCCATGATTTCCGTGTTTGTGGTCGAGGACAACATCCAGCATCAGCAGCGCTTCCGCGAGGCGATTGACGCGGCGCCCGACCTGTGTTTTTGCGGCGCTGCCGCAACGGCAGGCGACGCCATGGGCGCGCTGGCCACACTGTCCCCCGACGTGTTGCTGGTGGACCTGGGCCTGCCGGATGCCAGCGGGCTGGAGGTGGTGCGTGCCGCGCGGCGCCAGAGCCCGCAGACGGAAATCATGGTGGTGTCGATTTTTGGCGATGAACGTTCGCTGACCGATGCCATCCGCGCCGGCGCCACCGGCTACCTGCTCAAGGACACGCAAGCCCACGATTTCGCCGAGGCCATCCGTGACGTGCGGGCCGGGCGTTCGCCGATCAGCCCGGCGCTGGCGCGTTACCTGCTCAACGCCTGGCAGGCGGTCCATGCGCCCGCTGCTGGCGCGCCCCCCGCCGTGCGGGCGTCCGCCGCCGGCGCGGAC
>CALRTF020000077.1:0-15184 GCA_943370985.1 Paenacidovorax caeni
CGAGTCGATGCGGCTCATCTGGCCCGCGCCCACGCCCAGGGTCATGCCGCCGCCGCAGAACACGATGGCGTTGGACTTCACGTATTTGGCGACCTTCCAGGCGAACAGCAGGTCCTGCAGCTGCGCCGGCGTCGGCTGCAGCTTGCTGACGACCTTGAGATCGGCCAGCGCGAGTTCGTGGTTGTCGGCAGTCTGCATCAAGAGGCCGGAGCCCACACGTTTGACGTCCATGAGGTTGCGGCCCTGTTTCCAGGCTGTGTCGCCACCGGGCGGCAGCTCAATCTGCAGGATACGCACATTGACCTTGCTCTTGAACACTGCGAGCGCCTCGGGCGTGAAGGCCGGGGCCATCAGCACCTCGACAAACTGTTTGGCGATCTGCTGCGCCGCGGCTTCGTCGAGCGTGCAGTTCAGCGCGATGATGCCGCCGAAGGCCGAGGTCGGGTCGGTCTTGAAGGCCTTGCTGTAGGCCTCGAGCGCATCGGCGCCGACGGCCACACCGCAGGGGTTGGCGTGTTTGACGATGACGCAGGCGGCCCCGGTGAAACTCTTGACACATTCCCAGGCGGCGTCGGCGTCGGCAATATTGTTGTAGCTGAGTTCCTTGCCCTGAAACTGCGTCGCCGTGACCAGCGAACCCGGGGCCGGATACAGGTCGCGGTACAGCGCGGCCTGCTGGTGCGAGTTTTCGCCATAACGCAAGTCCTGCACCTTGATGAAGCGGCCGTTGGCCTGGCCGGGGAACAGGCTGTGGCCGCCATCGGCCTGGATGCCGGACAGGTAGTCGCTGATCGCGCCGTCGTACTGGCTGATGCGGTTGAAGGCCGCGACCGACAGGGCAAACTTCGTCTTGTCGGTGAGCTTGCCGTCAGCTTTGAGTTCTTCGAGCACGCCGTCGTACTGCGAGGCATCGGTCAACACGCCGACGTCCTTCCAGTTCTTGGCAGCCGAACGCACCATGGCGGGGCCGCCGATGTCGATGTTCTCGATGGCGTCTTCCAGCGTGCAGCCGGGTTTGGCAACCGTGGCCTCGAACGGGTAGAGGTTGACCACCAGCAGGTCGATGGTGGCGATGCCGTGCGTCTTCAGCGCTGCCATGTGTTCGGGAAAGTCGCGGCGCGCCAGCAGGCCGCCGTGGATGGTCGGGTGCAGGGTCTTGACACGGCCGTCCAGCATCTCAGGAAAGCCGGTGTGGTCGGCAACTTCGGTGACCGGCAGGCCGGCGTCGGCCAGCAGCCTGGCGGTGCCGCCGGTGGACAACAGCTTGATGCCCAGCGCATGTAATGCCTGTGCAAATTCGAGGATGCCGGTTTTGTCGGAGACGGAGATTAACGCGTTCATTGTTTCTTTTTGGATGGTCTGGGCGGGTCAAACCGCGACTTACTTGATCAGCTTGTGTTCGAGCAGCTTCTTGCGCAGGGTGTTGCGGTTCAGGCCCAGCCATTCGGCTGCGCGTGACTGGTTCTTGTCGGCGTGCTGCATCACCACCTCGAGCAAGGGCTTTTCAACCACGCGCACCAGCATCTCGTACATGCCGTCGGGTTCGGTGCCGCGCAGGTCCTTGAAGTAGCCTTCCAGGCTGTTGCGCACACATTCCTCGATTTGTTTCTTGCTCATGCAAGCTCCCCCTCTTTCTTTTTATGTTGTTCACCGGCGCCATCGGCCGCCGCCAGCGGCATGCGGTCCATGCACCCGCCCAGTGCATCAAAAAAATCCGCCACGGCCTGCCACTGCGCCTGGCTGTCCTCGATCAGGTTCATGCGGCTGCGGAAAGCCTCCCCGCCCGGCAGCGTTTTCACATACCAGGCGATGTGTTTGCGCGCGCTGCGCACACCGCTGAACGCACCATAAAGTTCGTAGTGGTCCAGCAGGTGATCGAGCAGCAAACGCCTGACCTCGGCCACCAGCGGCGGCGCAAGATGCGTGCCGGTCGCCAGGAAATGGCCGATCTCGCGGAAGATCCAGGGGCGGCCCTGGGCCGCGCGGCCGACCATGATGGCGTCGGCACCGGTGTAAGCCAGCACGTCGCGGGCCTTCTCCGGGCTGTCGATGTCGCCGTTGGCCACCACCGGAATGCGCACGGCCGCCTTGACGGCGGCAATCGTGTCGTATTCGGCCTGGCCCTTGTAGCCCTGGGCCCGCGTGCGGCCGTGCACCGCCAGCATCTGGATGCCGGCGCGCTCGAAGGCGCGGGCCAGCGTGACGGCGTTTTTGTGCGACTCAGCCCAGCCGGTGCGCATCTTCAGGGTGACCGGCACGCCGCGCGGCGCGCAGGCCGCCACCACCGCTTCGGCAATCGCCAGCGCCAGCGGCTCGTCCTGCATCAGGGCCGAACCGGCCCACTTGTTGCAGACCTTCTTGGCCGGGCAGCCCATGTTGATGTCGATGATCTGCGCGCCGCGATCGATGTTGTAGGCGGCGGCTTCGGCCATCATCTGCGCATCGGTGCCGGCGATCTGCACCGCAATCGGCGCGACCTCGCCGTCGTGGTTGGCACGGCGCGAGGTTTTCAGCGTGTCCCACAGGTCGCGCCGGGAGGTCACCATCTCGCTGACCGCGTACCCGGCGCCCAGGGCCTTGCACAGGCGGCGGAACGGCCGATCCGTCACGCCGGCCATGGGCGCTGCAAACAGATTGTTTGCCAAAACGTGGGGGCCGATGTTCATGGACGGGTGCGAGGGGTGATTGCGAAAAACGAGGGCTGATTGTAGCTGCCCAAAATTTCAGCAATCGAAATTTACACACGAGCTGACAGGCGTCCGCCCTACAGTGCCGGACGGTAGCTGCTGCCTATACTCGTTGCAGATGGAACTGTGGCTACAACACCTGATAGAAGCGCTGGCGCTGCCGGAGTACGGATTGAGCACGGTGTTTGTGGTGTCCTTCATCTCGGCCACCCTGTTGCCGCTCGGTTCGGAGCCGGTGGTGTTCGGGCTGGTCAAGCTCAACCCGCACATGTTCTGGCCGGCCATCCTGGTCGCCACTGCCGGCAACACCCTGGGCGGCGCGCTCGACTGGTGGCTGGGTTACGGCGCACACAAGGTGGTCGACAAGTATTCGCACTCCTCGCACCACGGCAGGGCCATCCGCTGGCTGGAAAAGCTCGGCCCCAAGGCCTGCCTGCTGGCCTGGCTGCCGGCCGTGGGCGACCCGCTGTGCGCCGTCGCGGGGTGGCTCAAGTTTCCGTTCTGGCCCTGCGTGGCCTACATGGCGATCGGCAAGTTCGCGCGTTATTTCATGATGACGGGTGCGCTGATCTGGGCTTTTCCCGGCGGCTTCAAATTCCTTGGCGGCTAGAAGCGCTCGGTCGGCAGCAAATAACGCCACTGGCCGGGGGCGAGGCTGCTCATGGGCACCCGGCCGACACGTATGCGTTTCATGGCCTGCACGGTGAGGCCCACGGCTTCACACATGTAGGCGATCTGGCCGGGCTGCTCGCCCTTGAGCGCAAACCGCAGCCGCGTTTCGTTTTGCCAGCTGACTTTCGCCGGCGGCAGCAACACGCCGTTGTAAGTGAAGCCGTGATCGACGCGGTTGAGCCGCGCCAGGCCGCCGGGCACCAGCTCGCCGGTCACGTCCACAATCACTTCGTGCTCCATCACTGCGGCGTCTTCGCTGAGCTTGCGCGCCACGCGCCAGTCCTGGGTGAACACCACGAGGCCACTGGCCGGCGTGGCCAGGGGGGTGGCCAGCACCTGCGCGCTGAAGTGTTTTTTGAGCGGGCGCAGGCCGGAGCGGTCGTCGGCCGACCGGTTGGCCGGTACCAGCAGTTGCAGGGCCGGCGGCGCAGGCTGGCGTGAGGCGCCGTCCAGGCCCGCCTCGTGGCCGGCCGGCTTGTGCAGCAGCAGCGTGACCGGCGTCAGCGCCAGCAGGCTGGCGTCGCGGTCAAGCTCGATCTTCTGGCCGGCCACGCGGAACTGGGGTTCTTCCACCACCACACCGTCGACCCGCACCCAGCCCCCCTCGATGTACTGCTCGGCCTCTCGGCGTGAACAGTTGAGCATCTGGGCCAGGGCTTTGGCGAGGCGGACGGGTTCTGTCATACGGTCTGCACTGTCCGGTCAGGGGCCGCCGTCGAACCGGCTCCGCCGGGCGACAGGAGGCGTCCCCTGCAAGGGGAGGATGGGCTACACGCAGTGAGACCAGGCAGGGGTGTACCTGTCTAGCTGCTGAACAGGAAATTCATCACGTCGCCATCCTTGACGACGTACTCCTTGCCTTCACTGCGCATCTTGCCCGCGTCCTTGGCGCCCTGCTCGCCCTTGAAGGCGATGTAATCGTCAAAGGCAATCGTCTGGGCGCGGATGTAGCCTTTTTCGAAATCGGTGTGGATCACGCCGGCCGCCTGCGGGCCGGTGTCGCCGACATGGATGGTCCAGGCGCGCACTTCCTTGACGCCGGCGGTGAAGTAGGTCTGCAGGCCCAGCAGCTTGTAGGCCGCAACGATCAGGCGGTTCAGGCCGGGCTCATCCTGGCCGATCTCGGCGAGGAACATCTTCTTGTCCTCTTCCTCCATGTCGGCCATCTCGGCTTCCATCTTGGCGCAGATCGCGACCACCGGTGCCTTTTGCTCGGCGGCGTAGGCCTTGAGCCGGTCCAGGAAGGGGTTGTTGTCGAAACCGTCCTCGGCCACATTGGCGACAAACATCGCCGGCTTGGCGGTGATCAGGAAAAACTGCTTGAGCAGCGGCAGCTCTTCCTTGCTGAAGTCAATCGTGCGCACCGGCTTGGTGTCGTTCAGGGCCAGCTGGCATTTTTCGAGGATGGCGACCAGCTTGATCGACTCCTTGTCGCCCGAGCGCGCCAGCTTGGTCACCCGGTGCAGCGCTTTTTCGACAGCGGCCAGGTCGGCCAGGCAGAGTTCGGTCTGGATCACCTCGATATCGGAGATCGGATCGACCTTGCCGGCCACATGGATCACGTTGTCGTCCTCAAAACAACGCACCACGTTGACCGTGGCGTCGGTTTCCCGGATGTGGGCCAGGAACTTGTTCCCCAGGCCCTCACCGGTGCTGGCGCCTGCCACCAGGCCGGCAATGTCCACAAATTCGACGATGGCGGACTGGATCTTTTCCGGATTGACGATTGCCGCCAACTGGGCCAGTCTCGGGTCCGGTACCTCCACAATCCCCACATTGGGCTCAATCGTGCAGAAAGGATAGTTCTCGGCCGCGATCCCCGCTTTGGTCAACGCGTTGAACAGGGTGGATTTACCGACGTTAGGCAAGCCTACGATGCCGCACTTCAAACTCATGACAAACCTTCAAAAACAGGCTGAGAAGTGTATGCGATGTGGCGCCACCCTCCTGGCGGCATTGCTGCTGGTGCTGCTGGCAGGAGCAGCCCGGGCCCAGCCGGTGGTCGTGCTCGACGACCCCGCGGCCCTGATCAACCTGCAGGCCAGGGGCCTGACGTGGATAGACAGCACCGCCTCGGCCACGATCACGCAGATGGCCACCGGCAGCCAGCGCGCCCTGATGGAGCCGGGCCGGGCCAACACGGTTTACGCGCTCGGTCCGCACGCCGCGCTCTGGCAGCACTTCCGCTTCAGCAGCCCGATCGCCAGCCAGGACTGGGTGCTGGAATTTCCGCTGCCGCTGCTCGACAGCGTGACCGTGTTCCAGCAGGCCAGGGACGGCAGGTGGACGCAGCAGAGCGCCGGCGACACCCTGCCGGTATCGGGCTGGCCGGAGCCGGGCCGCTACGCCCAGTTCCGGCTCGACCTGCAGGATGGCGGCGTGCATGAGGTCTTTGTGCGCATCCGGCATGTGACAAGCGCCAACATCCCGGTCAACGTCGTTTCCGGCCAGGTGCGCAGCCACCACCTGCAGGTGGAGTACATGATCATCGGCGTCGTGCTGGGGGCGATGCTGCTGCTGATCGTGGCCGGCGCTGCACAGTGCTGGGTCTACCGCGACATGGCCTACGGTCTGTACGCGGCTTACGCCAGCACCATGGGCCTGGTCATCGCCAGCACCAGCGGCATGGCCGGCCACCTGCTGTGGCCCGACTCGGCGGCCTGGAACAACGCCGCCCAGGGCGTGCTGGCGCTGCTGGGCGGTTGCGCCGCGCTGCTGGTCCTGCGCAAGCTCTGCGACATCACCGGCCGCCGCCCCTGGTTTGACCGTGCGGTGCTGGCTGCCAGCATCGCCGGGCCGGTGCTTGCGCTGGCCTATGTCGGGATGAACCGCTACTGGGGCGTGCGCGTGATCGGCGTCTACCTGATCGTGGTGGTGGTGCTCGGGCTGACGACGGCTTTCATGGCCTGGCGCCGCAAGGACGTGGTGGGCGCCTGGGTGCTGGCCGGGTTCACGCCGCTGGCCCTGTCCACACTGCTGCTGGTGGCGCGCATGTTTGGGGTGGCGCCGACCTCCTGGCTGTCCGAACATGCGCTGATGCTCTCACTGGCCTTCGAGGTGCCCATGCTGCTGGTCGCGCTGAACATCCGTTCGCGTGAGCGCCACGGCGTCGAGGCGCGCGAGCAGGCCATGGCCAGCCAGGATGCGCTGACCGGCCTGCTGGCTGCGCACCTGTTCCACGACCGGCTGCAGCAGGTGGTGGCCCGCGCCCTGCGGCACAAGGAGCAGGCGGCGGTGGTCTATGTGGAGCTGGTCAACTACGGCTACATCAAGCGCAGTTATGGCACCGCTGTGGCAGAACAAAGCCTGCTGCGCAGCGTGATCAAGCTGCGCCGCATCCTGCGCGACGTCGACACCGTGGGCCGGGTGGACGAAGCCCGCTTTGGCCTGATCCTTGAGGGTGTGTCATCGCGCGAGCCGGTGACGGAGGTGGCGGCCCGGCTGATCGCGGCGGGCCTGATGCCCCTCAAGGGCCTGAAGCCGGAGGTGGTGCTGCAGTTTCATGTGGCCAGTGTCCTGCTCAAGGAACGCCTGATGCAGGGACCGGACATCGCCAGGGCCCTGGGCGAGCTGCTGTCGGGCATGGCGCCCCGCTCGCGCCGCCCCATCCGTTTTCTCGATCCCGAATCGACCCGGCCCATGCCGCTGGAAGCAGATTCGGAGCTGGACGAGCACGAGGCCGAGAGCCTGCCCGCGACCTGAGGCCGGGCGACGGTACGGCATCCGCCGCGAAGGCGCCTAGTCGAAGCGGTAGCCGCCGCGCACCGCCTGCCCGACGCGCAGCAGGTGGTCATCGCCATCGAGCCGGATCAGGTTCATGCCAAAACTCAGGGCGCCGTGCAGGCGCGGGTCCTGGCGGTAGCTCTGCAGCATGTCGTTGACCTCCGGGCTGCTGAGGGCCGTGGCCGGGTCGATGTTGGGAATCGGGCAGCGCGCGCAGGGTTTGACCGGCTTGAGTCGGGCCACGCCCTGGTCGGTGCTGACCTGCAATTCATCAAGCCGGTCCTCGTCATGGGCGGCCAGGGCCTCAGACGCGGGCCCGGGGGCCGGGCCCAGCACGATGTTGGGCCGGAACCGTTCCATGCCGACGGCCGCGTGGCCGGCGGCCTGCAGCCTGCCGTTGAGGCCGGCCAGAGAGGCTTCGCTGAGCACCAGCAAGGGGTAGCCGTCGCTGAACTGGTTGAGCGCCTCCACGCCGCCCGTCCATCTGGCGCTGGAGCTGCGTTTTTGCTCGGGATCAAAACGCACCAGGCGCAGCTTCGCGCCGAGGAAATCGCTGAACCACTGGGCAGCGATATCCCCCATGTCATAGGCCTTGACCTCGTCCTTCCAGACCTTGACCCGCACCGGCGCCTGCACCTGGTCCAGCGCAATGTGCAGGGCCAGCATGCCAGGGGCGCGCAACACCATGTCCTGGGTCTTGAGCTGCGGCCGGATCAGCGCCATGCGCGGCAATTCGCGCTGCGTGACGAACTCGCCCTGCGCATCGACCACCATCCAGGCACGGTCGAACTCCAGCCCGGTCTCGGTCAGGATGGCCTCGCTGAGCTGCACGCCGGCGCAGGACTTGACGGGATAGACCCACAGCGCGCTGATGACCGCGTTGACGTCGGCCGGCGCTGCGCCGGAATCTGGGCTCGATGGTTCGCTCACGTGACAAGTCCTTCAAAAAAATGGTTTCAGTCCCCACAAGGGTGTGATTTTGCACCGCCTCCTAAAATGGGCCATGTCCAAACCCTTTGATGTCTGTATCCGCGGCGGCGGCGTGGTCGGCCGCACCCTGGCGCTGCTGCTGGCGCGCGAACGCCTGCGCGTGGCGCTGGTCGCCCGGCCTGCACCGGACAGCCCGGCGGTCGAGGACGTGCGCGCCTACGCGCTGAACAGCGCCTCGCGGCAATTGCTGGAGTCGCTGCGTTGCTGGCCCGAGGCGCCGGCGGCCACGGCCGTCAGGGACATGAAGGTCTGGGGAGACGACGGCGGCCAGCTCGCGTTCAGCGCAGGCAGCAGCGGCGCGGCCCTGGCCTGGATCGTGGATGTGCCGGCGCTGGAACACAAGCTCGCGCAAGCCGTGCAATACCAGCCGCAAATCGAAATCGTGCCCGCGCCGGTCGCGGCCGCGCTCAGCGTGGTCTGCGAAGGCAAGGCCAGCAGCAGCCGCAATGAATTCGGCGCCGGCTGGACCGTCAAGCGCTACCCGCAAAAGGCCATCGCCGCGCGCCTGCACAGCGACCAGCCCCACCATGGCGTGGCGCGGCAGTGGTTCAGCCAGGGCGAGGTGCTGGCGCTGCTGCCGATGGAAGGCGATCAGGGGAACTCTCTGGCGCTGGTGTGGTCAGTCACTGTGGAACGTGCGGCCTTGCTGGAATCACTGTCACCCGAAGATTTTTCGGCGGCCGTGCAACGGGCGTGCGGCGCTGAAGCCGGGCGCCTGCAGCTGGCCAGTGCCCGTTCGGGCTGGCCGCTGGCGCTGGCCACGGCCGAGCGCTGGGTCGGGCCGGGCTGGGCGCTGGCCGGCGATGCCGCCCATACGGTGCATCCGCTGGCCGGCCAGGGCCTGAACCTGGGGCTGGCCGACGCCGCGGAACTGGCGGCGGTGATTCATGCACGGGAATACTGGCGGGGGCTGGGCGACGAGAAGTTGCTGCGCCGTTACGAGCGGGCGCGCAAGGCCGACGTGGCGGCGATGGGCGCAGTGACCGACGGCCTGCACGGCCTGTTTGCGCAGACCGACGTGCGCTGGCAGGCGCTGCGCAACTGGGGCATGACGGGTTTTGCGAAAAGCGGGCCGCTCAAGCAATGGGTCACGCGGCGCGCGATGGGACAGGGTTAATGCAGACTGGAAAACACACATGAAGCTTTTGAGAAACATCGCCGCCTGCGGCCTGCTGGCCCTGGGCCTGGGTACCGCTGTTGCACAGGAGGCCGCGATCCGCAAAAACCTGGCCGACCGCCTGCCCAGCCTGCCGCCGATCGAGGAGGTCAGCAAGGCGCCCATGAGCGGCCTCTACGAAATCCGTGTCGCCGGCAACGAGATTTTCTACACCGATGCCGAAGGCAATTTCCTGATCCAGGGCAACCTGATCGACACCAAACTCAGGCGCAACCTCACCGAGGAACGCATCGACAAGCTCAATGCGGTGGCTTTTGACGCGCTGCCGCTGAAAGATGCATTCACCATCGTGCGCGGCAACGGCAAGCGCAAGCTGGCCGTGTTTGAAGATCCCAACTGCGGTTACTGCAAGCGTTTCGAGCGCGACTTGCAAAAAGTCAGCGACGTGACGGTGTACCTGTTTCTGTACCCCATCCTGAGCCCCGATTCCGCGGACAAGTCGAGGAATGTCTGGTGCGCCAAGGACCGCAACAAGGCCTGGCAGGACCTGATGGTGCGGGATCTGCCCGTTCCTGCCGCCAGTTGCGACAGCAGCGCGCTGGCGCGCAACATCGAGTTCGGCAGAAAGTACCGCATCACCGGCACACCCACGCTGATTTTTGCCGACGGCACGCGGATACCCGGCGCCATGAGCGCGCAACAGGTCGAAAAACAGCTTGCCGAGGCCAGCGCCCGCTAAACCGGCCGCGGGCCCCGCAATGCGGCCAAAAACCGCCCTCACCCCCTGACTGGCGTGTGTACACAGCTCCTCTTTTGATAGCAAAGCGGCCACCGTCCGTTGTCGGCTATTCTTGATTCATGGCAAAAACCCGCGCTCCCGCTTCTCCGCCGCCGGTATCCCCGGCCTTCGGCTTGACCCATCACATTGAAGTCGCCGACGCCCACGCCCACCTGTTTCGCGTCACGCTGACGATCGCGCGTCCGCAGGCGCTGCAGCGGCTCAGCCTGCCGGTGTGGATCCCGGGCAGCTACCTGGTGCGCGAGTTCTCCAAAAACCTGCAAGGCCTGCGCGCCCGGCAGGCGGCGCGGACGCTGCCGGCGGCACAGCTGCGGCAGCTGGACAAATGCAGCTGGGAAGTCCGCTGCAACCCGGACAAGCCGCTGCAGCTGATCTACGAGGTGTACGCCAACGACAACTCGGTGCGCACCGCCTGCCTCGACGCCCGGCGCGGCTTTTTCAACAACAGCTCGCTGTGCCTGCGCGTCGAGGGACAGACCGAAGCGCCGCAACGCCTCGAGATTGCGGCCTCCGGCGCCACGGCCGGCTGGTCGGTGGCCACCGGCCTGGCCCCGGTCAAAACCAACAAGCAGGGTTTTGGCAGTTACCTGGCCGCGGACTACGACGAGCTGGTGGACTGCCCGGTGGAAATGGGGCCGTTCTGGAGCGGCAACTTCAGCGCCGGCGGCGTGCCGCACCGTTTTGTGGTCGCCGGCGCCGCCCCCGGCTTCGATGGCGCCCGTCTGCTGGCCGACACGAAGAAAATCTGCGAGGCCCAGATCCGCTTCTGGCACGGCGCGAAAAAGCCGCCGTACAAAAACTACCTGTTCATGCTCAACGCGGTCGACGATGGCTACGGCGGGCTGGAACACCGCAACTCCACCGCACTGATCTGCAACCGCAGGGACCTGCCACGCCTCGGCGAGGCCAAGCTGCCGGAGGGTTACACCACCCTGCGCGGGCTGATCAGCCACGAGTATTTCCACACCTGGAACGTCAAGCGCTTGCGGCCGGCGGAATTTTCCAGCTACGACTACAGCGGCGAAAACTACACGCAACTGCTGTGGTTCTTCGAGGGATTCACCAGTTATTACGATGACCTGATGTTGCGGCGCGCCGGCCTGCTCGACGACGCGGCCTACCTGCGGCTGCTCAACAAGACCATCAACCAGGTCATGCAGACGCCCGGCCGGCTGGTGCAATCGGTGGCGCAGGCCAGCTTCGACGCCTGGGTCAAGTACTACCGCCAGGATGAAAACACCCCCAACGCCACGGTCAGCTATTACACCAAGGGCGCGCTGGTGGCGCTCAGTTTCGACCTGAGCCTGCGCAGCGGACGCGGCGCCGGCGGGTCCGCGAGCCTGGACGCGGTGATGCGCACCCTGTGGCTGCGCTGCAAGGCCGGCCCCATGCGTGAAGCTGATTTTGCGGCGGCGCTCGAGGAAGTGAGCGGGCGCTCCTGGGCGGCAGAACTGGCGGCCTGGGTGCACGGCACCGGCGAGCTGCCGCTGGAAGGCCTGCTCGAGCGCCACGGCGTCGGCGTGCTGCAGGAGCCTGCGCAACTGGCCCAGGTGCTTGGCCTGCGGGTGCAGGAAAACAATGGTGTCCAGATCAAGACCGTGCTGCGCGGCGGTGCCGCCGAACGCGCCGGCTTTGCCGCCGGCGACGAGTGGCTGGGCGTGGAGACGGTCGCCACCGGCGCCAAAAAAGGACCCGCCGGGGGCTGGCGCCTGGGCAAACTCGAGGAAGTCACGCTGTACGCCGGCGCACACAAGACCGTTCAGGCGCTGGTCGCGCGCGACAAACAGCTGCTGCGCCTGCAGCTCACCCTGCCGCCGGCGGTCAGCACCTGGCGGCTGGTGCTGCGGGATGCCGGACTGGCCGGGCGCTGGCTGGCTGACACCGCCTGAGGCTGGCGGCCGGCGCCGGGCTCAGGTCTGCGGCGTGTGCGACTCGATCTCTGCAACAAAGCGCTCGGCGGCGGCCGCGCCCTTGACGTCGCGAACGATATCGCGGGCCCGCTTGACGGCCGTGACAAAGTCGGGAAGCTTGCCGGCTGATTCGATCTTCATGCACAGCACCTCCGAGGTCGGGCCCAGCAGCTCGACCAGCAGCCTGGTCGCACACCGCTTGGCTTCCGGCAGCGAAACCGCCGACAGCGCTGAAGGTGTGGTGCTCACAGGCTGGGAGTCGGGCCAGCTCGAGGCCGGGCCTGGCGCTGCCGCTACCGTAGCCGCACCGCCAGCTGGCGCGATCATGCCGTCCTGCGCCAGTTGGTCCAGCAGCGCTTCACACTCGCCGGTCAGGGCCGTCAGGTCCGGATAACTGCGTTTGCCGTCAACCATGATGAGCAGCGATCTGAGCCTCGGAGGCAGTCCCGATTGCCGGTTGGCAATCGCCTCCGTCCCCTTGGGCGTCTTGTGATAAATCGCTTGCTTGTTGAACATGGGCGACCTCCAAAGCAGTTTGTCAGCGAAGTGTAAGGCTGAAACAAATTGTATTAAAACGGAAGTTACCCTGAGTTTTGTGCAAACCCTTACGGCGTGCGGGGGTACGGAACACCTCCGCCCGGCTTGTCAAGGCGGAGACGGTCGGCCATGTTCAATTGCTGCGCGCAGGCCGCAGCCCCGGCGGTGCAGCACCCTTTTGGCCTTGGCCAGACTGCGCTCCACCCTGCGTTCGGCACGCAACTCGAGTTTTGCGCAAACCCTTACGGCGTGCGGGGGTACGGAACACCTCCGCCCGGCTTGTCAAGGCGGAGACGGTCGGCGATGTTCAATTGCTGCGCGCAGGCCGCAGCCCCCGGCGGTGCAGCACCCTTTTGGACTTGGCCAGGCTGCGCTCCACCCTGCGTTCGGCACGCAACTCGAGTTTTGCGCAAACCTTGAGGTAGCGCCGGGGTACGGAACACCTCCGCCCGGCTTGTCAAGGCGGAGACGGTCGGCCATGTTCAATTGCTGCGCGCAGGCCGCAGCCTCAGCCCCGGCGGTCCAGCACCCGTTTGGCCTTGCCCAGGCTGCGCTCCACCCCGCCTTCGGCGCGCAACTCGACGTCTGCCGTGGTGCCGATATAGGCCTTGATCTCATGCTGCAGCTGGCGTGCCGCAGCCTGGGCCTGGGCGCTGCCCGGTGCCAGGCCGGGGCGGGTTTCCACCGCGACACGCAGGCAGTCCATGGCCCCCTCGCGCGTGAGGATGCACTGGTAATGCGGCGCGAGTTCAACACGCTTGAGGATCAGCTCCTCGATCTGCGTCGGAAACACATTGACACCCCGGACAATCATCATGTCGTCGCTGCGGCCGGTGATTTTTTCCATGCGGCGCATGCTGCGTGCCGTGCCCGGCAACAGGCGCGTCAGGTCGCGCGTGCGGTAACGGATGATGGGCAGCGCTTGCTTGGTCAGGCTGGTGAAGACCAGCTCGCCGATCTCGCCGTCGGCGACCAGCTCGCCGGTGTCGGGGTCGATGATTTCGGGGTAAAAATGGTCTTCCCAGATGGTCGGGCCGTCCTTGGTTTCCACACACTCGCTGGCCACACCGGGACCGATCACCTCGCTCAGGCCGTAGATGTCGACCGCATCGATGCCCATGCGTTGCTCGATCGCGCGCCGCATGTCGTTGGTCCAGGGCTCGGCGCCGAAGATGCCGGTGCGCAGGCTGCTGTCGGACGCCGACAGGCCCTGCTTCTCGAACTCGTCGGCAATCGCCAGCATGTAGCTGGGCGTCACCATGATGATGTCGGGCTTGAAGTCGCTGATCAGCTGCACCTGACGCTCGGTCTGGCCGCCGCCGAAAGGCACCACCGTGAGGCCCAGCTTTTCCGCGCCGTAATGCGCGCCCAGGCCGCCGGTGAACAGGCCATAGCCGTAGCTGATGTGCACCAGGTCGCCAGGCCGCGCACCGGCGGCACGGATGCTGCGCGCCACACAACCGGCCCACATGTCCACATCGTTTCGGGTGTAGGCCACCACGGTCGGCTTGCCGGTGGTGCCGCTGGAGGCGTGCAGGCGCACACACTGTTCGCGCGGCACGGCCAGCATGCCGAAAGGGTAGCTGTCGCGCAAATCGTGTTTGGTCGTGAAGGGAAATTTTGCGAGGTCGGCCAGCGAACGGCAATCATGCGGATGCACCCCCGCCGCATCGAACTTGGCGCGGTAAACCGGCGAGTGGGCGTAGGCGTGCAGCAGCGTGGCGCGCAGGCGCTTGAGCTGCAGCGCGCGCAATTCGTCGAGGCCGGCTTTTTCGATCGGCTCCAGGGCAAAACTTTTCATGCCGCCTCCGCGTCGGGTTCGGGAATCACGCTGCCCGGAAGCTGCGCGCTTTTGCCGCGGAACATCGCCACCACCTCGCCGCGCTGGTTGCTGACCTTCATGTCGTAGATGCCGTGCCGGCCCTGCAAGACCTGCTCCACGCCTTCGCAGGTGAGCACGTCGCCGGGCAGGCCCGGCTTGAGAAACTCGATGCTGCAGCCGGCCGCCACCGTGACGTGGTTGCGGCTGTTGCAGGCAAACGCGAAGGTCGAGTCCGCCAGCGTGAAGATGAAGCCGCCGTGGCAGATCTTGTGGCCGTTGAGGTGCAGTTCACGCACGGTCATGCGCATCAGCGCACGGCCCGGCTCGCAGGCCAGCAATTCCATGCCCATGGTGTCCCTGGACGCGGTGTCCACCGCAAACATGGATTCGCCAACGCGGCGCGCCAGTATCTGGTCGTCCATCATTCGCCCCTGAAGGCTGCGGGGCGTTTTTCAAGAAAGGCCTTCACCCCCTCGATGTAGTCGTGCGTGCGGCCCAGCGCCGACTGGGTGTCGCGCTCCAGGTCGAGCTGGGTGTCCAGCCCGTTGGCAGCAGCTGCGTGCAGCAAGCGCCGGGTCTCGACCAGCGCACGGGTCGGCAAAACCGCCAGGCGCGCGGCCAGCTGCATCGCCTTGTCCAGGCAGTCCTCGCCCTCGGCGGCGACATCCCAGATCATTCCCCACTCCCTGGCCTGGCTGGCGCTGAGCTTGTCACCCAGCATGGCCGCGCCGAGGGCCCGCGCCAGGCCAAGCCGCTTGACCAGAAACCAGGTCCCGCCGGCGTCGGGCACCAGGCCGATCTTGCTGAAGGCCTGGATAAAACTCGCGCCAGCCGAGGCAACCGCGAGGTCGCAGGTCATGGCCAGCGAGGCGCCGGCGCCGGCCGCCACGCCGTTGACCGCCGCAATCACCGGCATGCGCAGGGCCT
>CALRTF020000078.1:0-15148 GCA_943370985.1 Paenacidovorax caeni
CTCTTCCTGCATGCCGACATACCGGCTGGGCGCCTGCGGCCGGCCGAACAGGCCCCAGGGACGCCACACCAGCACGATGGCCATGACCAGGAAATCGGCCACCAGCGTGAGTTTGGAAAACGAAATGCTGTAGCCGAAAATCTCGACAACGCCGAGCCAGATGCAGATCGCCTTGATTTCGGAAATCAGCAGCGCGGCCGCATAGGCACCGGGGATGGAGCCCATGCCGCCGACCACGACCACCACGAAAGCCGAGCCTATGGTGTGCAGGTCCATCTCCAGCGTGGCCGGTTCGCGCGGCAGCTGCAATGCCCCCCCCAGCCCGGCCAGCATGGCACCCAGGGCAAACACGGCGGTGAACAGCCAGGCCTGGTTCACGCCCAGCGCACTGACCATCTCGCGGTCCTGCGTGGCGGCACGCACCAGCGTACCCCAGCGCGTACGCGTCAGCAACAGCCACAGCAGGCCCAGCACCACCGGCCCCACCACAATCAGGAACAGGTCATAACTCGGAAACTGCCGTCCGAGGATTTCCACCGAGCCGGTCAGGCCGGGCGCGCGCGGCCCGAGCAATTCATCAGGGCCCCACAGATAAAGAACCAGGTCCTTGATCACCAGCACCAGCGCAAAGGTGGCCAGCAGCTGGAACAGCTCGGGCGCCTTGTAGATGCGGCGCAACAGCACCATCTCGATCAGCGCGCCGATGACGCCGGTTGCCACGGCGGCCAGCAGCAAGGCAGGCCAGAAGCCCAGGCCCCCGCCGAGTTTTTCGACCAGGGTATAGGCGAGGTAGATGCCGACCATGAAAAACGAGCCGTGCGCAAAGTTGACGATGCGCGTGACACCGAAAATCAGCGACAGCCCCGCCGCGACGAGAAACAGCGACGACGCGCTGGCCAGCCCGTTGAGCAACTGAACGATGAAACCTGAAAAACTCATTCAATAATCCTCTGGAGCCCGGCACAGGCCACCCCGCCGCGACGCAGCGAAGTGCCTGTGCAGGCCGGGTTGTCAGGGCCTGTCGAGAGGCCTTAGTCGGTGGCGCGCGATTTTTTCACGTCTGCAGCGGGCGGCTGGAACTTGGCACCGTCGAAGTAGGTGTAGTCCACCATCACGCCCTTGCCGTTGTCATTTTTTGTCTTGCCGACAAATGCGCCCATGGTCGACTGGTGGTCCTCGGGGCGGTAGGTGATCTTGCCAAAAGGCGTCGACACCTGCAGGCCCTTGAAGGCGGCGACCATCTTGGCCGACTCCGTGCTTTTGGCTTTGGCGGCGCCAGCAGCGACAGAATGGATCATGGCGTAACCGACCACCGAACCCAGCCGCGGATAGTCCTTGTACTTGGCGTGGTAAGCCAGGAAAAAGGCCTTGTGCTCAGGCGTCTGGATGCCGTACCAGGGATAACCGGTGACGATCCAGCCGTTGGGCGTTTCCTCCTTGAGCGGGTCCAGGTACTCGGGCTCACCGGTCAGCACGCTGACCACGGTGCGGTCCTTGAACAGGCCGCGGGTATTGCCTTCACGCACAAACCTCGAGAGGTCGGCCCCGAACAGCACATTGAAGATCGCATCGGGCTTGGCATCGGCCAGCGCCTGCACCACGCTGCCCGCATCGACCCGGCCCAGCGGCGTGGCCTGCTCGGCCACAAACTCGACGTCGGGCTGCGCCGCCTTCAGCAGCTGCTTGAACGCCGCCACGGCCGACTGGCCGTATTCGTAGTTGGGGTAGACCACGGCCCAGCGCTTTTTCCTGAGCTTGACTGCTTCCGGAACAAGCATCGCGGCCTGCATGTAGGTGCCGGGACGCAGGCGGAAGGTGTACTGGTTGCCGCCCTGCCAGGTCATCTTGTCGGTCAACGGCTCGCCCGCCAGGAAGAAAAACTTCTTCTGTTTGGCAAAGTCGGCAACGGCCAGGCCGGTGTTGGACAGGAAGGTGCCGGTCAGCACGTCGATCTTCTCGCGCGAGATCAGCTCCTCGGCCACGCGCACGGCGTCGCCCGGATTGGCGTTGTCGTCACGCGTGATCAGCTCGATCTTCTTGCCATTGACACCGCCGGCCGCATTGATCTCCTCAACCGCCAGCTCCATGCCTTTTTTGTAGGGCTCGAGGAAGGCGGGCTGCGCCTTGTAGCTGTTGACCTCACCGATCTTGATCACGCCTTGCGCCTGCGCTGTCACCAGCGAAGCCAGCAGACCCAGATAAGTCATGGTGCCAAGCACCCTGTATTGCATCTTCATAAAAACTCCTGTCGTGGATCGGTTAAAACTGGAAAGGTCCGGTGTCAGCGGAGCCCGTCTTCGCCCCTGATTTCGTGGATCTGCAGTCCGCCCACGCGCGGTAGTGGTCGGCCACTGTCTGTCACGACGACAGCGACCACAATCTCGTTGGCGCGCGGCGCATCCGCCACACGTGCTTCCATCGCATCAAAATGGCTGCGCACAAAAGCCGCATCCTTGTGCCCCAGCGGAACGTCGATCGCGGTACCGAGTCCGCCGCGTTTTTTGCTCGAAGGCACCAGCGCCGCACCCTTGCCCACCGCAAGGCGCAAGGGTGCGCCGAGTTTGGGGTGCAGGATGGCCGCAGCGTGCTCGAGTTCGCCCGCCTCGCCGACGATGGCCGCCTTGCCGTAACTCTGGGCCTGGCCCGGGGCGATGCCCAGCGCGTCCACACATTTTTTGCCGAGCAGCGCGCCGAGCTCTTCACCGATCGCGACCAGCTCGTCCAGGTTTTCCTGGTAAACACCGGCAAACGGGTTGGCAATGACCGCCATGGCCAGCGCCCGGCGCGTCGGCGGGCTCACGGGCTGGCCCATCTCCCTGTGGATTTCGTCGACCTGAACAATGATTTTCCGGATGTTGGCTGTCATGTATTTTCCTTGTGCATGTTGCGAACGCAGCGCTGCCTCAGCGCAGCCCGTCCCATTTGCTGATCGCGTCCGCGGCGAGGCCGCCGACGCGCGCATGGATGCGCGGGCCGGTGCTCATCGCCAGGATAAAAACGATTTCATCGGCCAGCGGTGCGCCGGGAACACGCACCTCGATCGCATCAAAGTGGCTGCGCACATAGGCGGCATTGATGTGGGTCAGCGGAACATCCAGCGCCGCGCCGGGCCCGCCGACCTTCTTGGTCGAGGGAACGATGGACAGGGCATTGCCGGGTCGTCCGGTTTTTTCTTCGCCCTGCCCTTTGGCATACGCCGCTGCATCGCCCTTCCAGCCCAGCAGTTCGCGCATGGCATAACCCCCCGGCACATGCCACAAGGCACCGTGCTCGAGTTCCCCGGCTGCACCCACGATCGCACCCTTGCCATAACCCTCGATGCGATCTGCCGGCACATCCATGGCCGCGAGCAGCTTGCGCGCCATCTCGAGCCCGACCGGGTCCAGCGCCGCCATCATCGGCAGGATCTCGGGCTCATAACGCCCCGCAAAGGGATTGGTCAGCACCACACCGATCGCGCCGCGCAACAGGGGCACGCGCGCTACCGGCCCGAATTCGTGCCGGATCTGCTCCACGTGCGTGAAGATGCGTCGTATTTCAATCATCGCTGTGCGTCCATCTGTTTCATTAAGCAAATACCGAACCAACTTGCTGGCTGCTGCGCTGGTTTTCCAGGGTTCCCATGGCCGCAGTATCGGTGCTGGCGACCTGATTCTGGCAAATCAGCACCGCCGACCAGATCAGGCCGGCCGCGCGCAGGGCCTGCGCACGCTTCAAACCCGCGCGCAAGGCCTGCTGCACCAGCGCCGGCTCCAGCGGCGGAACATCCACCGTGACCGGCAGCTCGCCCAGGTCCGAGTCGTCTTTCAACTCGCACGCCGGCCGCCGCTGGATGCGGGCGTCGGCCAGGTTGACGGCATTGGCAATCACCGTGGCGGCCACATCGGCCTCGGACGCCGTGCGCGCCAGCACCGTCACGCTGTCCGCGATGCCCAGCGAAAAACTCCTGCCGCGCCATCCACTGGTGGCGACGCCGCGCACCGGCAACAGGCTGGAGATTTCAAACTGGCCGTCGGTGCGGACGCCGGACCGCAGTTCGTCCTCGTCCAGGTTGGCCAGGTTCGCATACAGGCCGACACGCACCGATTGCGACGGCGCCAGGTGCAGGGCAATGTCGCCGCCGTTGTTGACCCAGGCCCGCGCCACGCCAGGCGTCGAGTAACAGGCAATCAGTTCCTGCGCGACCGCACCGGCCACCGCCGCCATCGGCGTGATGAAACTGCTTTTGTAGGGCTGGCAGGCGTCCCACATGCGCCGCGCAATCGGGCCCCGCAAGGGACAGACATCCTGCACCGGGCGCCGCAGCAGCGGGAGTTCTTCCACCAGCTCACCCAGAATCCCGCGAAAGCGCAGCCACGCATCCTCATGAGCGCCGTCCAACGCCGCGGGAACACCCGTGGCGCCGATCACGATATCGATGGGGCCATGCTGCAAATGCCAGCGGCCATCGGGCAAACGTGTGCGTTGGGCGTCCATCACGGCTTGAGGCCGGTCAGCCGAGCAGGGGAGGACGCGCCAGCGGCCAGGGATTGGCGGCCGGCAAGCCCGTCCATTCCAGTGACGATGGTGCACCTTCGTTGTGCCAGGCACCACGCGACAGCGCCTCTTCCAGCGTCCGCACATGGTCCATGTGGCCCCCCAGCGCGCGGTAGTCGTCCAGCTTCATGCTGAACTCGATGGGCGCGACAATGGCGGGCGTGGGCACGGTGCCGAAGCTGTTGTCCGGCATGCGCATCACGTCGGCCATCACGGTGATGCCGCCACCCGGCCAGACATAGGCCGGCGCGCCGCCGCAGGTGACATTGACCAGCGCATTCTTGATGGCGCGTGTCAGCAACACGGGGTTTTCGGTCACCCCGGCGCGCAGGCTGCCGCCGGCACCGCCGAGAAAAAGGATGGTAGACAGCGACGGCTCGCAGTTCTCACCGATACGCTCGACCACCAGCCGCACCTCTGCCGGCATGTCCTGCTCGACGGGCACCAGGCTTTCATCGAGCACATACCAGCCCGCGTGTTCCCCGGTGGTGGACGTCATCAGCAGGCGCAGGCCCGGCCAGGCCACGTCGGCGTCCCAGCTCTCGATGATGGACAAAGGCTCGGCGATGTCGGTCCCGCCCCAGCCGGTTCCCGGGTTGGCCACCTGGAAATAGCGGCCCGGCGTCGATTTGCGGCCGCGCATCCTGATGCCCGAGGCCCGCATGTCCAGGCAGCGGCCCGCCTGGTGTTCGGTCAGCACCCCCGTGATGTGGTCGTCCACCACCACCACCTCGTCGACCTTGCCGAACAGCTGCTTCGCAAAAATGCCTATGGTGGCCGAGCCGCAACCCACACGCATGCGCTGCTCCTCGACGCCGTTGACAATCGGCGCGCGGCCGGCCTGGATCACGATTTGCGAGCCGCCGTCGATCGTGAACTCGACCGCCTTCTTGTTGCCCAGCGACTGCATCATGTCCATGGTCACCCGGCCCTCCTTCTTGCTGCCACCGGTCAGGTGGTGCACGCCGCCCAGCGACAGCATCTGGGAGCCGTATTCGGCGGTCGTCACGTGGCCCACCACCTCGCCCTTGCAGCGCACATTGGCCTGCTCGGCACCCAGAAAGCGGTCGGTGTCTATCTTCACCTTGAGGCTGCAGTAACTGAAGATGCCCTCGGTGACCACCGTCACCATGTCCACGCCATCGACTTTCGAGGAGACGATGAAGGGTGCCGGCTTGTAGTCGGGGTAGGTGGTCGACGAGCCGACGCCGGTCACAAACACCTCGTCGGCCAGCAACAGGTCGCCGCTCCAGGACGCCGGGGCCGGCAGCGCCTGCGGCGCGTCGGCAGGCACCCGGCCGGCAAAAGCAACCACTTTGGGCTCGGACTCGGCCAGCGTGCGGCGCAGCAGCAGCACCGGATCAACGCGGATCAGGGTGCCGCTGCGGTTGGCATAACGGTCACAGGCACCGGTGCGGCCATCGGAAATCTGGCACAACACCGGGCAGGCATTGCACTCGATTTTTTCGCTGTTCATGCGCTCATTGCGCGGCCTGGCCTTTTCCAGCACCTGCGCAAAAGCCGGCGCATCCATGCCCGGCAGGCCGTCCGTCTTGGTGTGTTCGGTCATCGTGTTCGCCTTTTGTCGCATCCTGGTGCACAGACACCAATGTAGTGCGCGCTTAATTCAGATGTTGCATTTACTACATTTAAAGTCAATGTAGCGCATGGTAATTTGCAGCGCAATAGTATTTTCACGGCGGCCCGAAATTTATTCCGCGAATGTTGCGATCACTTAAATTTCATGTTGCACTCACTACATTAATGTGGCACATTGGCACCTGTCCGGGCGCTTTTTCCGCCCCGCGCCGCCCAAAGGACCGCTGTGACCCACGTCGTAACCGACCCCTGCATCAAGTGCAAATACACCGACTGTGTCGATGTCTGCCCGGTCGACTGCTTCCGGGAAGGCCCCGATTTCCTGGTCATCGCCCCCGACGAGTGTATTGACTGCGCAGTCTGCATTCCGGAGTGCCCGGTGAACGCCATTTATGCCGAAGAAGACCTGCCCGGCGAGTTTGCCGCCTTCACGGAACTCAATGCCCGGCTTTCCCTGTTGTGGCCCGCGATTTCCACGCGGGCGGCCCCGGCCCCGGAGGCGGCACAATGGCGGGGTAAAACCGGCAAACTGGCGGGCCTCGAAGCTGCGCTGCCGGCACGCCCCAAAGATCACCAACTTCCCATCCTTTCATCACCATGAGCGCTTTCAACGAAGAAACGGTTTTGTCCGTCCACCACTGGACCGACAAGCTGTTCACGTTTACCACCACCCGCGACACCTCGCTGCGGTTCAGCAACGGCCACTTCACCATGATCGGCCTGCGCGTCAACGACAAGCCCCTGCTGCGGGCCTACAGCATCGTGAGTCCGAACCACGAGGAACACCTGGAATTCCTCAGCATCAAGGTGCCGGACGGCCCGCTGACTTCACGCCTGCAGCACATCAAGGTCGGCGACAAGGTCATCGTCGGGCGCAAACCGACCGGCACGCTGGTGATCGACTACCTGCTGCCCGGAAAACGCCTGTACCTGCTGTCCACCGGCACCGGCCTGGCACCTTTCATGAGCATCATCCGCGACCCGGAAACCTATGAACGTTTCGAGCAGGTGGTGCTGGTGCACGGGGTGCGCCAGGCCGACGAGCTGGCCTACCATGACCTGCTGGTCAAGCACCTGCCGCAGCACGAGTTTCTCGGCGAGCTGATCTCCAAACAGCTGCTGTATTACCCGACGGTCACGCGTGAAAGCTACCGCAACATGGGCCGGGTCACCGACCTCATGGAAAGCGGCAAGATGTTCGAAGACCTGAAGCTGCCGCCGCTGGACCCGGCATCCGACCGCGTGATGATTTGCGGCAGCCCGGCCATGCTCAAGGATCTCAAACACATGCTGGAGCAAAAAGGTTTCCAGGAGGGCAATACCTCCAAACCCGGTGACTTCGTGATCGAGCGGGCCTTCGCGGAACAGTGAGCGCGCGGCCCCGCAGCCCGACAACAACCGGTCACGACATGAGCACCAAGACTGCCAAATCCGCCCCACCTTCCGGCATCGCCAAACCCGCCACGGCGGCAAGGGCCACGCGAAGCCGCGCACCCGCGGCCCGCCTCGCGCCGGCCAGGCGGCCCGGCGTGCGTGAGCAGGCGGCGCAGACCACGCGCGACAACATCCTGCGGGCCGCGACCAAGGTGTTCGCGCGTTACGGTTACGACGGCGGCAGCGTCGAAAAAATCTCCCAGTCGGCCAAATCCTTCGACCGGATGATCTATTACTACTTCGGCAGCAAGGAAGGCCTGTTCATCGAGGTGCTGGAGGACATGTACCGGCGCATGAACGATGCCGAGCTGGAACTGACGCTGGATCTCGAGCAGCCGGTGGAGTCGCTCAAGGACGTGATCAATTTTGTCGTCGGTTACTACAGCAAGAACCCCGAGTTCATCACGCTGCTCAACACCGAAAACCTGCACCGCGGCAAACATATTTCCAAGTCGTCGCGGGCGCGCGAGTACTCGTCCCCCGCGATCGCCATCATCCGCCAGTTGCTCGAAAGCGGCGCGGCCAGGGGCGTGTTCCGCGCCGATGTGTCCGCCCGCAATGTTTACCTGCTGATCGCGGCGACCGGCTACTTCTACATCTCCAACCGCCACACCCTGTCGGCCTTCCTCGGCGAGGACCTGCAGACACCGGAAGCGCTGGCGCAATGGCAGGCCTTCATCATCAGCACCGTGCTGCGCACCGTGATGATCAATCCCTGACACCCTCCCACGAAAGTCACCCATGGCAGAAGCAGCAGCAAGCAGCAAGTCCGGCAAAGTTGTCATCACCAACATCGGCCTGCTGCTGTCGGGCGACATCGACAGGCCTATCCTGGACGCCGACACGATTGTTGTGAACGACGGCCTGATCGTGGCGGTCGGCAAGGCCAGGGACTGCGACATGGCGCATGCGCGGACCACCATCGACGCGCACCAGACTTGCGTGGCACCGGGCCTGATCGACAGCCACGTGCACCCGGTGTTCGGCGACTGGACGCCGCGGCAGAACCAGATCGGCTGGATCGACTCGACCATGCACGGCGGCGTCACCACCATGATTTCGGCCGGCGAGGTGCACCTGCCCGGCCGGCCCAGAGACATTGTCGGCCTGAAGGCGCTGGCCATCACGGCGCAGCGTGCCTTCGACAACTTCCGGCCCGGCGGCGTGAAGGTGCTGGCCGGCGCACCCGTGCTTGAAAAAGGCATGGTCGAGCAGGACTTCAAGGAACTGGCCGAGGCCGGCGTGGGCCTGCTCGGCGAAGTCGGGCTGGGCTCGGTGAAAGCCGGTTACGAAGCCAAGGAAATGGTGGCCTGGGCGCGCAAATACGGCATCCAGAGCACCATCCACACCGGCGGCCCCTCGATTCCGGGCTCCGGCCTCATCGACAAGGATGTGGTGCTGGAGGCCGACGCCGACGTGATCGGCCACATCAACGGCGGGCACACGGCGCTGTCGGAACAGCATGTCTGCGAACTCTGCGAAAAATCCTCGCGCGCGATCGAGATCGTGCACAACGGCAACGAGAAGGTCGCGATCGCCGCCGCGCAGGCTGCGCTGCAGCTCAAATGCCCCCACCGCGTGATTCTGGGCACCGACGGCCCGGCCGGCTCGGGTGTGCAGCCGCTGGGCATGTTGCGCCTGATCTCCCTGCTGTCCAGCCTCGGCAATATTCCGGCCGAACTGGCTTTCTGTTTTGCCACCGGCAACACCGCACGCATCCGCAAGCTCAACTGCGGGCTGATCGAGGTCGGGCGCGATGCCGACTTCGTCTTCATGGATCGGGCCCAACACACCGCCGGCAGCGACATCCTCGACAGCGTGCAGCGCGGCGACATCCCCGGCGTCGGCATGGTGATGATTGACGGCATCGTGCGCTGCGGGCGCAGCCGCAACACGCCGCCGGCCACCACCATTCCCAGCGTGGTGGAGCCGGCCTGACACTGGCGCACCATGCCGAAATTTTCCTCGCCGACACGCGATGAACTTGCGTTGCTGGAGCCGCTGGAGCGGCTCGGCCTGGCGGATATCGTGCTGGTCGCCACCGCACAGCAAGCCGAAGAGGCCTGGAAGATCCTGTCGGCCAGCGCCGTACTCGGTTTCGACACCGAGTCCAAACCGACTTTTTTCCGCGACCAGGTGTCCGAAGGCCCGCATGTGGTGCAACTGTCCACACTGGACAGGGCCTGGGTGTTCCAGCTGTTCGAGACGCGTTGCCGCGAGATCGTGGCAGCCCTGCTTGAAGCCGGGCACATCACCAAGGTCGGTTTCGGGCTGGCCGGCGACCACACGCAGATCCGCCGGACCCTGGGCGTGGAGCCGCGCAATGTGCTGGACCTCAACGTGGTGTTCCGCAAAAAGGGTTATGCGAAAGAGATCGGCGTGCGTGGTGCGGTGGCGGTGTTGTTCAACCGCCGCTTCCTGAAATCGAAAAAAGCCACCACCTCCAACTGGGCGAACCGCCAGCTCAGCGACAGCCAGTTGGTCTACGCCGCCAACGATGCCTGGGCGGCGATGCGGGTGTTCGACGCGCTGGGTTTGCCCCCGGATGCAGCCGCGCTCAGTCCAGGCCGAAGCGCTGAATAAACGCCGCACAAAAGGCCGCGCTGCCGCTGAGGGACAAGGTCAGCACATGCCAGGGCGGCGATGCGCCATCGACCCGCTCCTGCAAGTCAAAGTCCCACTCGCCACCTTCGTCCAGCGGCGCACGTTGTCCGGCAAACGCGGTCTCGGCCCAATCCAGCACTTCAGCAATTTCAGCGCGCACCGCGGCGAGCTGCGCCGGCCGCACCGAGGCCATGGCGTCGAAGCTGCCACCGCCGTCCGGATCTTCGCTGTCATCGAAGTCGAGAAACTGCAGGCTCATTCGCCTGCGTCGGCATCCTGCGCCGCCGCGTCGCCGCCATCCGCTTCCAGCGGGCGCGGCCGGTGTGTGCGCCGGCCCTCCCTGGCCAGCAGCTCGAGGTAAAAGCTGTCGGCGCCCTCTTTGGCGGCCGCATCCACCAGCGGCAGCACAGTGGCGAAGTGCACCACTTCCGCCGTGTCTTCGCTGGCGCCGAAGCGGCAATCGAAGTCCCAGAAATCCACGCCTTCGGGCAGCGGCACGCGGCGCTGGCGTTTGACGTATTTGCGGATGTCATGTTTGACCGCGTCCAGCACGCGGTCGCGGTTTTTGCCTTCGATGTTCAGCTTGAATGTCTTTTTCACGGGTGCCTTGAAGTCGGTCGGTGTCCGGCGCCTGAAAAGAGCCGGTTGCCATCTGTCGATTATGCGGCTTGGCCTGCAGCGCGGGCTTAAACTGCTGGGGTGCGAGGCCTGTTCCGGCCCTTGCCACCTCACAAAGCCCTGTTCATGCCATTTTCTTCCCTGGGCTTGTCCCCCGCCCTGCTGCGCGCCGTCAGCGCCAGGGATTACCAGAGCCCCACCGCCATCCAGGCGGCCGCGATTCCGGCGGTGCTGCAGGGCCGCGATGTGCTGGCCTCGGCGCAGACCGGCTCGGGCAAAACCGCCGCCTTTGCCTTGCCGCTGCTGCAGTTGCTGCAGCAGGCCAGCAGCGAAAAACCCCGCCGCGTACGCCTGCTGGTGCTGGTGCCCACACGCGAACTGGCCGCGCAGGTCGGTGAGGACATCCGCAGCCTGGGCCAGCACCTGCCGCAGGCGCTCAAGGTCGCCATTGTGTTCGGCGGCGTCTCCATCAACCCGCAGATGATGAATTTGCGCGGCGGCGCCGACATCGTGGTGGCGACGCCGGGCCGGCTGCTGGACCTGGCCGACCACAACGCGGTGGCGCTCTCGGGCGTGGCGGCGCTGGTGCTCGACGAAGCCGACCGCCTGCTGGACCTCGGCTTTGCCGACGAACTCGGCCGCATCCTGGCGCTGCTGCCGGCACAGCGGCAAAACCTTTTTTTCTCGGCGACCTTTCCGCCGGCCGTGCAGGCCCTGGCCAAGCGTTTGCTGCGCGATCCCGTGCACATCGATGCGCCGGTCGAGCCCGAGGGCGAGCCCGACATCACGCAGCGGGCGATCGCGGTGGATGCAGGCCGGCGCACCCAGTTGCTGCGGCATCTGATCACGCAACACGCCTGGCGCCGGGTGCTGGTGTTTGTCGCGACCAAACATGCCGCCGAAATCGTCGCCGACAAATTGCGCAAGGCCAGGATTTACGCCGAGCCCTTCCACGGCGAGTTGAGCCAGGGCAAACGCACCCAGGTACTGGCCGACTTCAAGGCATCGCGGCTCAAGGTGGTGGTGGCCACCGACGTGGCCTCGCGCGGCATCGACATTGCGCAACTGCCGGTGGTGGTCAATTACGACCTGCCGCGCTCGGCCCAGGACTACATTCACCGCATAGGCCGCACCGGGCGTGCCGGCGAAAGCGGGCTGGCACTGAGTTTTGTCAGCGCCGACACCGAAGCGCATTTCCGGCTCATCGAAAAGCGCCAGGGCCTGAGCCTGCCGCTGGAGCAGGTCGAGGGCTTCGAGCCGCTGCTGACCACCGCTCCGCTTGCGCCGGACGCCGCTGAAGCACCGCCTACCGGCGGCATCAAGGGCAAACGCCCCAGCAAGAAGGACAAGCTGCGCGCGGCGGCTGCGCTTGCAGCCGGCAGCGGCGAAGCCTGAGCCGGGAAGCCTCAGTCGCCGGCGTCGACGCGGTCCTTGACGCTGGTGATGGCATAACCTTTTTCGCTGATCTGCTGCTCCAGCCCGGCAATCGCGTATTTGCCCATCTGTTCGGCATGGGCGCCGCCTTCGAGCCCGCGGGCTTCGGTTTCCCAGTCGGTGTTGGTGGCCTCCTCGGGAATCACCCGGCCCTCGGGCACGGCCAGGTAGGAATAACGGTGCCCGGACTCGGCCCGGCGGTAGATATCCACTCGCATGCTTGCTCCTTAACGCTTGCTGGACACCCACCTTAGCGCAGTGCGCCAGCCGCGTCTAGGAGAAACCCGCATTTGCGTCACGCGGCACTGGCGCGGCCGGCGCCTCCATCGCTCTGTTTTTGATAGCTGTTCACGCTTGCTGGTCGGGGGCTGGAGGCCTATTCGCCTGTAAACCGGGGAGAAACACGGGCCGGCGCCGATGCAGGCGCCCCAGACACGCAGGTGACCGCCTGGCCCGGCCATCCGCGCTAAGCTGCGCCGCATCGCGCCGGATCCGGCCGTCCACAAGGAGCACCCCATGAAAGACCTTTTTTCCCTGCAGGGCCGCAGCGCACTGATTACCGGCGGCTCGCGCGGCATAGGCCGCATGATTGCCGCGGGTTTTCTGGCCCAGGGCGCGCGCGTTTACATTTCCGCACGAAAAGCCGCCGCCTGCGACCAGACCGCCAAAGAGCTTTCCAGCCTGGGCCACTGCGTCTCGCTGCCGGCCGACGTGTCCACGCCGGAAGGCATCGCCGGCCTGGTCGCGGCATTTTCAAAACACGAACCCCAGCTCGACATCCTGGTCAACAATGCCGGCGCGGCTTGGGGCGCGCCCTTTGACGACTTCCCCGAAAACGGCTGGGACAAGGTGGTGGACCTGAACCTCAAGACCCCCTTCTTCCTGACCCAGGCGCTCGCGCCCCTGCTGCGCCAGGCAGCAGCGCAGCGGCCGGCCAAGGTCATCAACATCGCCTCCATCGACGGCATTTCCGTCAACGCCATGGAAACCTACTCGTATGCGGCCAGCAAGGCCGGCCTGATCCAGCTGACACGCCGCATGGCACTGCGCCTGATCGAGGACAACATCGTCGTCACCGCGATCGCGCCGGGCGCTTTTGCCTCCGACATGAACAAGGATGCGCGCGATCATGGCGATGCTGTCGCCGCCCGTGTGCCTGCGGGCCGCGTCGGTGAAGACGCCGACATGGCCGGCGCCGCGATTTACCTGGCCTCGCGCGCAGGCGACTATGTGGTCGGCTCCACGCTGGTGGTCGACGGCGGCGTGACACACGCGCGCTGAGACCGCCGGCGCCTTTACCCCGGATTGTCTTTCTCACGACAATCCGGCCGGCACGCCATCGCCCAGGCCGTGCTGTGTGCCGACGCCACCCCTGCCGCGCGCCGCCGCATGCAGGTAAAACTACCTAAGTCCTAACCCGCTGGTGCCGGTCAGGGCAAGCCGATAGCATCCATTTCTTTGTGGCGGGACCGCGTGTCCGTCCATGCATCCTCAAAATAGCCGGAGAGCAATTTGTCAGCGGAGTTCATTCTTGAAACGCGGGGCCTGACCAAGGAATTCAAGGGATTCGTGGCCGTCAACCAGGTGGACCTGAAAGTCCGGCGCGGCCACATCCACGCGCTGATCGGCCCCAACGGCGCCGGCAAGACCACCTTCTTCAACCTGCTGACCAAATTCCTGCACCCGACAACGGGCACGATTCTTTTCAACGGCACCGACATCACGACCGAACAGCCGGCCCAGACCGCGCGGCGCGGCATCGTGCGGTCCTTCCAGATTTCGGCGGTGTTTCCGCACATGACGGTGCTCGAAAACGTGCGCGCCGCGCTGCAGCGCAACCTCGGCACCTCGTTTCATTTCTGGAAAGCCGAAAGCACGCTGTTTCATCTGCACGAACGCGCGCGCCAGCTGCTGGCCGAGGTCGATCTGCAGGACTTTGCCGGCGAACTGACCGTCAACCTGCCCTATGGCCGCAAACGCGCGCTCGAGCTGGCCACCACACTGGCGCTGGAGCCCGAACTGATGCTGCTCGACGAGCCGACCCAGGGCATGGGCCACGAGGACGTGGACCGCGTGACCCAGCTGATCAAACAGGTGTCCGGCGGCCGCACCATCCTGATGGTGGAACACAACATGAACGTGGTGGCCTCGATTGCCGACCGCATCACGGTGCTGCAGCGCGGCGCCATCATCGCCGACGGGCCCTATGCCGAGGTGTCGAAAAATCCGCTCGTCATCGAAGCCTACATGGGCAGCGCCAACACCGAGCTGCAGGGAGCGCACTGATATGGCCCCCACGTTCGTCACTTCGTGTACTTCACTGCCCCCCGGGGGGGCGCTGCGCCTGCGGGCCGGCGAAGCCGGACCCGCGGCACCTGCTTGTAAAGAAGGTGTGCTTGCCGTTCCCGAGAATTTCGCATGACCAAAGAACTTTTGAAAATCGAGGACCTGCACGCCTGGTACGGCGAGTCGCATGTGCTGCACGGCGTCAACCTGACGGTGCACGAGGGTGAAGTGGTCACGCTGCTGGGCCGCAACGGCGCCGGCCGCACCACCACCATGCGCGCCATCGTCGGCCTGACCGGCACGCGCAAGGGTTCGATCCGCATCCAGGGCGAAGAAACCATCAAGCTGGCGCCGCACAAGGTCGCGCGCCTCGGCGTCGGTTATTGCCCTGAAGAACGCGGCATCTTCGCCAGCCTGACGGCCGAGGAAAACCTGATGCTGCCGCCGACCGTGGGGCCGGGGGGCATGAGCCTGGACGAGATCTACGACATGTTCCCCAACCTGAAGGAGCGCGCGTCCAGCCCCGGCACCCGCCTGTCCGGCGGCGAGCAGCAGATGCTGGCGGTCGCGCGCATCCTGCGCACCGGCGCCCGCCTGCTGCTGCTCGACGAAATTTCCGAAGGCCTGGCCCCGGTCA
>CALRTF020000079.1:0-14975 GCA_943370985.1 Paenacidovorax caeni
CCAGCCGGGGTCGAGCTCGAACTCGCCTTCGGCTCAGACAATCGCTCGTCCTGATCCGTCCGGCCCTGCGCTCCTCGGCGCATACAGAAGGGTGGGGGAGGAAAACCAATGCCCAAATACCGGACCCTGTTCGGAGTCCTTGAAGCGCATAGCGCTTCAAGGACGGGAGTCCCAACAGACCGTCATGTTTGCACGCGAGCGCAGCGCACGCGGCCACATGAAGCTCCCTTCTCTCGCCCAGCGGGGCGAGGGAAGGGCGGGGGGTTGGGAGTGGGGAGTTCAGCCCTTCTGAAGCAGGCGCACCGCCGCCGCAGCGCGATACCTGCAACGCGCAGACGGCGAATTGGCCCCAAAATACGCCCATGACCCCACCTGTCCCCTTTCCCTGCTTCTGGGCTGACCTCAAAAGCCCGGACTTTTCGCGGATCGACCTTGCGCGAGCCATTGCCGTGCTGCCGGTGGCGGCCATTGAGCAGCACGGCCCGCACTTGCCCCTCAATGTGGACACCACGCTGGTGGAAGGCGTGGTGGCCGCGACCTTGCCCCATCTGCCGGCGGCCTTGCCGGTGTTGTTTTTGCCGACACAGGCGGTGGGCCTGAGCCCCGAACATGCGCGCTTCGGCGGCACGCTCACGCTCAAGGCCGAAACCGTGATTCGCCTCTGGACCGAACTGGCCGAGTCGGTCGCGCGCAGCGGCGTCAAAAAGCTGGTGCTTCTCAACTCGCACGGTGGCCAGGTCGGCCTGCTGGACGTGGTCGCGCGCGACCTGCGGGCGCGGCTGGACATGCTGGTGTACAGCGTGAGCTGGTTCAACCTGCCCCTGGTCAATGGCCAGGGTGAATCCGTGGCGGAGCGCTTCAGTGCGCAGGAGCACCGCTTTGGCATCCACGCGGGCGAGATCGAGACGTCCATGATGCTGGCCCTCAAACCGGGGCAGGTGGACATGCGCCAGGCGCAGGATTTTCATTCCAGTTCGCAGGACCGGGCGGAAAACTTCCGTGTCCTGGGCGACGGCCGCAGCGCCAAACTCGGCTGGCAAATGCAGGACTACAACCCGCAGGGCGCGGTCGGCAATGCGGCCGCTGCCACAGCCGAGAAAGGCCATGCGCTGCTCGAGGCCGCAGGCCTGGGCCTGGCACAGGTCCTGAACGAAATTGACCAGCTGCCGGCCGATACCCTGAGCGGCGCCACGGCGTTCTGACAGGCGTGCAGCGTGCCCGCGGGAGATGCGTCAATGAACCAGACCGTGAGATCCCTGCTGGCGGTGGGCGGCGGCTTCGGGCTGTCCTTCCTCGGTCTGGGCAGCCTTTGGGTGGGCGCCGCGTGGCACTACCAGGCGCTGATGTTTTTCCCCTTTTTCCTGCTCGCGTTTGCGCTCGCGCGCGCTGCCCCGCCCGGTGGCAGGGTGTTTTTGCTGGTGATTTATGGCGCGGCGCCCATCGGCCTGCTGACGACGATGTTCCGGGACAGCAGTGGCTCGCACCTCATGCCCATGCTGATGGTGGGTGCCTGGCTCGCCGGTGTGGTGTCGGGGCATGGGCTGGCCGGCAAGCTGCCGCGCCGCAGCGCTGATCCGGTGCGGCAGGCCATGGCCGGCGACCCTGACAAAAATTGAGGACATCGGCTGACATGGGCCCAAGCCTGCCGGGCTGAACATCCAGATTCTGGCGTGCCAGCGGCGCGCCCTCCCTTTTCTGTCTTCCGACCAAGGACCGCTCATGCGCAACCTGCCTTTTGCCCTTCCCGCCGCGCGTTTCGCGCTGCTTCCCCTGTGTGCGGCCCTGACCGTGGGCCTGGCTGCCTGCGGCGACACCTCCAAACTGCCGGAAGGCGCCGATATCGGCGCCACACCCACGCTGCCCGAGCCCGTCAAGTCGCTGATTCCCACGGTGAATATCGCACCGGCCCAGGGCTGGCCCGACGGCGTCCTGCCGCAGCCGATGGCGGGCACCACGGTGACCGCGCTGGCCACAGGCCTGGACCACCCTCGCTGGGTCTACACCCTGCCCAACGGCGACGTGCTGGTGGCCGAGAGCAACAAGCCGCCCAAGCCCGACACCGGTTTCAGTATCAAGGGATGGGTCATGAAGACCGTGATGAAACGCGCCGGCGCGGAAGTGCCGAGCGCCAACCGCATCACCCTGCTGCGCGATGTCGACGGCGACGGCAAGGCCGAAACCCGCACGGTGTTCATGCAGGGCCTGATGTCGCCCTTTGGCATGGCGCTGATCGGCAAGGAGCTGTTCATTGCGAATGCCGACGCGCTGGTCAGGGTGCCGTATGAAGAAGGCCAGACCGCGATTACGGCCACGCCGGTCAAGGTGGTGGACCTGCCGGCCGGCATCAACCACCACTGGACCAAAAACGTGATCGCCAGCCGGGACGGCAGCAAGCTGTATGTCACGGTCGGTTCGAACAGCAACATCGGCGAAAACGGCATGGACATCGAGGTTGACCGCGCTGCCATCCACGAGGTCGATCCCAAAACCAATACACGCCGCCTGTACGCATCCGGCCTGCGCAATCCCAACGGCATGGGCTGGGCGCCCGATGGCACGCTCTGGACCGTGGTCAACGAGCGCGACGAAATCGGCAGCGACCTGGTGCCTGACTACCTGACCTCGGTGAAGGACGGCGGGTTTTACGGCTGGCCCTACAGCTATTACGGCCAGACCGTCGATGTGCGCGTGACGCCGCCGCGCCCCGACCTGGTGGCCAAGGCCATTGCGCCCGACTACGCGCTGGGCTCGCATGTGGCGCCGCTGGGCATGGTGTTCGCCGAAGGCAACAGCCTGCCATCGTCGCTGGCCAGCGGGGTGTTCGTCGGTGAACACGGCTCCTGGAACCGCAAACCGCTGAGCGGCTACAAGGTGGTGTTTGTGCCCTTCACCGGCAGCAAACCCTCGGGCAAACCGGTCGACGTGTTGACCGGTTTTGTCAGCCCCGACGGCAAGGCCTATGGCCGGCCGGTGGGTGTGGCGCTCGACAAGCGCGGCGCCCTGCTGGTGGCCGACGACGTGGGCAATGTGATCTGGCGCGTGGCGGGAACGCCCGTACGCTGAGGCGCTTCCGGCATGGACGAGGACCTGGAGCAATTGCCGCGCGAGCAACTGCTGGCGGAAGCCAGGCGGCTGCGCCAAGCCATCCGCGTGCATCGCGACAGCACTGGCCACGCCCTGTGCTGGCACCATCCCGACCTGTGGAAGCTGCTGCCGGACCAATACGCGCCGGCCCTGACCGTGCCGGCCTGGCCGCAGTTCATGCAGGGCTGCGTCCGCTACCGCGAATCGCTGGACCGGCAGCTGCCCGATGCGCCGCGCAGCCCCGCGCCTGCCGGCGGGACTGCGGATTATTGATTAAAAAGGGCTGTAGCCCTTGTCAATCCTGGGTAAGCAGCTCCTGTTTTAATAGCAAATTGAGCGCGAACAAAGGCCGGTGACTCAACGCAAAGTCGCCAGGTAGGCCGCCATGTCGCGCGCATGCTCCTCGCTCACCCCCATGTCCGGCATGGCGGTTTGCGGTTTGAAGGCCTTCGGGTCGCGCACCCACCGCACCAGGTTCTCAGGCGTGTTGGCCAGCTTGCCGGCGATCAGGCTGCGGCTGGCCAGGCCCTGCAGCGGCGGGCCGACATTCGGTGATGAACTGGTGATGCCCGGAATCGTGTGGCAGGCCTGGCAGGCATATTGCCCCAGCGCCAGCTTGCCGCGTTCGACATCGCCGGGGCGCAGCGGTGCTGCAGGCGCTGCGGGCTGCGGCGCGGCACCGGCGCCCCCGGTCATCTGCGCATAGGCCTGCGCGCTCAGGGTGGGCAGGGTGTTGACAAAAGCCACCACGTCCCACAGTGCCTCATCGTCGAGCCGGAATTGCCAGGCCGGCATGCCGCTCATCTTGATGCCGTGGCGCGTGATCCAGTAGATCTCGCGCGGGCGCCAGCGCTGGAGCGCGTCCACCAGCGGCCCGGGCACCGGCTGCATGCTCTGGCCGAAGCCGGATTGCGCCACGCCCGGCGCGCCGTGGCATTGGACGCAGTGGTCGCGAAACAGCGCCGCGCCGCGTGCCAGGCGCTGGCCGTCGTCCAGCGGCGGCGTGGCGATGTCGCGCGCGCGCAGTCGCACCGACTGGCGCATGGTTGTTTCCAGCAGGCTGTGCACCGGCTGCAGGTGTTGCGAGGTGGCACTGATGTCGTAGATGCCGCGGTAGATCACCAGCCCGCCGACGGTCAGCGCAGTCAGCGCCAGCGCAGCCAGCGTCCCGAGGACCAGCAGGGTTTTTTTCATCGCAACCATTGTGCGGTGGACATCGGCTTTTTGCGGCAAGTGTCGGCGCTGTCCTGCAAGGATTTGCGTGCGGCCGGACAAGAATCAGGCATGCCGCTGCCCGCCCTGATGTCCCGTGCCCTGCTGCCAGCCGTGCTGGCGCTGAGCCTCGCGGGCTTGGCCGCGTGCGGCCCCGATGCTGGTGATCCGGCGCCCCTGGCCAGGCCGGTGGCAGATGGTGATGCGGCGCTCGGCCTGCGCCTGCTCACGCAGTACCAGTGCGGCAGCTGCCATGTGATTCCCGGCGTGTCGGCGGCGCGCGGCATCAACGGCCCGACCTTGCAGGCCTTCGGCAAACGCAGCTACATCGCCGGGCGCGTGCCGAATTTTCCTGATGCGCTGGCGCAGTGGATCGCCGCGCCGGCATCGCTGGTGCCCGATACCACCATGCCCAGCATGGGTGTGTCGGCCGAGGACGCGCGTCACATGGCGGCTTACCTGGGACAACTCGAGTGAGCGCGCCGCTCGCGCCCCAGCTGCAGTCGGTGCTGGCACCTGCCGGCGAGGCGGCCGCCCGCATCACCAGCCTGAGCTGGTTGCTGATCGTCGGTGCCACCGTGATTTTTGTTTTCGTGATGGCGCTGCTGGTGCTTGCCTTGCGTGCTCGCGCACAGGCGCGGCCGGTGTCCACCCGGCTGTGGATTGTTGGCGGCGGCGTGTTGTTCCCGCTGGTGGTGCTGACAGCCCTGCTGGCGTGGACGATGGCGCGCACGCCCGGCTGGATGGAGCGCCCGCCGCCCGGCGCCATGATTGTCGGCATCACGGCCCACATGTGGTGGTGGGAAGTGCGTTACCGCGACCCGGCCAGCGGCCGCGAGCTCACGCTGGCCAACGAGTTGCACCTGCCCGCCGGCAGGCCGGTCTGGCTGGGCCTGAGCAGCCCCAACGTGATCCACAGCTTCTGGGTACCGGCACTCGGCGGCAAGATGGACATGGTGCCCGGGCGCGTGGACCAGATCATGGTGCAGGCCGACCAGCCGGGCAGCTGGCGCGGCCAGTGCGCCGAATACTGCGGCGAGCAGCATGCGCGCATGGCCCTGCATGTGGTGGCGCATGCGCCGGCCGGGTTCGATGCCTGGCTGGCCGCGCAGGCGCGCCCGGCGGCGGCGCCCGACACAGCGCTGCTCGAGCGGGGAAAAAACGCTTTCCTGGCGCAGCGCTGCAATGCCTGCCACACGGTGCGCGGCGTGGCCGAAGAAAGCCGTCTCGGGCCTGACCTCACGCATGTGGGCAGCCGGCTCTACCTGGGCGCCGGCACCTTGCTGAACCAGCCCGGCGCGATGGCGCACTGGATCGCACACACGCAGGAAGTGAAGCCCGGTGCGCGCATGCCTTCCTCAAGCGACATGGATGCGGACACCCTGCAGGCGCTGAGCGCTTATCTGGAACACCTGAAATGAAGTTCAACACGCCTGACGGCCTGCCTTCCAGCCTGCCCAGGCCGCCGGGCGAACTCGAGCGGCTCGAACGCGCCTGGGAAGCGCCCAAAGGCTGGCGCCTGCTCTCGGCTGTCAACAACAGCCAGATCGGCGTGTTTTACATCGCCACCGCACTGCTGTTCTTCGTGCTCGCCGGCGTGCTCGGGCTGATGATGCGCGCGCAACTGGCGCTGCCCGACAACAGCCTGCTCAGTGCCAACACCTACAACCAGGTCTTCACCATGCATGGCACGGTGATGATGTTTTTGTTTGCGGTGCCGGTGGTCGAGGCGATTGCGGTCTACCTGCTGCCCGGCATGCTGGGCGCGCGCGACCTGCCGTTTCCGCGCCTGAGCGCCTATGCCTTCTGGGCTTACGCCATCGGCGGCATCGCCTTTTTCTGCACGATTTTCTTCGGGGTGTCACCCGACGGCGGCTGGTTCATGTACCCGCCGCTGACCGGCAAGGAGCACTCCCCTGGGCTGGGTGCCGATTTCTGGCTGCTGGGCATCGGCTTCATCGAGATTTCGGCGATTGCCGGCGCGATCGAGCTGATCATCGGCATCCTGTTCACGCGCGCCCCCGGCATGACGCTCAGCAAGATGCCGGTGTACGCCTGGGCCATGCTGGTCAGCGCCTTCATGATTGTGTTCGCCTTTCCGGCCATCATTGCCGGCACCTTGCTGCTGGAGATGGAGCGTGCTTTCGACTGGCCCTTCTTCATCGCCGCGCGCGGCGGCGACCCGGTGCTCTGGCAGCACCTGTTCTGGTTCTTCGGCCACCCCGAGGTCTACATCATCTTCCTGCCGGCGGCCGGCATGGTGTCCATGATGGTGCCGGCGATGGCGCGCACGCCGCTGGTCGGCCACCGCGCCATCGTGATCGCGCTGGTGGCCGTCGGCTTCATCAGTTTCCTGCTGTGGGCCCACCACATGTTCACCGCCGGCTTGAGCCGGCACGCCATGCTGTTTGTGTCGGCCGCGAGTTTTGCGGTGGCGATACCGAGCGCGGTGCAGGTGTTCTCCTGGATCGCGACCTTCTGGAAGGGCCGTGTGCAGATGACGGCGCCCACGCTGTTCCTGCTGGGTTTTCATTTCATCTTCGTGCTGGGCGGCCTGACCGGTGTGATGGTGGCGGTGCTGCCTTTCGACTGGCAGGTGCATGACACCTATTTCATCGTCGCCCACCTGCACTATGTGCTGATAGGCGGCATGGTGTTTCCGGTGTTTGCGGGCCTGTATTACTGGGCGCCGGTGTTCAACGGGCACCGGCTGTCCGAGCGCTGCGCGCGCTGGGTCTTCGGCCTGATGTTCGGCGGCTTCAACCTGGCGTTTTTTCCGATGCACATCAGCGGCTTGCTGGGCATGCCGCGGCGTGTCTACACCTATGCGGGCGACCTCGGCTGGAACTTCCTGAACCTGTTGTCGACCATCGGCTCCTTCATCCTGGCGCTCGGCGTGTTGCTGTTTTTCATAGACGCTGCGCGCGTATTTTTCAGGAAAAAAATCGGCCACGGCAACCCGTGGAATGCACCGACGCTGGAGTGGCTGCCGCAGCAAGACTACGGCGTGCGCAGCATCCCGCAGATTGCGTCGCGGGAGCAGCTGTGGGACCGACCGACGCTGGCGGCCGAGGTGGTGGCGGGCCGGCACTGGCTGCCGGGCACCCATTCGGGCGGGCGCGAAACGCTGGTGACGAGCTGGCGCGATGCGGTCCCGCAGCATTTGCTGGTGCTGCCCGGCGACAGCTGGTGGCCTTTCGTCGCGGCGGCTGGCACCGCCGGTTTCTTTTTGCTGCTGACGGTGGCGCAGGTGGCGCTGGCCTTTGCCTGCGGCCTCACGGCCATCGTGGCCATCGTGGTCTGGCTGTGGCAGACCGACAAGCCACCGCACGCGACGACGGCCGAGGTGGCCGACGGCATCTTCCTGCCGGTGGGCGCACGCGGCATGGCCTCGCATTCATGGTGGGCCATGATCATCCTCCTGTGTGTCGATGGGACGGTGTTTGCCTCGCTGGTGTTTGCCCATGTGCATGTGTCCATGGCCGCCGACGTCTGCCCGCCGCCCGGCGCCGCGCTGCCGGACAGCTTCTGGCCACTCGCTGCCGGCGCCCTGTTGCTGGCCGGTTCTGCAGCCATGTGGGGCGCCCAGGCGCTGCTGGCGCGCGGCCGGCGCATGGCGGTGTGGGCCCTGGTGCTGCTGGCGCTGGTCTGTGTGATGGCGGCGTTTGGCCTGGACATGCGCGGCCACCAGCTCGCCGGCCTGAGCCCGACGGCCGATGCCTGGAGTGCCACCGTCGCTGCCATGATGGCTTACCAGGGCTTTCATGTGGCGGTGCTGCTGATCATGGGCGGCTATGTCTGTGCCCGCGCCTGGAGCGGCCAACTGCACGGCGATGCGCGCGCCTCGCTGGACAATACCGCGCTGCTCTGGCATTACGTCACGGTGCAGGGCCTGGCGGCCATGGGCATGGTTTACCTGATGCCGCTGTTCTGAGGATGTTTTGGGCCTGCAGCCCCCGTCGGACGGGAGCAGGCAGCTATAAATTCAGGAGCAAACTGCAGCACGGCCGCTTCAGGAATAGGTGATCCAGCTCGCGTGTTCGGGCGCGTCCAGGTGCGGCAGGGTGTTGTAGGTCACCAGCATGTGGCGCTTGGGCGTAAAGGCAAACTCGGTCAGCGAGCAGTTGCGTATGCGCAGGTTCAGCTCGATGGTGGTTTCCGGCGCCGTGCCGAGCACATGGCCGACCGCGGTGGCGATCGGCCCGCCGCTGGAAACCAGCAGCACGTTGCCGGTGTGGTGGGCGCGGATATGGTCCAGCACCCCGGTGATGCCCGCGACGAAATCGGTGTAGCTGGGCATGCCACGGGGGCTGACCACACCCGCCATCCATTGCGCCAGGCCGTCCTTGAGCAGGCGGAAGTGGCTGCGGTACATCTCGGGCGAAGTCGGCTTTTCCAGTTTGTGCGGGTGGATGGCGCCGATCACGGCTTCGCTGTCGTATTCGTTGAGTCCCGGGCGGGCTGCTGCGTCCATGGTCGTTTCCATGCCTTCGCAAATGCCCGCAAAGGTTTTCAGCTGGCGCTGCAAGGTGCCGGTAAACGCCGCCTCGAAGGCTATGCCCTTGTATTTGAAATACTCGCCCAGGCGCACACTCTGGCGGTAGCCCATCTCGCTGAGCACGTCATAGTCGTCGGCGCCAAACGAGGCCTGGCCGTGGCGCACGAGGTAAAGGGTTCCCATGGGCAAATTGTGGCGACCGGCGGCGGCGCAGGAAGTCGCGCGGGAGACGGCTCAGGCGTTCAATAGCACCTTGGCGACAGTCGCCGAGTCGACGTTGCCGCCGCACAAGGTGGTGCCGACGACCTGGCCCTTGAGTTGCGCACTCTCCTGCATGGCGGCGGCGAAACTGGCGGCGCCCGCGCCTTCAGCCACGTTGTGGGTGTCGGCATAGAGGTCGCGCATGGCCTGCGCCACCTCAGCATCCGTCACCTGCACGATGTGGTCCATGTGCGGCGCCATGATGTCCAGCGCCAACTGGTCGGCGATGCGGCAGGCCATGCCGTCGGCGAGCTGCGTGCTCACCGGCGCCTCGACCACGCGGCCGGCCGCCAGCGAATCGGCATAGGTGGTGGCATGGGCGCTGACCACTCCGACGATGCGCAGGCTGCGGCCGAGCGCGAGTTTGGCGGCAATCGCCGAACAGGCGCCCGATCCCTGGCCGATGGGCACATAGACCACATCGAGTTGCGGTACCGCGCGCATGAACTCCCACCAGTAAGTGCTGACGCCGCTGAGCAGGTCGGCATGGAAGCTGGGCACCATGTGCGCGCCGCGTTCGGCCGCCAGGCGCATCGCGTGTTCGCGGCTTTCCTGGAAGTCCTCGCCATGTTCGATCAGCGTCACACCGAGTGCGCGCATCGCGGCATTTTTTTCCAGCGAGTTGCCGCGCGGGACCACGATGGTGCAGGCCACGCCATGCGCGCGCGCGGCCCAGCCCAAACTTTGGCCGTGGTTGCCGCGGGTCGCGCTGAAAACTTCGGCAGGCAAGGCACCGCGCCGCTTGAGCGCATCGAAATAAGTCAGGCCGCCGCGAATCTTGAAGGCGCCGACCGGGGTGTGGTTCTCGTGTTTGATCCAGCAGTCGGTGCCCAGACGCTGGCTGGACAAACCCCAGCGGTATTGCGGCGTGGCCTGGAATTCGCGATACACCACGCGCGACGCAGCCTCGATCTCTGCCAGCGAGGGCAGGGCGTTCAGCGATGTGTCTTTCAATACGGCGTTCATGTTGTTCTCTTTTCTGCCAGCAGGCGCAGCGCCAGCAGGCCCAGCACCGTGCCCATGACATAACGCTGCACGCGCATCCAGGTGATGTTGCGGTTGAGGAAGACGGCCAGGCCGGCGGCAAAAAAGATGATCACCGTGTTGATCACCATGCTGACCCCGATCTGTACCGCGCCCAGGCTCAGGCTTTGCAGCAAGACCTGGCCGCGCTCGGGGTGCAGAAACTGCGGAAAAAAGGACAGGTAAAACATCGCGACCTTGGGATTGAGCAGATTGGTCATGAAACCCATGAGGAAAAGTTTGCGCGGCGGGTCATGCGGCAGCGCCCGGGTTTCGAACGGCGACAGGCCGCCGGGTCTGACGGCCTGCCAGGCCAGCCACAGCAGGTAGAGCGCACCGGCGATCTTGAGCGCGGTAAAGGCCAGCGGTGCCGCCAGCAGCAGGGCGCTCAGGCCGAAGGACGCGCCCAGCAGGTGCACGACAAACCCCAGCGCCACGCCGGCCAGCGACACCATGCCGGCCGCGCGGCCCTGGCACAGGGTGCGCGAGATGCAATAAATCATGTTGGGCCCGGGCGTCAGCACCAGCGCCAGCGCGACCAGGGCAAACCAGGCGAGTTCGGTCACTGAAAGCATCTAGATCCCTTTCGATTCAAGCGTGACAAGCCCGCGCGGTGTGTTGAGCGTGGCGATGAGATTGGGTGTGCCGTGGCTGACCTCCACGCCGGCCAGGGCTATCGCGGCATACGCCGCCTGCAGCTGCTCGGGCCGCGGGTGGCGCACCTGCAGCGCCTCCAGCGTCACGCCCGAGGCCGGCATGGCGTCCACCGGATGGGTCGCCTTTTCCGGATCCTCGCCGGCCTCGCCCCACTGGATCAGTGTCGGCAGGGCGCCGTAGAACAGGCGCTGGCCGTCGTCGCGCACGGTGATGCGCCAGCTCAGCAGGCCCGCGGCGGTCTGGCGTGAAGCGGGTACCACGGCGCCGCGGTCCAGGCCTTGCGCCGTCAGCGCCTTGACGGCGGACACCACGCCCGGCACGCTCGCGACAAAATGCAGCAGCTGCGGCCCCTCGCTGGCCACCCGTGATTGCAGCATGGCGTCGTCCATGTCGAACCAGCGGTGTTTGCCCGCCGGCCGCGCCGGTATCACACCGGGCTGGATCGCGATGATCTCGAAATAGGCGCGCGCAAAGGCTGCGCTCGCCACGCTGAACAGCCGGTTGTGGGTGCCCATCAGCGGGTGTTCGCCGCCCGGCCCCGGCGTGATCCCCAGGGTGGCTTCGCACCAGCGAACACCCTGCTCCAGGCTGGCGGCCACCACGACCAGATGATCGACCCGGGCCGTGATCACAGCGTCACCGTGCCGCTGATGCAGGTGACCGATTCGCCGCCGACCCAGACGGCCGTTGTGCCTCCGGCACTTTCACGGCTCAGATGGACCCGGCCGGCGCGGCCCAGGCAGGTGCCTTGCGCCGCCACATAACGCTCGGGCGCGTGGCCTTCGGCCATCAGCCACTGCGCCAGGCTGGCGTTCAGGCTGCCGGTGACCGGGTCTTCGTTGACACCCGAGGGCGCGACAAAGCCGCGCACCTCAAAGTCGGCCGCCCCCTGTTCTTCGGGTGAGGCATGCGTGCTGCCGGCAAACGCCTTTGCCTCGCGGTTGTTGCGCGCGATCAGAACCGGCGCTGTCTGCACCGCATGCGCACCGATCAGGCCCACTTTGGTGTCCAGTTTTTTCAGGGCGGGGTGATCCGGCTCGACGCGCAGCACGGTGTCGGCGCTGTCCAGCAACAGGCCCAGAAACACCGGGCCGTTGTCCAGCAACTGCGCCGCAACAATGTGCTGCGCCTTCAGGCCCAGTGCCGCGGCCACCTGGGCCAGCACGGCCGGACTGGGCGCGCTGCGTTTGAGCGGCGGCGCAGCAAAGGCCAGTTGTCCGGCCTGTCCTGAGCCTGCCGAAGGGTCCCGGCGGATGTTGACGAGGCCGACGGCGCATTGCTGCACGATGACGTCCTTGCGTTTCGGCACGCCGCCCGCTTCCAGCCAGGCATGGCAGGTCCCCAGCGTCGGGTGGCCGGCAAAAGGCAGCTCGCCGCCCGGCGTGAAAATGCGCACGCGGTAGTCGGCCGAGGGCTCGGTGGGCGGCAGCACAAACGTCGTTTCCGACAGGTTGGTCCAGCGCGCAAAACGCTGCATGGCCGTGTCGTCCAGATCGATGCCGTCCAGCACCACGGCCAGCGGGTTGCCGAAGTAGGGTTGATCGGTGAAGACGTCGACTTGTTTGAACGGACGGGTTTTCATGGCGGCCTGGAACACGGTGAAAAAATCAGGAGAGTTGGAGGTCCAGCACACCCTTGCTGGCCTGGCGCGCGCGAATGCTGTTGTACCAGCGCTCGACGTGCGGGCGGCTCTGGCGCGGCTGCGGCAGGCCGAACCAGCGGTGGATTTCGCAGGCGATGGGGATGTCGGCGACGGTGAAACGTTCGCCGACCATGAAGCTGCGGTTCGCCAGATGGGCATCCAGCACCGCCATCAGTGCCTCGACCGTGGCGTTCGATTCGGCGATCACGGCTTCGTTGCGCTGCTCGGGCGGTGTGCGCACCAGTTGCCAGAAGCCGGGGCGGCTGGCCGGGTTCATCGTGGTCTGTTGCCAGTCCATCCAGCGTTCGGCGTCGAATTGCTCACGCAGGTCGGTCGGGTAGATGTCGCCGTGTGAATGTTTTTTGCACAGGTAACGCACGATCACATTGGATTCCCAGAGCACGTAGCCCTCGTCCTCGATCACCGGCACCAGCGAGTTCGGGTTCAGCGCGATGTATTCGGGCGTCTTGACGACACCAAACAGGCCGCCGGCCTCGGTGCGCTGGATGTCGAGCGCGAGTTCCTGCGCGGTCCAGACGACTTTCTTGACGTTGATGGAACTCATGCGCCCCCAGACCTTCAACATCATTGGGCTCCGGCGGTTTCGGCGACGCGGGCAGTCGCGGGCTGGCTCTCGCGGATCGCCGCGGCCAGCGCCGCCACCCCGGTGTTGATCTGCTCCACGCTGGCCGTCACAAAGGACAGGCGCAGGGTGCGCGCATCGGCCTGGTCGGCGTAAAACGCGGCGCCCGGCACAAAAGCCACGTTCTTATCGACAGCTTTGGGCAACAGCTCGACCGCGTTCATGCCGGCCGGCAGACGTGCCCACAAAAACATGCCACCGTCGGGTGTGTTCCAGCTGACGCCTTCGGGCATCTCGCGCTGGAGCGCGGCCAGCATGGCGTCGCGCTGCGACTTGTAGAGCGCGCGAATCGTCGGCACATGGCGGTCCAGGAAACCGTCCTTCATGACCTCGGCAATCATGCGCTGGTTGAAGCCCGGGCTGTGCAGGTCGGCCGCCTGTTTGGCCTGCAGCAGCTTGGGGTAGAGCGCTTTTGGCGCGACCAGGAAGCCCAGGCGCAGGCCGGGCGCCAGCACCTTGGAGAACGAGCCGAGGTAAAGGCAGCCGTCCGGGTTCCGGGCCGACAGCGGCAGCGGCGGCGGCGCATCGAACCACAGGTCGCCGTAGGGGTTGTCCTCGACGATGGGCAGGCCCAGTTCGGCGGCCCTGGCCGACAGCGCCGCGCGGCGCGCCTCGCTCATGGTGCGGCCGGTCGGATTCTGGAAATTGGGCAGCACATAGAGAAAACGCCCGCCCTTCGCCTTGATCGCGAGGTCGTTGACGTCGATGCCTTCGTCGTCACTGGCCACGCTGATCACCTCGGGCTCCATCGGCGTGAAGGCCTGCAGTGCGCCGAGGTAGGTCGGCGTTTCCACCAGGATGGGGCTGCCCTTGTCGATCAGGACCTTGGCCAGCAAGTCCAGGCCCTGCTGCGAGCCGGTGGTGATCAGCACCTGGGCCGGATCGACCTTCCACGGCAGCATGGCTGCGACCATCTCGCGCAGCGGGGCATACCCTTCGCTGGCCGCATATTGAAGCGCGGCCTGGCCGTCTTCACGCAAGACCCTGGCGCAGGCCTCGGCAAACGCACTGATCGGGAAGGTTTTGGGCGAGGGCAGGCCGCCGGCAAAACTGATGATGCCGGGTTTTTCGGTGACCTTGAGGATCTCGCGGATCACCGAGGGGTTCATTTTTTCGGCGCGTGCAGCCAGTGTCCATTGCATGTTCTGGGTGTCCATGGTTGTTCTCTTTTCCTGTGTCAATCCACGATAAACAGTGTCGCACCTTTGGGCGCGCTCGAGCGGTGCGCTTCGGCCCCGTCGGCCACCTGGTAACTCATGCCGGGCTGCAGCACAAACACGCGGCCGTCCCCGAGTTCGGTGTGCAACTCGCCGGCCAGGCACAGCAGGATGTGGCCCTTGCTGCACCAGTGGTCCGACACATAGCCGGGGGTGTACTCGACCCTGCGCACGCGCACTTCGCCGAACTGCTGGGTGCGCCAGAAGGCCTGGCCGGCCTGGGCCGGATGTTCGGTCTGCGGGATGGCCGACCAGTCGGTGGTGCCGAAGGGAATATGGCTCATCTTCATGCGGCGGGCTCCAGTCGCGGGGTGTGCACCGGCATTTGTTTGCCGATGAAGACGGTGGCGATCACGGCCAGGCCAAAACCGACCGTCACCGCGTCCAGCGATTCGCCCAGCAGCGGCACGGCAAACAGCATGGACAAAAAGGGCTGGACCAGCTGCACCTGGCTGACGCGCACCGTGCCGCCCAGCGCCAGGCCGCGGTACCAGGCAAAAAAGCCCAGCCACATCGAAAATACGCCGAGGTAGGCGAAACCGGCCCAGGCGCTGGCCCGCACCGGTATTTGCGGCCAGCTCAGCAGCGCCAGCGGCAGGGTCACCGGCAGCGAGATCAGCAGGGCCCAGCAGATCACATGTTCGGCCTGCATGTGTTGCGACAGCCGCGCGCCATGGCCGTAACCGATGGCCGCGCACAGCATGGCCGCCAGCAGCAGCACGTCGGCAAAGTGGATGG
>CALRTF020000080.1:0-14943 GCA_943370985.1 Paenacidovorax caeni
GATTCAAACCGCAACGACCCGTTCGACGACCCGGATTTCGACAAAAACCGGACCTCAGTCCACGCCCAGTCGGCATCGGCCGATCCCGCCCTGAAGCCCGGCTGGGAGCGCGCCACGCTGGAGAAGCTGGCCTTTGCGGCCCTGAATGAGCAAAAAGCCACACGCCGCTGGAAAACTTTCGTGCGCCTGTCCTGGCTGGCGTTTTTTGTCTTCCTGGTCTGGTTTGCGATGCACCGCAGCGCCACCACCAGCGTCACCACGCCGCACACGGCGGTGGTCGAGATCAAGGGCGAAATCGCCGCCGGCGCCGATGCCAGTGCCGAGTTCGTCAACGCCGCGCTGCGCGCCGCCTTCGAGGATGAGGGCGCGCAGGCGGTGGTGCTGCTGATCAATTCCCCGGGTGGCAGCCCGGTTCAGGCCGGCATGATGAGCGACGAGATCGTGCGCCTCAAGGCCAAACACAAAAAGCCGGTGTACGCGGTGGTCGAAGAGACCTGTGCGTCCGCGGCGTATTACGTGGCCGCCTCGGCGGACCGGATTTTTGTCGACAAGGCCAGCATCGTCGGCAGCATCGGCGTGCTGATGGACGGTTTTGGCTTCACCGGCCTGATGGACAAGGTCGGCGTCGAGCGCCGCCTGCTGACCGCCGGCGAAAACAAGGGTTTCCTGGACCCGTTCAGCCCGCAGACCGAGCAGCAGCGTGCTTATGCGCAGACCATGCTGAACCAGATCCACCAGCAGTTCATCACCGTCGTCAAGACCGGCCGCGGCAAACGGCTCAAGGAAACGCCGGAGATGTTCAGCGGCCTGTTCTGGACCGGCCAGCAGGCGATAGAGCTGGGCCTGGCCGACAACCTCGGCTCGCTCGAATATGTGGCGCGCGAGGTTGTCAAGACCGAGGAAATCATCGATTACACGCGCCGCGAAAATGTCGCCGAAAAACTGGCCAAACGTTTTGGCGCAGCCATTGGTGATGGCGCCATTCGCAGCCTGAAGGCGATCCCCGCGATTCGCTGAGCGCGATGCATCCCTGAAAAAAGCCCGCTTGATGCGGGCTTTTTTTGCGGCTGCCCGCAGGGCTTTAACGGCCTATGCAGAATACCGTCGGCAAGGCCAGCGGCGCTGCCGGCTTGTCGCGTTTCCAGGCGCTGGCCAGGGCGCTGTGCGACCAGCCGGTCGGCAGGCTCAGGCCGCAACTCAGCGCCAGCCGCGTGTTGGCCTGCAGCGTCTGCAGCAGCGCCTGCAGCAGCGCGGTGTTGCGGTAAGGCGTCTCGATGAAGATCTGGGTCTGGCCGGTTTTGAGCGCGAGTGATTCAAGCTCGCGGATGCGCTGGCTGCGCTCGCCGCCGTCCTGCGGCAGGTAGCCGACAAAGGCGAAGTTCTGGCCGTTCAGGCCACTGGCCGCCAGCGCCAGCATCAGCGACATCGGGCCGGTCAGCGGCAAGACCTGGATGCCCAGTTCATGCGCCGCGCGCACCACCGAGGAGCCCGGGTCGGCAATCGCCGGCATGCCGGCTTCGCTGACGAGACCGATGTCGCGGCCTTCGAGCGCCGCCCTGAGCAGCGGTTTGGCGTCGAAGCCACCGCCGTGGTCGCCCTTTTTATGCACCTCGCGCGGCAGCTCGGTGATCTGCAGCGCCTGCACCGGCTGCAGCAGCGGCAACACCTCGCCCACGCGTTTGAGGTAGGCGCGTGTGCTTTTGGCGTTTTCGCAGATCCAGCAGGGCAGGGCGGCCGCGATCTGCAGCGTTCCCAGCGGGATCACGTCCTGCAGTGGCGCCTGGACCTCGCAGCCGAAATCCAGCGGCGCCGGGACCAGGTAGAGCCGGCCTTTGGGCACGGCGCTCACGGCCGGGCTCCGGGGGCGGCGAGCAGCGCGATGCCGGCCGCGCGCAGCATGCGGCAGGTGCGTATCAGCGGCAGGCCGACCAGCGCGGTCGGGTCGTCGCTGTGGATGGCTTCGAGCAAGGCGATGCCCAGGCCCTCGCTTTTCGCGCTGCCGGCGCAGTCGTAAGGCTGCTCGGTGCGCAGGTAGTTCTCGATGTCCTCGTCGCTGAGATCGCGGAATTGGACCCTGACCGCCGCCAGTTCGGCCCGTTCGAAGCCGCTGTCGGCGCAGACCACCGCCACGGCGGTCTGGAAAATCACGGTCTGGCCGCGCATCTGGCGCAACTGGGCCACGGCGCGCTCATGCGTGCCGGGCTTGCCCAGCGGCAGGCCGTCGAGGTCGGCCACCTGGTCGGAACCGATCACCACGGCTGCCGGGAAGTTGGCGGCCACTGCGCGGGCCTTGGCCAGCGCCAGCCGCAGCGCCAGCGCAGCCGGGGCTTCGCCTGGCTGCGGGGTTTCATCGACCTCGGGCGATTGCACCTCGAAGGGGATGGCCAGGCGCGCCAGCAATTCGCGGCGGTAGCGTGAGGTGGAGCCGAGGATCAATGGGCGGGCGTTTGTGCCCGGCGGGGCAGTGCGGACAGTGTCGGCGGCAGAAGGGCTCATGCGCTGATTCTCTTACACTGCTTGTCATGTCGAAAAATCTGAATGCGCGGCGCCTCAACATGCCGGCCTTTGCCCAGGCCGGCGAGCCGCTGGTGGAACTCACACCGCTACAAAATATGGAGCGCCTGGCCCAGGAAATACATGGGCCGGCGCCCGATTTGGCCATCAACTGGCGGGCCGACGGCGAGCTGCGCGCACGCACTGGCGCCGACGCCGATGTCTGGGTGCACCTGCAGGCCAAAACCAGCCTGCCGCTGACCTGCCAGCGCTGCATGGGCGCGGTGGCGACGCCGATCGACATCGACCAGTGGTACCGGTTTGTGGCCGATGAAGACATCGCGATGGCCGAGGACGACGAATCCGAGGAGGATTTGCTGGTCATGGCGCCGCAGTTCGACCTGCTGGCGGTGCTCGAGGACGAGTTGCTGATGGCCTTGCCGCTGGTGCCCATGCACGAGACCTGCCCCGAAACGCCGGTGTTCAGCGCCGGCGAGGCCGAACTGGCGCCGCCGGACGGCGAGGCGCAGGTCAAACCGCACCCGTTTGCGGCCCTGGCCCGGCTTAAAAAGCCGGAATAAGCCGGTTGGCTGGTGGGGCTGTTGTGGCCGGGCGCTATCCGGGGCTGGATCAGGCGGCCGTATCGCGCTATAATCAAAGGCTTCGCGCCAGGACCCTCTCACGGTCCCCGAGCGTTATTTACCAACCCTATACCCCCTCAGGAGCGGATCATGGCCGTCCAGCAGAACAAAAAATCACCTTCCAAGCGCGGCATGCACCGTGCGCACAATGCCCTGACCGTTCCAGGTCTGGCTGTCGAGTCCACCACCGGCGAAATCCACCTGCGTCACCACATCAGCCCCACCGGCTTTTACCGTGGCCGCAAGGTTGTGAAAACCAAATCCGAAGCGTAATTCCGCGCTTTAAGAACTGGCCCGCACTCATCCTGCGGGCCTTTGTTTTGTTGAATCCCCATTTCCTGACTGCACCGGTCCTGCCATGATCAGGATAGCTGTCGACGCCATGGGCGGCGATTTCGGGCCGTCGGTCACCCTGCCGGCCTGTCTGGCCTTCCTGGACAGCCATCCCGAAGCCGGCATCGTGCTGGTGGGTCAGCCCGATATGCTCGCCGCGCAGGCGCAGTTTCCCCGTATCCAGTCGCATCCGCGCTGCCAGGTCCTGGCCGCTTCCGAGGTGGTCACCATGGAAGACCCGATCGAGGTGGCCCTGCGCCGCAAAAAAGATTCGTCGATGCGCGTGGCCATCACCCAGGTCAAGGACGGCGCGGCCCAGGCGGCTGTGTCGGCCGGCAACACCGGTGCACTGATGGCCATTGCACGTTATGTGCTTAAAACGCTGGACGGCATTGACCGCCCAGCCATCGCCACCCAGCTGCCCAATGCCGCCGGCGGCGCCACCACCGTGCTCGATCTGGGCGCCAACATCGATTGCACCGAGGACCACCTGTTCCAGTTTGCGGTCATGGGTTCAGCCCTGGTGTCTGCCATAGCGGACAAGCCCAGCCCAACGGTGGGCCTGCTCAATATTGGTGAAGAAGCCATTAAAGGCAGTGAAGTTATCAAAAAAGCTGGTGAATTGTTGCGATCTGCTGCCAAAAGTGGTGATTTGAACTTTTACGGCAATGTCGAGGGCAACGATATTTTCAAAGGCGTGGTGGACATCGTGGTTTGCGACGGTTTTGTCGGCAACGTGGCCCTGAAGGCCAGCGAAGGTTTGGCCAGCATGATTGGTGGCTTTATCAAGGCCGAATTTTCCAGAAACATATTTACCAAAGCTGCAGCTATCGTGGCTTATCCGGTGCTATCTGCATTTAAAAACCGTGTAGACCATAGGCGTTACAACGGTGCGGCGCTGCTCGGCCTGCGTGGCCTCGTTTTCAAGAGTCATGGCTCGGCCGATGCCTTTGCTTTTGAGCGGGCCCTCAATCGCGCTTATGATGCAGCTCGCAACAACTTGCTGGACCGGGTGCAGGAACGCATCGCCCACGCCGCCCCCTTGCTGGCCAAAGCAGCCCTGGGGCCGGTGGATGCAACAGGCGCCGAGGCGCCTGCCGTCCACACCGATTCAGCGCCAGCGCATTAATGAGTTCATGAGCCCTTATTCACGTATCACTGGCACCGGCAGCTACCTGCCGCCGCGCCGTTTGAGCAATGCCGAACTGGCTGCCGAGCTGGCGGCCAAAGGTGTGGAAACCTCGGACGAATGGATTGTCGAGCGCACCGGCATCCGGGCCCGCCATTTCGCGGCGCCCGAGGTCTGCAGCAGCGACCTGGGCCTGGAAGCGGCAAGAAATGCCCTGCAGGCTGCCGGCCTGCAAGCCAGCGACATCGACCTGATCATTGTGGCGACCTCGACACCGGACATGGTGTTTCCATCGGCCGCCTGTATCCTGCAGCACAAGCTCGGCATCGCCGGTTGCCCGGCCTTCGACGTGCAGGCGGTATGCAGCGGCTTTGTCTACGCACTGACGGTGGCCGACGCCTTGATCAAGACCGGGTCTGCCACCAAGGCCCTCGTGATCGGCGCGGAAGTGTTTTCGCGCATCCTCGACTTTTCGGACCGCACCACCTGTGTGCTGTTCGGCGACGGCGCCGGCGCGGTGGTGCTGGAAGCCTCCGACACGCCGGGCATTTTGGCGACCGACCTGCATGCCGATGGCAAACACGTGGGCATCCTGTGTGTGCCCGGCACGGTGGCCGGCGGCCAGGTGCTCGGTGACCCGCTGCTCAAGATGGACGGCCAGGCGGTGTTCAAGCTGGCGGTCGGTGTGCTGGAGGAAGCGGCGCGCGCCACCCTGGCCAAGGCCGGCCTGCAGGACAGCGACATCGACTGGCTGATCCCGCACCAGGCCAATATCCGCATCATGCACAGCACGGCGAAGAAGCTGAAGATGCCGCTGGACAAATTGATCGTCACGGTGGACCAGCACGGCAACACCTCGGCGGCTTCGATTCCGCTGGCGCTGGACGTGGCGGTGCGCAGCGGCAAGATCAAAAAAGGCGACACCCTGATGCTCGAGGGTGTGGGCGGCGGCTTCACCTGGGGCGCTGTGCTCCTGAATCTATAGCTGGTCACCCACGCCCCTGAAGGGCTGGTGGCCGATTTGATTAAAAATTCCATGAAACCTTTTGCGTTTGTTTTTCCGGGACAGGGTTCGCAGGCTGTCGGCATGCTGGACGCCTGGGGCGAGCACCCGGCCGTGCGCGAGACGCTGCGCGAAGCCTCGGATGCGCTCGGTGAAGACCTGGGCCAGCTGATCAAGGATGGCCCCAAGGAAGCGCTGGGCCTGACCACCAACACCCAGCCGGTGATGCTGGTGGCCGGTGTCGCCGCCTACCGCGCCTGGATGGCCGAGACCGGTGTCGCGCCCGCGGTGGTGGCCGGGCATTCGCTCGGAGAATATTCCGCGCTGGTTGCCTCCGGCGTGTTGAGCCTGGCGCAGGCCACGCCGCTGGTGCGTTTTCGCGCGCAAGCCATGCAGGATGCCGTGCCGGTCGGGGTGGGCGCGATGGCCGCCATCCTCGGCATGGAAGCGTCGCGGGTCATCGAAGGTTGCGCTGAAGCGGTGCGCAGCTTCGGACCCGGCACCGCCGAAGTGGTGGAGGCCGTCAATTTCAATGACCCCCTGCAGACCGTGATCGCCGGCAGCAAGGCGGCGGTGGACAAGGCTTGTGAAGTGCTCAAGGCCAACGGTGCAAAACGCGCCTTGCCACTGCCGGTGTCGGCGCCGTTTCACTCCAGCCTGATGAAACCCGCGGCCGACAAACTCAAGGAAAAACTCGCGGCGACGGTGTTTGCCGCGCCGCTGATCCCGGTCGTCAACAACATCGAGGTCGCGGTCGAGACCGATCCGGAGCGCATCCGTGCAGCGCTGTACGCGCAGGCCTTCGGTCCGGTGCGCTGGGTCGAATGTGTGTTGGCCATCAAGGCACGCGGCATCAGCAACGTGATCGAATGCGGGCCCGGCAAGGTGCTGGCCGGCATGGTCAAGCGGATTGATGCGGACATGACGGGCATGGCGCTGTTCGATCCGGACAGCCTGACGCAGGTCAAGGAGGCACTGGCATGAACGGCGCCGGGCCGTCCCAAGCCGTGAGCGCCCCCCGGGGGGCAGAGCAGCGGCGCAGCCGCCAACGTGGGGGGAGTTATGTCTGAAATGAAATTCGAAGGACAGGTCGCGCTGGTGACCGGCGCCTCGCGCGGCATTGGCGCCGCGATTGCGCTGGAACTTGCGCATCGGGGCCTGAAGGTCATCGGCACGGCCACCACCGATGAGGGTGCGGCGAAGATCAGCCATGCGCTGGCGGCCTTTCCCGCTTGTGCCGGCAAAAACCTCAATGTGAACGACGCGACCGCCGCCGAGGCGCTGATCGACGCCATCGTGAAAGAGCACGGCGGCCTGCAGGTGCTGGTCAACAATGCCGGCATCACGCGCGACATGCTGGCCATGCGCCTGAAGGATGATGACTGGGATGCGGTGCTGGACACCAACCTCAAGGCCGTGTTCCGCATGAGCCGCGCCGTGATGCGCACCATGATGAAGCAGCGGTATGGCCGCATCATCAGCATCACCTCGGTGGTCGGCGCGTCCGGCAATGCCGGCCAGGCCAATTACGCGGCCGCCAAGGCCGGCGTGGCCGGCATGACACGCGCGCTGGCGCGCGAACTCGGCAGCCGCAACATCACCGTCAACTGCGTGGCGCCCGGATTTATTGAAACCGACATGACCGCCGGCTTGCCGGAAGAGCAGCAAAAAGCCTTGCTGGGGCAGATTCCGCTGGGCCACCTGGGCAAGCCGCAGGACATTGCGCATGCGGTGGCTTTTGTCGCCAGCCCGCAGGCCGGCTACATCACCGGGCAGGAACTCCATGTCAATGGCGGTATGTATATGTGAACTCGTCCGGCAGTTGCCGGCAGCACCGGGTGTCACCCGAATCATGAATAATGGGTGACGCGGGGCCGCAGCAACCGACGGAGTACAAGCCGGGTTTTATCCGTCCGGCTGGCGGGTTGGGGAATCACCCCCAACAACGTTAAAATCACGGATTAATTTACAACCCTCAGAGGGACTTATGAGCGATATCGAATCACGTGTTAAGAAAATCATTGCCGAGCAACTTGGCGTGGAAGAGGGCCAGGTCACCAACGAAAAAGCCTTTGTGGCCGATCTGGGCGCCGACTCGCTTGACACCGTCGAACTGGTGATGGCTCTGGAAGATGAATTTGGCATCGAGATCCCCGACGAAGACGCCGAGAAAATCACGACTGTCCAGAACGCGATCGACTACGCGAACACCCATCAAAAAGCCTAAAGACCCCGGTCTTTTTTCATCCCGCCTGGAAAGCCGCGTCCGGCTTTCCGGGAATTTCTTCAGGATTTGCGCATGAGCCGTCGTCGCGTTGTTGTGACAGGTCTGGGGTGTGTCAGCCCGGTGGGCAACACCGTGGCCGATTCCTGGGCCAACCTGCTGGCAGGCCAGCCGGGTATTGACCTGATCACACAGTTTGACGCCAGCAATTTCGCCTGCAAGTTTGCAGGTGAGGTCAAGGGCTTCAATATTGCGGATTACATCCCCGAAAAAGAGGCGCGCCACATGGACCGCTTCATCCATCTGGGGCTCGCGGCGGCTTTCCAGGCGGTGGCCGACAGCGGCCTGGCCACTGGCGATGCCCTGGGCGACGAGGAAGCGACACGCATCGGCTGCAACATCGGCTCGGGCATAGGCGGCCTGCCGATGATCGAGCAGACCCACACCGAGCTGGTCAATCGGGGTCCGCGCCGCATCTCGCCGTTTTTTGTGCCGGCATCCATCATCAACATGATCTCCGGCCATGTGTCCATCAAGTTCGGCTTCAAGGGGCCCAACATCGGTGTCGTGACGGCGTGTACCACGGGCCTGCATGCGATCGGCCTGTCGGCACGCATGATCGAATACGGCGATTGCGACGTGATGGTGGCCGGCGGCTCCGAAGCGACGGTCTCGCCGCTGGGCATGGGCGGCTTCGCCGCGGCGCGCGCGCTGTCGACCCGCAACGATGATCCGAAAACCGCCTCCCGTCCCTGGGACAGGGACCGCGACGGCTTTGTGCTGGGCGAAGGCAGCGGTGTGCTGGTGCTTGAAGAGTATGAACATGCCAAGGCGCGCGGCGCGAAAATTTATGCGGAGCTCACCGGCTTCGGCATGAGTGCCGACGCGTACCACATGACGGCGCCGGATGTGGACGGCCCGCGGCGGTCCATGGTCATGGCCCTGAAAAATGCGGGCATCAACGCCGACGCGGTCGGCTACCTCAATGCGCATGGCACGTCCACGCCGCTGGGGGATCTCAACGAAACCAATGCCATCAAGGCGGCCTTCGGCGAGCATGCGAAGAAGCTGGTGGTCAGCTCGACCAAATCCATGACCGGGCACCTGCTCGGCGGCGCCGGCGGCATCGAATCGGTGTTCACCGTGCTGGCGCTGCATCACCAGAAGATCCCGCCGACTATCAACATCTTCAACCAGGACCCCGAGTGCGACCTGGACTACTGCGCCAACACGGCGCGGGATGCCAGCATCGATGTGGCCGTCAAGAACAACTTCGGTTTCGGCGGCACCAATGGCACGCTGGTGTTCAAGCGGGTTTGATCCCCTTTTTCCACACCTCAGCAGCCAGCCCCATCACTGCCTGCCCTTTCCATGCATAACGCCCCGCCGGTTGCCTACCCGCTGGGGCGTTCGCATTTTCAGGGGTGGGCTCTGGCCGGGTTCTGGCTGGCCGGCCTGCTGGTCACCCTCGGCTGGTGGCTGGTCGCCCCCGGCTTCGACTGGCGCATGGTCTCCGCGCTGGCTGCCGTGGTGGCAGCCGGCCTGGCCGCCTGGCTCGGATGGCGCAACGCACCGCTTGGCCAGTTGCACTGGGACGGCCAGGTCTGGCGCTGGGAAAGCCCGGGCTACCAGGCCGGGACGCCGGTGCTGGCCCTGTCGGTGGTGCTCGACCTGCAGCGCATCCTGCTGATCCGGCTGGACAACCATGACCATGCGAGCATGTGGCTGTGGGCCCAGCGCTCGGCTTTTCCGGAGCGCTGGCTGGATTTGCGGCGTGCTGTATATTCGCGGCGCAAGGCCGGGCCAGCGGGCCTGAGCCCAGACATGTCCATCCCCGTTGCCGCAGCGGACTTTCCTGCCGAGACCGATCCGCCACGTCCTTATTCATGAGCGCCGACATTCCTCCCTCCGAGCCGGCGACGGCCAGCGACAGTGATGCCATGCTGGTCGAGCGCACGGTGGCGGGCGACCAGAAGGCATTCGAGCTGCTGGTCATCAAGTACCAGCGCCGCATCCAGCGCCTGATCGGGCGCATGGTGCGCGATGTCGATCTGGTGGAAGACATCGCCCAGGAAACCTTTATCCGCGCTTACCGCGCGCTGGCCCAGTTCCGGGGCGACGCGCAGTTCTACACCTGGCTGTACCGGATTGCCGTCAACACCGCCAAAAAGGCCTTGATGGACCTCAAGCGCAATCCCACGGTCTCGGAAAATTCGTTCAAATCCGGCGATGACGATGAAACTTCCCCGCTGGAAAACGAACTAACAAGTTCAGAAACCCCGGAAGCCGTGCTGGCCAGCAAGGAAATTGCCCAGATGGTCAATGCGGCCATGGATGCCTTGCCCGAGGAATTGCGCCAGGCCATCAGCCTGCGGGAAATTGAAGGTTTGAGTTATGAAGAGATCGCCGAGGTAATGAACTGCCCGATAGGCACCGTGCGGTCGCGGATTTTCAGGGCCAGGGAAGCGATCTCCGCAAAGATCAAGCCCCTGCTTGAAAACCAGTCCGGCAAGCGCTGGTAAGCGGCGTCGGGCACGGGCAAGCGGCGAACTCAATGGACCCACAGCAAACAGCAAATGATTGACCGGCAGGTGCAAACTGCCCATGAACACCATGAAACCGACCACGCAAGACCTTGAACGCATTTCTGCCCTCGCCGACGGCCAGCTGGCCAGCGAGGACCTCGCCGCCGTGCTCGCGATCTGCGAAGCCGATGAACAGGCGCTGGAGAGCTGGAATGCCTACCACCTGATCGGTGATGTGCTGCGCTCGCCCGGCCTGGCGCCGCAGCTGTCGGATGCAGGCTTTCTGGCGCGTCTGCGCGCGGGCCTGGCGCAGGAGCCAGTGCTGCACGCGCTGGCCAAACCCGAAGGCATTGATGCAGCCGCGCTTTCCGCCCGGCCGGTGCTTGCCACCAAGGACCGTGAAGCGTCCAACGACAGCAGCTTTCGCTGGAAACTGGTCGCCGGCTTTGTGTCGGTGGCGGCGGTGGTGGCCGTGGCCTGGAACACCGGCGCCGGTCTGCTGGCACCGTCCGCTGCGCCCCAGCTGGCACAGTCCACTGCGACCCAGCCAGCCAGCCCGCAAGCGCCGCAGCAGGTGCTGGTGATGTCGGCCCAGGGTCCGGTTGTGCGCGACGCGCGGCTCCAGGAAATGCTGGCGGAACACAAGCAGTTTGGCGGTACCTCGGCCCTGCAGATGCCTTCGGGTTTTCTGCGCAATGCGACGTTTGAACCTCCGCAGGGCGCGCGGCGCTAGGCGCTGTGCGCTGCGCATCCTCCCCCACCGCTCGCCCCCAGCCATGAACTTCAAGCTGTTTCGCCTCCTGACCCTTGTCGGATGTGCGCTGTCTGCTACAAATTACATAGCAGCCCAGGTGCCCGCACCGGCTGTCCCGGCGCCGGCTGCGGAGTCAAAAAACATCAACGAGTGGCTGATGCGCATGCATGAAGCCTCGAGAAACCGTTCGTATGTCGGCACCTTTGTGGTTTCCTCGGGCGGCGTCATGTCCAGCGCCAAGATATGGCATGTCTGCGACGGAAAGCAGCAGATCGAGCGCGTTGATACCCTGACCGGTCCGCGGCGCTCGACATTCCGCCACAACGACCAGGTCGTGACCTTCCTGCCCGATGAAAAACTGGTGCGCACTGAAAAGCGCGAGTCGCTCGGGCTTTTCCCTGCGTTGCTGCAATCCGCCGGCAGCCACATCGGCGACTTTTACCAGGCCAGGCGAGAGGGCCGCGAGCGGGTGGCCGGCGTCGATGCCGACGTGATCGCGCTTGTCCCCAGGGACGCCATGCGTTTCGGCTATCGCGTCTGGGCCGAGCAGAAGAAGGGGCTGGTTGTCAAACTGCAGACCCTGGACACCGACGGCAGGGTGCTGGAAGAGGCGGCCTTTTCCGAGCTTCAGTTCGACGCGCCCGTCAAGCTCGAAAAGCTTGCGCAGATGATGAACAAGGTCGACGGCTACCGCGTCGAAAAGCCCGGCCTGGTCAAGACCACCGCCAGCGCGGAAGGCTGGGCCCTCAAAAAACCGGTGGCCGGTTTCCAGCCCATGAGCTGCCACAAGCGTCCGCGTGTGACACCGGGCGGCGATGAGCCGATGCAGTGGGTGTTTTCCGACGGGCTCGCCTCGGTCTCGATGTTTGTCGAACCCTATGACGCCCAGCGGCATGGCGGGGAGTCCCGGATGTCCATGGGTGCGACCCAGTCCCTGACCCGGCGTGTGGACGCGTACTGGCTGACCGTGATCGGCGAGGTTCCGACAAGCACCCTGGGCCTGTTTGCCGACGGTCTTGAACGCCGTAAATAACGCCCCATGTCCGTCGGAGTCCCGGGCACTGGTGGATGCCGCCGCTGTGTGATGCTGAACCTGTTTTGCGCCAACTCATTTCTCAAAGGCTGATGATGCATAAATTGAACTGGAAACAATGCCGTGCCTATGTGACCGCCGGGGCCCTGGCGCTGGGCGCCACCCTGAGCCTGGTGCCGGCCGCGCCGGTGATGGCGCAGGCGCGCAGCCTGCCGGATTTCACCGATCTGGTGGAGGCTGTCGGCCCGTCCGTGGTCAACATCCGCACGCTTGAAAAAGTCAAGGCCGGTGCCGCCGGCAGCGCCGACGAGCAGATGCTCGAATTCTTCAAACGCTTCGGCATTCCAGTGCCGCCCAACATGCCGCGCGCCCCGCGCCCGGACCGTTCGCAGCCCGACGAAGACCAGCCGCGCGGCGTGGGTTCGGGCTTCATCCTCACGTCGGACGGGCTGGTCATGACCAATGCCCATGTGGTGGAGGGCGCCGATGAGGTGCTGGTGACGCTGACCGACAAGCGCGAGTTCAAGGCCAAGATCATCGGCACCGACAAACGCACCGATGTGGCGGTGGTCAAGATCGAGGCCACCGGCTTGCCGGCGGTGAAAATCGGCGACATCAGCCGCCTCAAGGTCGGCGAATGGGTCATGGCCATCGGTTCGCCCTTCGGCCTCGAAAATACCGTGACCGCCGGCATCGTCAGCGCCAAGCAGCGCGACACCGGCGACTACCTGCCCTTTATCCAGACCGATGTGGCGATCAATCCAGGCAACTCGGGCGGCCCGCTGCTGAACATGCGCGGCGAGGTGGTGGGCATCAACAGCCAGATCTACTCGCGTTCGGGTGGTTTCCAGGGCATTTCCTTTGCCATCCCCATCGATGAAGCCACGCGAGTAGCCGACCAGCTGCGCAGCACCGGGCGGGTCACACGCGGGAAGATCGGCGTGCAGATCGACCAGGTCAGCAAGGATGTGGCCGAGTCCATCGGGCTGGGCAAGCCCCAGGGCGCGCTGGTGCGCGGTGTCGAGACCGGGTCGCCCGCGGAAAAAGGCGGTGTCGAAGCCGGTGACATCATCACCAAATTCGAGGGCAAGACCATCGACAAGGCGACCGACCTGCCGCGGCTGGTGGGCAATGTGAAACCCGGAACCCGGGCCACCGTGACCGTTTTCAGGCGTGGCACCAGCCGCGACCTGAGCGTGGTCATCGGTGAAGTGGAGGCCGAAAAGCCGGTACGCAGGGCACAGGCGCCCGAGGCCAAGCCGCCGGTGGCCGGCCCTGCGCAAGCCATGGGTCTGGTGGTCAGCGAACTGCCCGATGCGCTCAAGAAAGAACTCAAGCTCAAGGGCGGCGTCAAGGTCGATGCCAGCGAGGGCGCTGCGGCCCGTGCCGGCCTGCGCGAAGGCGATGTGATCCTGGCCATTGCCAACACCGAGATCAGCAGCGTGAAGGACTTTGAAACCGCGCTGGCCAAGGTTGAAAAAGGCAAGGCCATCAATGTGCTGTTCAGGCGCAGCGATTGGACGCAATACGCCCTGATCCGTCCCGCGCGATAAGGCCGGTCTGTCTTTCGGGTATTGGCCATGCCCATTCGCCCAGCCCCCATACCCTGCCAGGGTTGGGGGTTTTGTTTGGGATGGGGCATTTTTTCCGCCGAGAAAAATATATTTTTATTTCGGATGACTGGAATAAAAGTTTGCAGTCGCTAACATTCAGCTCTCCCTAAGGACAGGTTTGGGTAGAATAAATAGCAGGTTTGGCCCATTTCCCATATATGGAAGCCAAAAAAAACCGGGTCCTGGCACGAATTCACTCGATTCACTGCTGATCCACAGATCACCCACAAGTTGTCCAGAGCTTCCCGGTTAAAATTGTGAACAAGTTGTGTATAAGTTTCATGTTGCAGCCCTGCAACGAGATAAATTTGGCAATTTCGAGGCTATGCGTCCCGGGCTTTTTGCCTACAATGAAGCTTCCAACTATCGCAGTTGCCATAGATTGTTGGTTCAGGGCGCGTCACAAGTGACGCGCCCTTTTTTATGTCTTTTGCGAATGTGCCTCGCGCTCTTTGCAATACTTTCAAGCACTTAGGCGTTCTCGTTGATGAATCACATCAGAAACTTTTCGATCATTGCGCACATTGATCACGGCAAGTCCACGCTCGCCGATCGCATCATCCAGCGCTGCGGCGGTTTGCAGGACCGCGAGATGAGCGCGCAGGTGCTGGACTCCATGGATCTTGAAAAGGAGCGTGGGATAACCATCAAGGCGCAGACCGCTGCGCTCAAATACAAGGCACTCGACGGCCAGATTTACAACCTCAACCTGATCGATACGCCGGGTCATGTGGACTTCTCGTATGAAGTGAGCCGCTCGCTGTCGGCCTGCGAAGGTGCGCTGCTGGTGGTGGATGCGAGCCAGGGCGTGGAAGCGCAGACGGTGGCCAACTGCTACACCGCGCTCGAACTCGGCGTGACCGTGGTGCCGGTGCTCAACAAGATGGATTTGCCGAATGCAGATCCGGACAACGCCAAGCAGGAGATAGAGGACGTGATCGGCATCGACGCGACCGACGCGATTCCCTGCAGCGCCAAAACCGGCATGGGCATCGACGAGATTCTGGAAGCTGTGATTGCACGCATGCCGCCGCCGCAGGGCAACCCGGACGGGCCGCTGCGCGCGATGATTGTCGACAGCTGGTACGACGCCTATGTCGGCGTCGTCATGCTGGTGCGGGTGGTGGACGGTCGCCTGGCCAAGGGCGACCGCATCAAGATGATGGCCAGCGAAGCCACCTACAACGCCGAGCAG
>CALRTF020000081.1:0-14689 GCA_943370985.1 Paenacidovorax caeni
GGCGGGCACCAGCTGCAGAGTCACGGCCTGGCCCGGCTTGTTCGGCACCAGCTTGGAAATGCCGTCGCAAAAGCCATAGGAAAAATCAAGCACGCGGCCGACGTCGCGAATTGCCGCGCGCGCCGCCATGGTGCCAAAGGTCACGATCTGGCTGACCGCCGCATGGCCGTACTTGTCCTTGACGTAGTCGATCACGCGGTCGCGGTTGGTCTGGCAGAAGTCAATGTCGAAGTCGGGCATGGACACCCGCTCCGGATTGAGAAATCGCTCGAACAGCAGGTTGTACTGCAGCGGGTCCAGGTCGGTGATCTTCAGTGAATAGGCGACCAGCGAACCGGCGCCGGAACCGCGGCCCGGCCCGACCGGGCAGCCATTGTTCTTGGCCCAGTTGATGAAGTCGCCGACGATCAGGAAGTAGCCCGGAAAGCCCATCTTCAGGATGGTGTTGATCTCGAACTCCAGCCGCTCGACGTACTGCGGCCGCTTTTCATCGCGGATCTTCTCGCTGGGATACAGGTGCGCCAGCCGTTCTTCCAGCCCCTGGAACGAGGCATAGCGGAAATACTCGTCCGGCGGCATGCGCACGCCATCGACCTCGGGCGTGGGGTACTCGGGCAGCATGGGTTTGCCGAGCTCGAGCTTGAGGTTGCAGCGTTTGGCGATTTCCAGCGTGTTGGCGAGCGCCGACGGCAGGTCGGCAAACAGCTCGGCCATCTGCGCCGAGGACTTGAAATACTGCTCGCGCGTGAACTTGCGCACGCGCCGTGCATTGCCCAGGATCTCGCCGCCGGCGATACAGACGCGGGCCTCGTGGGCTTCGTAATCCTCGTAACCGAGGAACTGCACCGGGTGGGTCGCCACCACCGGCAGCTTGAGCCGGGCCGCCAGCTGCACCGCCGCCACCACATGCTGCTCGTCATCGGCACGCTGCGCGCGCTGCAACTCGATGTAAAACCGGTGCGGGAACAGCCCCGCAAAATACAGCGCACATTCGAGCGCGCGCGCGCCGTCGCCCTGCACCAGCGCCTGTCCGACGGCGCCGCCCTGCGCGCCCGACAGCGCGATCAGGCCTTCGCCGAGTTCCTGCAGCCATTCCAGGCTGATGACGGCCTGGTCGCGCACCACGCCGCGGGTCCAGGCGCGCGTCAGCAGCTCCGACAAATTCAGGTAGCCCTGGCGGTTCTGCACCAGCAGCAGCAGGCGCGCCGGCGGCGCCGTGGCCTCCTTGCCGGGCACCTGCACCCAGACGTCGGCACCGATCAGCGGCTTGACACCGGCGCCGCGGCTTTCCTTGTAAAACTTCACCGTGCCAAACAGGTTGCCCAGGTCGGTGATCGCCAACGCCGGCTGGCCGTCGGCGGCTGCGGCCTGCACGATTTCATCGATGCGGTTGGTGCCGTCGACGACGGAAAACTCGGTGTGAAGACGTAAATGGACAAACATGGCTTCATTCTAGAGGTGGATGTTGCCCCCACGGTTGCTCGCTTCGAGCCTGCGGCACGCCCTGCCCCACTGCTTTGGCAAGGGGCCGCTGCGCCTGCGGCCCGGCAAAGCCGGCTCCGCGGCCCCGGCTTGAATTGAACCATCCTCCTACAATGGCTCGAATCATGCAGATTCTGAACATTGCAGCCTACAAGTTCATCGCCCTGGACGGCCTGCCGGCCTTGCAGCTCGCGCTGCGCGATGCGGCGCAAAGCTGCGCCCTGCGCGGCACCGTGCTGCTGGCGGAGGAAGGCATCAACCTGTTCCTGGCCGGTGGCAGCAGCAACATTCATGATTTTTTGGCATGGCTGCGCAGCGATGCCCGTTTTGTCAACCTCGAAGTCAAGCAAAGCTGGTCGACGGCCCAACCCTTCCGCAAGCTGCTGGTGAAGATCAAGCCCGAGATCATCCGCATGGACCACCCGGCGATACGCCCGGCGGCAGGCCGCGCGCCGTCGGTGGACGCGGCCACCCTGAGGCGCTGGCTGGATGCCGGCCACGACGACAGCGGCCGGCCGGTGGTCACGCTGGACACACGCAATGATTTTGAGGCCGATGCCGGCACCTTCCGCGGAGCGATCGACTGGCGTATCAGCAAATTCACCGAGTTCCCACAAGCCCTGCTGGCACACCGCGACGAATTGCAGGGCAAAACCGTGGTCAGTTTTTGCACCGGCGGCATACGCTGCGAAAAGGCCGCGATTTTCATGCGTGAAGCCGGCGTGGAGCCTGTGTTCCAGCTCGACGGTGGCATCCTCACATATTTCGAGAGTCAGGGCCATGCACATTTTGATGGCGAGTGTTTTGTGTTCGATGAGCGACGGGCGGTGGACGCCACGCTGGCGCCCAAAGTGGATGTCGGGGCCTTGTCCGACAGCCAGCGCCCCCAAAGCGTGAAAAGCTGACAGATCGATTGATTCCGACCGGTGACCGCCATGCCTTCTCCCTCCTCCCGCCCCGCCCGACACACCCGGCCTGCAGACCACCCGGCCACCACGCTGTCCAGCCGCTTCGCGCACATCCGGGCGCAAACCGGGGCGCTGACGGCACCGCTGAGTGCCGAGGATTGCCAGTTGCAGTCCATGCCGGATGCCAGCCCCGCCAAGTGGCACCTGGCCCACCTGACCTGGTTTTTCGAGACCTTCATCCTCGAACGCTTCGAGCCGGTGTTCAAACCTTTCGACGCCGGTTTCCGGGTGCTGTTCAACAGCTACTACAACGGCGTCGGTGACAAATACCCGCGCCCAAAACGCGGCCTGATCAGCCGCCCCACCCTCGACGAAGTGCTGGCCTACCGCGCGCAGGTCGATGAGCGCATCCTGGCCGTGCTGGACCGCCATCCGGACCATGCAGAACTCGGGATGCTGGTCACGCTGGGCCTGCACCATGAGCAGCAGCACCAGGAGTTGCTGCTCACCGACATCAAACACGCCTTGTCCTTCAACCCCTCACGCCCGGCGTATGCGCGCCAGTGGCCACTGGCCGGCATCAGCCCCCAGCCGCTGCGCTGGATCGGCTTCGAAGGCGGTTTGGGGGAACACGGCTTCGACAGCGCGCGCGATGGCAGCTTTGCTTTCGACAATGAGACCCCGCGCCACAAGGTCTACATCGCGCCCTTCGAGATCGGCAGCCGGCTGGTCAGCAACGGCGAGATGATGGCCTTCATCGAAGACGGCGGCTACCGCCGGCCCGAGTTGTGGCTGTCCATGGGCTGGGACTGGGTACAGGCCGCAGGCGCGGCCATGCCGCTGTACTGGCAGGCGCGCGCCGACGGCGGCGGCTTCCAGAATTTCACACTGCAGGGCCTGGTCCAGGTGGACGCCCACACGCCGGTGTGCCACCTCAGCTATTTCGAGGCCGACGCCTACGCGCGCTGGGCAGGCGCGCGCCTGCCGACGGAGTTCGAGTGGGAACTGGCCGCGCGCAGCGCAGCGATTCAGGGAAACTTTGTCGAAAGTGCCGCTTACCACCCGATCCCGCAACAGCATCAACACCCCGACATGCCGGCGCAGATGTTCGGCGACGTCTGGGAATGGACCCAGTCCAACTACAACCCCTACCCGGGCTACAAGCCCTGGGAAGGCCTGGTGGGCGAGTACAACGGCAAGTTCATGTGCAACCAGTTTGTGCTGCGCGGCGGCTCCTGCGCCACGCCGCAAAGCCACATCCGGGCGAGTTACCGCAACTTCTTTCCACCGGATGCGCAGTGGCAGTTCAGCGGGCTGCGGCTGGCCCGCGACCTGGCCTGAGCCAGGAAGTCACTGCGCGGCAAACCGGCGCTCGGGCAGCGGAATCAGCTCCGCGTCGCCCGGGACCTGGCCCATGGCCTGCGCCTCCCAGTCGCGTGAGGCCTGCACGATGCGTTCCTTGCGGCTGGACACAAAATTCCACCACATGAAGCGCTGGCCATCGAGCGCATCGCCGCCAATCACCATCAGGCGCGTGGCCTGGCGGGCCTGCAGGCTCACCGCGGCACCCGGCGTCAGCACGGCGAGGCGATGCGCGGGCAAGGCCTCGCCATCGATGCTGATGTCGCCGTCCACCGCGTAGACCGCCAGTTCCTGCGCCAGCGGCAGAAGTTCAAAGGCCTCGTCGGGCGCGAGCTTCACATCGAGGTACAGCGTGGGCGCAAAGGTCCGGACCGGCGACTTCTTTCCGAAAGCCGCACCGATCAACACACGCACCTGTGTGCCACCCTGGACCACTGAAGGAATCGCATCGGCGGGCGTGTGCTCGAAGTCGGGCGCCACCTCTTCGAATTCGCGCGGCAGCGCGGCCCAGAGCTGGATGCCATGGTTGACATAACTGCTGGTTTTCAAATCCTGCGGCCCGCGCTCCGAATGCACGATGCCGCGGCCCGCGGTCATCCAGTTGATCGCACCGGGAGCGATGCGCTGCTCGAAGCCCAGGCTGTCGCGGTGCATGATGGCGCCGTCGAACAGATAGGTGACGGTGGCCAGGCCGATGTGTGGATGCGGGCGCACATCATGCGAGCCGCCGGGCGCTATCGTGACCGGGCCGAAATGGTCGAAAAACAGGAAGGGGCCGACCGATTGCCGCTGCGCCGCCGGCAGCAGGCGCCGCACGGTGAAGCCGCCGCCCAGGTCCTTGTCGTGGCCGCCCAGGGTCATCAGCACACTCATGGCAGCCTCTGCACCTGGGTGGCGATTTCGGTGGTAACGGTGGCCATGAGTTTGTGCACCGGGCACTTCTTCGCCACGGCTTCGAGTTCCTGCAACTGGGCATCGCTGAGCGCGCCGCGGATCTGCAGCGTCGCGTTCAGCCTGTAAATGCCGGCGCGCTCGCCGGAATCGTCGCGCGTGACCACCGTGTTGACGTCTTCCACCGGAATCCCCTTCTTGCGGGCGTACCACAGCACCGTGATCGCCTTGCAGGCGCCCAGTGCGGCGTCATAGAGGTCGTGCGGGCTGGGGCCGGCCTCGTCGCCGCCCTCCGCCAGCGTGGCATCGGCGGCCAGCGCATGGCGGCCGATGACCACGCTTTGGGCAAGCTCGTGGCGGATGTCGCGGGTCAATTCAACAGGCATGGGGACTCCTTGAATGCGGGACAGCAGCGCCCTAGTGTCGCTCAGGATTTGAAACGCGCGCCGACGGCCGCGACACGCTCGCCGAAGGCGCGTGCCGACGCCAGGTCACCCGGCGGCATGTCACCGGCACCCGCATCGGCCGGGGCCTGGCCGATGACGCCGCTGTAGGAGCCGAGGTAATTGGGGTCGTTGCGCTGCGACGCCTTGCTGTTGCTGGGCATCACGCCCTGGCTGATCCACAGGCCGCCGTGTTGCATGGCCAGCGTGAACAGGTAGTTCAGCGTCGAGGATTTGTCGCCGTTCATGGCCGCACTGTGGGTGAAGCCGGCAAACAGCTTGTCCTTCCAGCCCTGGGTGTACCAGACCTTGGACGAGGCGTCGGCAAATTTCTTGAACTGCCAGCTCACGCTGCCCATGTAGGTCGGTGAGCCCATGATGATGGCATCGGCCGCGGCCAGCGCTTCCCAGCCGCCCTCCGGCAAATTGCCATCGGCATCAATGGCCAGCAGGTCCGCGCCCGCACCCTCGGCCACCGCCTGTGCCATGCGCTGGGTGTGGCCGTAGCCGGAGTGGTAAAGCACCACAACTGTTGTCATGTGTTGTCCTCGCTTGAAAAAAAAGGCCAGCCCGGCGGCTGGCCTGCGGGAATCATCGAAGCGGACTGATCAGCCCTTGAGCTTGGCGTCCACGCTCCAGGCACCGGGACCCCAGGCCACGATGGTCAGCAAACCACCGACCACGGCGATGTTCTTGAAGAAGGCCTGTTTTTGCATCATGACCTGATCCACCGGCACGTTCCAGTAGGCATGGAAGATGAAGGTGATCACCGCGGTGAAGATGGCAATGCCCAGCGCCGCCCAGCGGGTCTGGAAACCCACCAGCAACAGCAGGCCAAGACCGAGTTCAACCGCAATCGCAATCGCGGCGGCGACTTCGGGCAAGGGCACGCCCTTGGAGGCGATGTAGCCGGCCGTGCCGGCAAACCCGGCGATTTTTCCGAAGCCTGCCGGAATGAACAGCAGCGCGATGAGTGCGCGACCGAGCAGGGAAAACGGGTTTTGCAGTGAGTTAAGCATGGTGAGCCCTCTTTGGTAAGTTATGAAGAAAGAAAAATAATGAACTCTGGCGCCGTGGCGCGCAAGTCAGTGTGCGACATGCTGCCTAAAGTTCCGCAGCATCATGGTGCCAGATCAAACACCAGCACCTCCGCATCCTTGCCGCCGGACAGCTGCAGGCGGCTTTCACCCTCCAGCTTCGCGGCATCGCCGGCCAGCAGCGTCTGCCCGTTGACCTGCAACTGGCCGCGCACCAGTTGCACATAGGCCTTGCGCTGCGGATCGAGCGCCAGTTCCGCGTGTTCATCAGCGTCGAACAGGCCGGCAAACAGCCGGGCATCGGCGTGAATGGTGACCGAGCCGTCGGCACCGTCATTCGATGCCACCAGCCTCAGCTTGCCGCGTTTTTCATCGGATGCAAAGGTTTTTTGCTCGTAGGCGGGCGCAATACCTGTGACATTCGGTTCTATCCAGATCTGCAGGAAATGGGTGGTCGCATCGGCCGCATGGTTGAACTCGCTGTGCTGGATGCCGCGGCCCGCGCTCATGCGCTGCACGTCGCCAGGCGGAATCGAGGCGCCGTTGCCTATGCTGTCCTTGTGCCCGATGGCGCCACTCATGACATAACTGATGATTTCCATGTCGCGGTGGCCATGGGTGCCGAAGCCGGTGCCCGGCGCAATCCGGTCTTCATTGATCACGCGCAGGTTGCCGAAGCCCATGTGCGCGGGATCGTAATAACCGGCAAAGGAAAACGAGTGGTAAGACTTGAGCCAGCCGTGGTCGGCATAACCGCGTTCGGCAGATTTTCTCAGGGTGATCATGGGGCAGTCCTTTCAGGCAGGGGTTGTGGGTTCCCGGTGACTCCAATGTAGGTGCGCCTGGCCTCTTGATAATTGTCGCTGTTTGATGGCATCATTCAAATTATTTGAATTCAGCCACCCCCCAACGATTGATCTGCCCATGTCCAGCGTCCGCGATGTCCTGACGCCCGAAGCCCTCGGCCTGATCGAAGCCGTGCACCGCACCGGCAGCCTGGCCGCCGCCGCGCGCGAACTCGGCGTGGTGCCCAGCGCCCTGACCTACCGCGTGCGGCAAATGGAAGACTCGCTGGACGTGTTGCTGTTTGACCGTTCCTCGCGCCAGGCCCGGCTGACCGAGGCCGGCCACGAGTTGCTGCGCGAGGGCAACCGCCTGCTGATCGAGCTCGACGCGGTGGCCCACCGCGTACGGCGCGTTGCCACCGGCTGGGAACCTCAATTGACGATCACCGCCGACGGCGTGGTGTCCAGCACCACGCTGTTTGAACTCTGCGAGGCGTTTTATGCGCTTCAGCCGCCGACCCGGCTGCGCATCCGCTCCGAGACACTGTCGGGCACCTGGGAAACGCTGGTGTCGGGCCAGGCCGATCTGGCCATCGGCTGCGTGGTGGAAGTGTCGCAGTCACGCGGCATCCTGAACCGGCCCATGGGCCAGCTGGCCTTTGTGTATGCGGTGGCGCCGCACCATCCGCTGGCCGGGATCACCGGCAGCATCAGCGACGAAATACTGCAGCAACACCGCGCCGTGGCCGTGGCCGACACCACCTTGCGTGGCAACGGCCTGAGCATCGGCCTGCTGGGTGGCCAGGACGTGCTGACCGTGCCCACCATGCAGCACAAGCTGGAAGCGCAGCTGCGCGGCATGGGCTGCGGCTTTTTGCCGGAGTGTCTGGCGCGGCCCTACATCGCGTCTGGCCGGCTGGTGGTCAAGACCGTGGACCGCCCGCGCAGCCCGGTCGCCATGAGTTACGCGTGGCGCGGCGCCGGCAGCGCAACCCTCAAAAAAGGCGGCAAGGCAGCGCTTGCATCACCGGCGCCGGGCGCACCCGGCCGCGCGCTGAGCTGGTGGCTGGAGCAACTGGCCAGCCCCCTGACGCAGCTGGCATTGCTGGAGCGTCACCACAGCGTGTAGAGTGCAGCCATGACAGCAAAAACAAAACCCGGCAAAAAACCCTCCAAACCTCCCGCGGCCCCGGCCGCCCCCCGGCACTACGCCGTGGTGGGCGCCGGCATTGCCGGCATCAGTTGTGCGCGCACCCTGATGCAGGCCGGCCACCGCGTCACGGTGTTCGAGAAAAGCCGCAGCCCCGGCGGCCGCATGGCAACACGCCACACCGAATTCGGCGACTTCGACCACGGCACCCAGTACTTCACCGTACGCGATGCCCGTTTCGAAAAAGCCCTGGCCACCAGTGCCGGACTGGTGCGCCCGTGGAGCGCCAACACCGTGCGCATCCTCGACGAGGCCGGCCGTGTGGTCGCCTCGTCGCTGCCGCCCAAGGAGGCGCACTGGGTGCCGACGCCAGGCATGAACGCCCTCGTCAAGCAGTGGGCCCAACCGCTGGCCGCCGCCGATGCGCTGGTGCTGGAAACCCAGGTGATCCGCATGGAAGTCGACAAGCTGCACCCGGAACGCTGGCAGCTGCAGACCGAAGGCCCGGGCGCCAGCAGCCTGGTGTATTCTGGCTTTGATGCGGTGATCCTCGCCCTGCCGTCGCCGCAGGCACACGCGCTGCTGCTGAGCTCGCAGCAGGGCAAGTCCCTGATGCCCGCGCTGGCCGGCGTCAGCATTGCCCCCTGCTGGACCCTGATGCTGGCCTTCCCGCAGGCGCTGCAGCCGACCCTGCCGCACCTGGGGCCGCAGTGGAATGCCGCGCGCAGCACGCACCACCGCATCGCCTGGCTGGCGCGCGAGTCGTCCAAGCCCGGCCGCAGCGCGATCGAACGCTGGACCGTGCAGGCCAGCCCCGAATGGTCGGAGCGCCACCTCGAGGACGATGACGAACGCGTCAAGGCCAAGCTGCTCAAGGCGTTTACCGAGGTCACCGGCATACGCGCACAGCCGCCGCATGCCGCGGTGCACCGCTGGCGCTACGCCCAGACCACCGAGGTGCTGGGCAAGCCCTTTTTGTGGGACGCGAAATCGCGCATCGGCGCCTGCGGCGACTGGTGCACCGGCCACCGCGTCGAGGACGGTTTCCTGTCCGGTCTGGAAATGGCGCTCGCGGTCTGTTGACGCTGGCGCGCCATCCTCCTTCGACAGGCTAGCGACGAACGGACAAATGAAGTGACCAGCGTGGGGGCCAGATATATTGGCCGTTTCGCGCCCTCACCCACCGGGCCGCTGCATGCCGGTTCGCTGGTCGCGGCGCTGGCGAGCTGGCTGGACGCGCGGGCGAACGGCGGCCGGTGGCTGGTGCGCATCGAGGACATCGACACACCGCGCTGCGTGCCGGGTGCCGATACGCTGATCCTGCAGCAACTGGCCGCCTGCGGCCTGCGGCCCGATGCGCCGCCGCTGTACCAGTCGCAGCGCGGCACGGCTTACCAGACCGCGCTCGATGAACTCATCGTCAGGCGAGTCGCCTACCCTTGCGGCTGCACGCGCCAGGACATCGCACAGGCGCTGGCAGAGGCCGGACGGCCCAAACCCCGCCACGGCGAACTGGTCTACCCCGGCACCTGCCGCCACGGGCTGCAGGGCCGTCCTGCGCGCGCCTGGCGCTTCCTGACGCCAGCCATGGAAGGAAATCAGCCTCCAGCCCCCGCCCAGCGGGGGGATTCAGCTATGGATTCGATAGCGACCGGGGGCCTGCCCTGGATCGACCGGCGCCTTGGCTGGCAGCAGCAGAACGTGGCCACGGCGGTTGGCGACTTTGTGCTCAGGCGCGCTGATGGCCTGTGGGCCTATCAGCTCGCCGTGGTGGTGGACGATGGCGCGCAGGGCATCACCGACATCGTGCGCGGTGCGGACCTGGTCGACAACACGGCCCGGCAGATCCTGCTGCAGCGCGCGCTTGGCCTGCCGACACCGCGTTACCTGCATGTGCCGCTGGTGCTGGGTGCCGACGGCGACAAACTGTCCAAACAGAATGGTGCGCAGGCGCTGGACACCACGACCCCGCTGGCCGGCCTGAATGCCGCAGCCAGGGTGCTGGGCCTGCAGCCGTCCCCAGAAGGCGGCGTCGCGGGCTGGCTGGCGCAGGCGGTGCAGCAATGGGCGGCCCTGTACACGCCGGTAAAATCAGTCCGTGACTGAAACAACTCCCCCCGGCGACACCTCCCCTCCCGCGCCAGAGACGGCAGATAGCGCCCACCACCGCAGCATCCGCAGCTTTGTGCGCCGCACCGGCCGCACCACCATCGGCCAGGCCAAGGCCTTCGAGGACGTGGGCCCGGCCTACCTGCTGCCCTATGCGCCCGGACCGGTGGACTTTGCCGCGGTGTATGGGCGCTCGGCGCCCACCATCCTTGAAATCGGCTTCGGCATGGGCGAGGCCACGGCCCACATCGCCGCGCTGATGCCGGAGAAGAACTTCCTGTGCTGCGAGGTGCACACGCCCGGCGTGGGCGCGCTGCTCAAACGCATCAGCGAGCAGGGCCTGACCAACATCCGCATCGTGCAGCACGACGCGGTGGAAGTGCTGCAGCACATGCTGGCGCCGCAAAGCCTGGACGGCGTGCACATCTTTTTCCCCGATCCCTGGCACAAGAAAAAACACAACAAGCGCCGGCTGATCCAGCCGCCGCTGATCGCGCAGCTGGTAACGCGGATCAGGCCCGGTGGCTACCTTCATTGCGCCACCGACTGGCAGCCCTATGCCGAACAGATCCTCGAGGTGCTGGCGGCCGAGCCGGCGCTGAAAAACACCGCCGGCAGCAGCGATGGCGGCTATGCGTCCAAGCCCCATTACCGGCCGCTGACCAAGTTTGAAAACCGCGGCATCAAGCTCGGGCACGGCGTCTGGGACCTGGTGTTCGAACGCGTGTGAAAAAACAGCGTCCCGCGCTCGGCGGCCTGCCGGTCCGGGACGGCGTCAGCCCGAGTTGTGTGAGTCTTCCCGGCGGCGACTGGCCGACCTTCACCGACTTCCTGGTCCAGCGTTTTCCCGATATTTCCCGCGAGGTCTGGCTGCAGCGCATGGCGGCCGCTGAAGTTTTTGACGAGTTCGGCGAGGCGGTCACGCCAGAGCGCGCCTACCGCGGCCATATGCGGCTGTATTACTACCGCGCGCTGCCGCCCGAAACCCGCATCCCCTTCGACGAAGAATTGCTGTTCCAGGACGACCACCTGGTGGTGGTCGACAAGCCGCATTTTTTGCCGGTCACGCCGTCGGGCCATTACCTGCAGGAAACGCTGCTGGTGCGCCTGAAGAACCGGCTCGGGCTGGACGGCCTGAGCCCCATCCACCGCATCGACCGCGAAACCGCCGGCATCGTGCTGTTTTCCATCAAGCCTCAGGAGCGCGCCGCCTACCAGGACCTGTTCCGCCAGCGCACGGTCGACAAGGTGTATGAGGCGATTGCGCCCTGGCGCGCCGGCATGCACTTCCCGCAGCTGCGCCGCAGCCGCATCGTTGAAGGCCAGCCGTTTTTCCGCCAGGCCGAGGTGGACGGGCCGCCAAACAGCGAAACCGCGATCGAACTGCTGGAAACACGCGGGCCGCTGGCGCGTTACCGCCTGCGCCCGGTCACCGGCAAGAAACACCAGCTGCGCGTGCACATGTTTGCGCTGGGCCTGCCCATCGTCAACGACCGGGTCTACCCGCCGCTGGACCCGACACCCGAGGACGACTACCGTTTCCCGCTGCAACTGCTGGCCCAGGCCATCGGTTTTGACGACCCCTTCACCGGCCGGCGCCGGGAGTTCAGCAGCAGGCAGCGGCTGGCGTTTCCCCAGGCGGACAGCTGACGCGCCGACGGAGGCAGCGTTGTTGTTGAAGCAAAAAAAATGCGCCACCCGGGCGCATCTTTTGGGCATTCAATCCAGGTTCAGGATTTGATTTCCTTTGCCGTGATCTGGTACTTGAAATCGTCGGGCGAGTAGGAGTCAAAGCGGCCGCCGGCGTTTTCGGCCACCGGGTACATGAAGAAACCGAGCTTCTCGAGTTTGGAGTTCGGCAGGGCGATGTCATGCGCCGTGTTGTAGGCCATCCAGTTGCCTTCCCAGCCGCCGAACAGCGCCTTGTTCACCGGCGCGACCACCGGGTCGGTGGTGTTCTTGATCCAGTCCGGCGTTTCCAGACGCATGACCTTGGCCACATCGGCCGGGTCCATCGCCACCCAGCCGTAGCCCTTGAGAAACACTTCGGAGCGGCAGTGTTGCGCGCCTTTGAGGCTGGCCGGGTTGCCGCTGAGCTCCTTGTAGCCGAAGGCCGAGGGCACGAGGCGGATGCCGTAGACATCACGCGCCGGAATGCCGACCGAGCGGCACAGGCCGACAAACAGCGCATTCAGGTCAGCGCATTTGCCGCCCAGGTTGCCGGTTTCCAGCATGGTCTTGATGTCGCCTTCGCCGCAGCCGCGCACCTTGGGATCGCGGTAGGTGTTGGCAACGATCCAGTCGTAGATTTTCCGGGTTTTTTCCACGTCGGTCCGGGCTCCGCCTATGGCTTTTTGCGCAGTCTCACGCACGATGCCATCGGTGGGCAAAAACTTTGTCGGGCGCGTGAAATGGTGCAGCGTGTCGGCGTCTTCACGCGTCGCGGTTTTCTGTGCCCAGTCGACGGCGCGCCCCTGGGTCTGCACCCGGCTGGTCAGCTCGACAAAGGGCTGGGCCAGCCCCTCGGGGAAAGCCACGTAAAGCATCTTGGCGCCGTCCACGCCGTCGTCGGTGAGGTCGGTCGTGCCATTGCTGGAAAAGCTGTTGCCCTGCGAACGCTGGTAGTCGCTGTTGACCGAAGGAATCGGCAGCCAGACCCTGGTCACGCCCTGGGGCTTGAGGATGTCCACGCGGGTCGTGACCTCGAAGGTGCGCCACACGCCGCTTTGGGGCGCAAAGTGGCTGCGGGCCGGCGCCTGGGCGAAGTTGATGGCAGGAAATGCGGCGGCCATCGCGGCGGCGGCCGTATTTTTCAGAAAGGTGCGACGTACGGTGGTCATAAAGGATCTCCGGAAGGTGGTGGGGCCGACGTGACTGCGCATGTGAAGGTACGCAGGGTGTCGATGCGGCGCAGGAAGAGTCCCTGGCCGGTGCCGATTATCGCTGCAATCGGCTGTCCCGCGGGCCAGCGGGCCTGCGCCCGCCCCCGGCAGCTCGGGTTAGCCCCTAGAAAAAATGCCTGGGTTATATTGGCAAAAACAAGGGCAAGAGGGGCGCCCGCAGACGTTTCAGACAACGCTAACAACCGGCCGAGGAGATGGGGCGCATGGAGCAATCGGGCAGACCAGACGGGCCGGCAGGCGGCATCGTGCTCAGGCAGGCGGCTTGCGCCGATCCCGCAGCCATGCTGCAGCTTGTGCTGGGCCGTCTTGACGCGCTGGAACTGGCTCCGTCGGTACAGGCCAGTGCCGGCACGGACGCGGCAGGCCCCTTTCTGCGCTTGAGCCTCACCGGCGAGCAGGCCGATGCGTGGGCGCCCGGCCATGACACGCTGGCCTTGTCCAGCAAGCTGCAACTCGACCCCGCCGGCAGCCCCGCCGACCTGGTCCGTGAAATTGTGCTGGCGCTGCTGGCGGCGCCGGTCGCCGCAGAATTTCCCGGTCTGGACGAGCTGGTGTCTGCGGTGCATATCCGCCGCAACATCGTGCAGGCGGCGCGCAAGACCACGCTGTCCTTCCACACCAGCCAGGCCGAACGGCCCGCCGACTGCTGGACCTACAAGGAGGATTGCGGCTTTGTCATCCTGCCCGGCGTCTCGCTGACGGCGGCGCTGGCCAAAGCCACACAACCCGAGGTGTCCGGCACGCTGTACGCCTTCTCCTGTTACCGCGCCACCGAATACGTGATGCTGCTGGGCATTGCCGAGGAACTCGCGCACTGCCACCCGGCCCTGTACCACGAGCTGGAAGCGCTCTGGACCCGGCGGCCCATCATGTCCGGGGAATTTCACGAGGTCTTCCTGCGTGAACAGGGGAGCATGGAAGCACCCTTGCCGCCGCATTATTTTGTGCCGGGCGACCGGGTCTGGTTCCGCAACCCGGACGAGGCTTCGGCCGAGGCCTCGGGTTATGAGGGCTCCTGGGTGATTTACCTGGGCGAGGGCCTGTTCACCAACTTCTGGAAACACGACCAGCCCTACACGCTGGCCGACAAATGCCTGGAAATTTTTCACTGGCGCCACGCCACCTACCTGGACGCGGATGGGCATCTGCGCATGGACGAAGCGAAGGTGGAAACGCTGGTGGCGGCGACCTTGCTGGATGCCGACGAAACCGCACGCATCCAGGCGCTGATGCAGCGTTACCGGGAGGCCCGCGGCGTGTATGTGGATGGCGGCTGCCTCGACACCACGCGCGAGTTCGCGCGCTGGGTGCATCCCGGAACGACAGATATTGTCCTGCCGGCCCGCTGAGCCGGTTCAACTTTCGAGCAGGGCGTCGACCATCTTCGCCGCTGGCGCGGCGGTCCAGTCCAGCTCGCCCTGCACGCGCTGGCGCGCCCGGCCCTGGCGGTCGATCAGCACGGTGGTCGGAAACACCTTGACGCCCCAGGCTTTGGCGTTCTGGCCCTGCGGATCGAGCAGCACCGGCAGACTCAGGCCGGTGCTCGCCGCGAACTGGATGGCGCGGTTCGGGTGCTCCTTGAAGTTGAGCGCCAGCACCAGCAGCTTGTCGGGGCCGTA
>CALRTF020000082.1:0-14506 GCA_943370985.1 Paenacidovorax caeni
CCGATCGCGATCGCGTCGTTGTCGTGCAGCTGCTCACGCGACTTGATCATGTGGCCGTTGAGGTAGGTTCCGTTGGTGCTGGCCAGGTCCTCCACATACACGTCGGCCAGGCCCTGCAGCTCGAACACGCAGTGCTCGCCGCTGACCAGCGGGTTGTTGAGCACGATGTCGTTGTAAGGCCTGCGGCCCAGCGTGGTGCGGTCCTTGCGCAGGTGGACATGTTTGATCTCCACGCCCTCGACCGAGGCAATCAGTTGCGGCATACCGGCTCCCACAGTTCAGCACCGGCGCCCGTCGCACGGTGAAGTCCATGGTATGCCCCCGCCAGCGCCTGAACAAGGGGACAGGCCACCCGATACGCAACAGACTGTGAACAGGCCCGCCAGGCCTAGCGTGATTGGCGCAGCGGCTGCAACAGCGCCGACAGGCCGTTATGGTCGATCTCGAGCATCAGTGCCAGCAGACGCCCGATCTCTCCCTTGGGGAAACCCTCGCGTGCGAACCAGGCGAGGTAGTTGCCCGGCAGGTCGGCAATCAGCCGGCCCTTGTACTTGCCGAAAGGCATCTCGCGCGTGACCAGCAGTTGCAGGTCCTCGGGCGCCACTCAGCCGCCCGCCTGCTTGACCGTGAAGCCCTGCTTTTTCAGCAGCTCGATCAGGTTCGCCAGGTGATCCCCCTGGACCTCGATCACGCCGTCCTTGACCGTGCCGCCGGAGCCGCAGGCAGCCTTGAGCTGTTTGCCGAGCAGCAGCAGCGCCGGCTCTGCCAGCGGCACGCCCTTGACCACGGTCACGCTTTTGCCGCCGCGGCCCTTGGTTTCGCGCGACACCCGCACGATGCCGTCCGACGGTGGCGCCGCTCTTGACTGGCGGCAGACACAGCGCGCCTGCGGCTGGCGGCAAGCCGGGCACATGCGCCCCGCGTCGGTCGAATAAACCAGTCCGCCCGGGCTTGATTGACTTTTCATGGGAAAACACCGATGTGAGAAAACTGCCCCGGAGCCCATCGCCCCGAGCACTGGCGGCTATCGTACAGCGGCGCAGCGCGGTCTCAGATGTAGCCAGACGGCTGCGGGGCGTGCCGCAGGTGAAGCGACAGCCCCAGGGCCTTCATGTGGTTGCCGTCGCGGCCGAGAATGGTTTCGGCCAGGGGCAGGAAATGCTCTTCCTCGAAACGGGCGTGCGCGCAATAGGCCTGCACCAGCGTCTCCACGGCGTCCAGATCCAGCTCGACCGCGCGGGACCGGGCCACGGCCCTGACCACAGGCTCGAGTTTTTTCCACATTGCCTCAATCTGGCGATGCTCGGCGGTCAGGCGCTGCGCCATGGCCTGGACCTCCCCGGCCTCCCGCCCCCGGCGCGCACTGCGCAACACGGCGGGAAACAGCTCACGCTCCTCGTCCGCATGATGCGCGAGCACGGCGTGCTGGAACAGGGCCAGCGTGTCGGTGGCGATGGTTTTCGCCTGGGCCGCAGCCGCCTGCAGCGCCGGCAGTTCCTCGAAGGCCTGAAGCCTGGACAGAATGCCCAGATGGCACTGCGAAAAGCCGGTCAGCGGCTCGCTGGCGTGATCCGGGTCGTGCGCGGCAGGATGGCTTGTCATGCCGCCAATATAGGACTGCGCCGGGGCGTCCGGCTTGACGCATATCAACCAGGCGGCCGGGTGCGAAGCGAAGGCAGCGCAGGCCACAGCGCCATCACGATCACCAACGCAATCAGGCCGGCGACAGCAGAAAAACCGGCGCCTGGTGGCAACAGCGCGGAACCCCGCGCGCGCCGGCGACTCCAAAAAGCAGCGGCCGCATGGCCAGCCACCAGGAGACACCATGAAAAACCGAAGAAACACCCTGCTGGGCCTGGGCGCCCTGTCGGCCTGGCTGGCCGGTGCGCGCGCCCTGTTCACCGGCAGCCCGGCCCAGGCCGCCGCACCCGCCCGGGCCTACGAAATCAGCAAAACCGACGCCGAGTGGAAAGCCCTGCTCAAGCCCGAGCAGTACGCGGTGCTGCGCAAGGCCGGCACCGAGCGCGCCCACACCAGCCCGCTCAACAAGGAAAAACGCGCCGGCACCTACAGCTGCGCCGGCTGCGCCCTGCCCCTGTTTGCCTCCAGCACCAAGTTCGACAGCCGCACCGGCTGGCCCAGCTTCTGGAAGCCGCTGGACCAGGCGGTGGTCGAGGACGTGGACAAATCGATGTTCATGACCCGCACCGAGGTGTTGTGCCGCCGCTGCGGCGGGCACCTGGGCCATGTGTTTAACGACGGCCCACGCCCCACCGGCCTGCGTTATTGCATGAACGGCGTGGCCCTGAACTTCGCGGCGGCATGATGCGCAACCCCTTCAGCTTCAATCTGCTGGCGCTGCTGGCTGCCGCCGGCCTGCTGGGCTGGGGACTGCTGGGCACGGGCGCGGCCACCGAAAAAGCCGTGCTTGTTCCGCCACCGGCCTGGGCGCCCGCCAGCAGCACGGCCGCAACGGAGACCGCCGTGTTTGCCGGCGGCTGCTTCTGGGGCGTGCAGGCGGTGTTCCAGCACACGCAGGGCGTGCTCAATGCCGTGTCGGGTTACTCCGGCGGCGCCCGCGAAACCGCCACTTACAACAGCATTGGTTCAGGTCGCACCGGGCACGCCGAGGCGGTGGAGGTCCGCTACGACCCGGCACAGGTGTCTTACGGCCAGTTGCTGCAGATTTATTTTTCGGTCGCGCACGACCCGACGCAGCTCAACCGCCAGGGGCCGGACACCGGCAGCCAGTACCGGTCGGCGATTTTTTACCGCACGGACAGCCAGAAGCAGGTGGCCGAACGCTACATCGCGCAGCTCGATGCGGCACAGCTGTACCCCCGCAAGATCGTCACGCAGCTGACGCCGCTGGACGCGTTTTACCCGGCCGAGGCCTATCACCAGGACTACGCGACACGCAACCCGAATTCGCCCTATATCCGGCGTTTCGACCTGCCGAAAATCGCCAACCTGAAAACCGTGTTGCCGGCCTTGTACCGCGACACCCCGGCGCTGGTCGCGTCCGCCCGCTGACGCGCCCTTCGCTTCAGAAATCAAATCGGCCCCTTGCCCCTGCCGGGCAAGCGCGGCCAGCTATCCTTTTTATAGCGCCTGAGAGGCGTCTGCGGCCGGATACAGCATGCCGGGGGCATCGCTGGTTTTCACGCGCCCGCTTTCACAGGCGGCGCGGATGATCTGCTGGTTCGGGTTCGGCCTGACGTCGCGGAACTCCATCCAGCGCGGCTTGTCGTGCGAGTAGGTCGAGGTGTTGTGCGAGTTCCCCTGCCACAGCGGCTCCATGTAAAACACGAGAACGCTGTACCTGGCCTTCTTGTTGGCGCAATCGAACACCACGTCCGACACATAGGAACGGTAGGGAACGCCGTCCCAGCTCTTGCGGAGGGTGCTGCGGCTGACCCGCACCCGCATGGTTTGCGCTTCCACTGTGACACTGACCGGCGAGGGGTCGACCTCGATGGTATCCACGGCGGGATTCGCAGGGTCGCCCAACACGGTGAACCAGGGGGTCTGCCCCCACGCCGCACAGCCCAGCAGCAACCCAGCCATCAACGCAACCCGCTTTTTTGTCATACGCCGCTTTTCCGGACACCATCTACACACCTGCGTATTTATAACAGGCCGGCGCGGGTCGGGCGGCGCTGGCCGGGCCTCAGCGGGCGGGTGGCCGCGGCGCCGGCTTGGCGGGCGCGGCGCCGTTGCCGGTATTGTTTTCTGCTTCCTTGTCCCTGAGCTGGGTCAGCTCCTCGGTCTGCATCGGGTACACCCGGTGCACGTAGAAGTAAAAAAATGCCAGCGAAAAAGCCAGCACCAGCAGGCCAACCACCTGGGAGGTCAGCTCGAGACCGCCGGCGTTGATCTTGAGGCTGTGTGTGGCCGTGGCCGGCCGCGCTGCTGTAGCGCTGCCGTCAGGAGCTGCACCCTGCATGGCCGCCCCGGTACCCTCGCCCTGCGGCGGCGGCGACCAACTGCTGTAGTCACGGCTGAACTGCACATAGGTCAGGTACAGGCCGAAACACACAATGCCCACGACCAGGACAAACAGCAGGCCGGTGGACCACAAGTGCCACATCCAGCTCGACTCGATGAAGCCGCGCTTCCACTGGTCATGGTCTGCGTTGCCCTCGATATGGCTGACCAGCGCATCCTCCAGGGCCTTGCGGCCCGTCTCGCCCAGCCCGGGGCCTGCCGCCGCCAGCGCCGGTACCTGCCCCTGGACCTGTGCGCTCAGGGCCTGAAGCCGGGCCAGCTTGTCGTCGGCCCCGGAAGCCGCCCATGCCGGGCCGTGCGCCCAGCAAGCGATGGTCACCACTATGGCGGCAAGGACAGCCCGGCGTTTCATAACTTGCCCTGCCCCACATTGGCCAGAAACAGCAGGTAAAACGCCCACTCCTGGCCAGCGCAGGCCTTGGGTACCAAGCCCTCGAAGTCCAGCGGCGTGATGGTCCTGCGCGCCGCCGCCTCCCTGGCTGTCTTTCGCAGCGCAGTCATGTCCTCGACCGAGCCCTTGAAGGCGGCGCAAGGTACCGGCTGCGGCGTGGCGGGAGCGATGTCTATCCACGGCGTGTTCATCGGCGTTTTCTGGGCGTCGTAACCCTTGGGGATCCGTGGGGTGATCTGGTCCAGCACCCCTTCGAGGCCTGATTTTTTCTCGGGCACATTGGCAATCGGCCGGCTCGGCAACTGCTGCTGCGCCGGCACCTCCGCTGGCCAGGCCAGCATGGTCGCGAGCACACCTGCCAAGCCGAGCCGGTGCGCCATCGCGCGCGCCCGCCACCTGCGGTTGGGAACATCCAGAACCATGCATGAATCCATGGTCGTTCTCCTGTTTGAAAGTGTCTGTCGCGCCGGTTCGGGCCTGGTCAGGCCAGGACGGCCTCCCCCCTCTGGTACGCATCGACAAAACGGTCCAGCCAGTGCGAGCCGCCATTGACCAGCCGGCGTGCCGCCAGCATGTTGCCGTGCATCAGCGCATCCTTGATCTGCAGTTCGCGGTCGCCGATGAACAGCGCCAGCAACTCCGCGGCAATGTCCGCCGCGCCGGCCAGATCGGGTTCGGCCTCCAGGTCCACCGGCCGGCTCAGCCGCGGGCCGTAGGTCTGGTAGTTGTGCCGGCCGGTGAGCTGCACAAAGCCGCGCCCCTTGTAACGCGCGCCGTCGGGCGCGCCGCGGTTGCCGAGGTCACGGCGGCCATCGTAGAGGTCGAAGGGATGGCCATTGGGCGAGGTGTTGTACCGGGACAGGCCCTCGCTGAGCGGCAAAAATGCCTCGACCTCGGCGCGTATGGTGGCCAGGGCCATCAGCACCATGGGTTTGTCGACCAGATTGCGCCAGCGCAAGGCCTGGATCACAAAGGGCAGGCTCTTCTTGATGTTGCCCACCGGTGTCCACGGAAACATGGCGCTGACCGCCTGCGGCGTCAGCGAGGCCAGCGCGTCGGCCAGCTCAGGCGTCGGCGCCAGGCCCAGCCGGTGCAGCGTGCGCGGGCCGGCAATACCGTCGGCCAGCATGGCCTCGCGGGCCTGGAAGGCCAGCACCGCCGCCTCGGTACCGCCGCCGAACGTGCCGTCGAGTTTTCCGGGATCGAAGCCCGCGCCCAGCAGCGCCTGCTGCAAGGCCAGCACCTGGGGCGAGGCCGCGCCGCGGCGCAACACGGCGCTCATGCCCCACCCCCGGCGCTGCGGTACAGCGTCACGGCCTGGTTCACGCCGTCCGCCACGACCACGCCATTCCAGACAGGAGCAGCGTCCACCGGCGCCGGCTGCCCGTGCGCCAGCAACTGCACCGGCCCAGGCACCAGGGTTCCTGGCGGATCGAGAAAGCGGAACACCGCAAGGTTGACAAAAGCGTTGTCATACCATTCGACGCTGGACCTGACGAAGCAGGTGCCGCCGGCCTCCTCGTCGTTGACCGCCTGCGCGATGGCGTCCAGCGAAGGCTTGTTGATCTCGCGGATGTACACGTCGTCGTCCATGGCCTGGCCTCCCAAGGGTTTACGGGATGAGGTTTGCGTTTTTCATGGCTTGCTGCACCTTGCCGATCGCCGCCGCGTCGCGCGCGTTGGCAATGTGGATCTGCAGGGCGCGCCTGGCCTGCACGGCGTCTTTGGGAATCCTGTCGGCCTCCATGCCCAGCGCGGCCAGCGCCTTGCCCACCGCGTCGGCGGTCGCCGCCGGCTGCGCCAGCGCGGCGGTCAGCTGCTGCTTGGTCGTGCGGGCGGCCAGCGGCAGCAGCGCCACATCGCGCACGAGCTGGATCTTCTGGTTGGCCGCGTCTTCCTTCTGCACCGCCTGCTGCTGGATGCCGACAATCGCGCCGTTGAGCGTGCCGGCCGCATAGTAGTCGTGCAGGTCGGTCACCGCCTGCGTGAACGGGTAGGCATCGATGTCCTGCTGCAGCCCGCCGAGGATGCGCACCAGCACTTCCTTGCGCTGCGCATTCATGGTGGCCACCAGCGCCTCCACGCTTTTTTCATAGTAGAAATGTTTGTCCACATTGGTCTTGATGCCGCCCACGCCCGCGGCGGCGGCCGCGAGGTTGGTCTTGGCCCGCGCCGAACTGACGATGGTGCCCAACAGGTTCATCGTCATGGTGGCCGCATCGGTGGCCGAGTCGATCTGCTGCTTGTCCGAGGTCAGCCCGCGGATGAACTGGATGTAGCGCAGGTCCATGGCCACCAGCCGGCCGGTGACAAAAGCGTCGCGTCCGTTGCGCGTCGGGTCCTTGTAAAAAGCCGCAATGCTGCTGGCGCCCTGGTACTGGGCGGCCAGTTCCTTGAGGTCGGTATTGACGTCGAACGAGGGCTCGGGCGCGCCGCCGTTGCGCACCGTCTGGCAAGCCGCGAGCAGGACCACTACAAGCGACAGCAGCACGCGCCGGCAGACGGTCGCGGCATGGACAAGCCTTGTTTCCATAGTTGTGCTGGTTTGCGCGTTCGCTGTGGCAATCGGGCTGCACATGCGGGCGCAAAAAAGCTTCCTCCGCTGCGAATTAAATGCCCGCCGCAGGCGGCCCGCATCCTCCATTCGCAGGAGAAAAAGTTGTGATTTTTTGGCGCGAAAGCGACTGCGCGCCGCAGTCCCTAACGCAGCAGCGGCCGCATCAGCCACAGGCCCAGCGCCGGGCCCAGAGCCAGCCACGGCAGCACGCCGGCCAGCGGCCAGCTGGCGGCGGCGCGCACAAACAACTCGATGCTCAGCACCGAAATCGCAAACCCGATGCAGTTGGCAAAGGTCAGCACGCTGCCCGCGACTTCGGGCGGCGCATTGCGCGCCGTCAGGGTGGAGAACTGCGGCGAATCCCCCGAGGCGGTGATGCCCCACAGCAGCAACCAGGCCATGAACAGCGGCAGCGGTGCGCCCAGCATCCAGGGCGCTGCGAGGCAACACATGCCGCTGATGGCCAGCTGCACCTGCGCCACGCGCGCGCTGCCCAGGCGTCGCACCAGCAGGCCACCGCCGATACAGCCGACGGCGCCTGAGGCGATCACCCAGAAGGAGGCGGCACTGACCGCGGCACCCGCCAGGCGCGTGGCCACCATCAGCGGCACCAGCACAAAAAAGGCGTACAGCTCCCACATGTGCCCGAAATAGCCGAACACCGAGGCGCGCACGCGTCGGTCCGACCAGATCAGCCCCAGCGCGCGCGGTGTGATGCGGGTGCCGCGTGCCTGCCATGGGCTTTCGGGCACCAGCCAGGCGGTAGCGATGCCGCCGAGTGCCGCCAGCAGCGACACACCGAGGATCACCCACTGCCAGGAGCCCAGGCCACCGCTGCCCACCAGCGCGCGCAGCCCATGCGGCAAGGCCGTGCCCAGCACCAGCGCGCCGATCAGCACACCCATCACCGCGCCGAGGCGCTCGCGGTACCAGCTGGCCGCGATCTTCATGCCCACCGGGTAAATGCCCGCCAGCACAAAACCCACGCCGAAACGCAAGGCCAGCAGCGCCGCCAGATCGTCGGGCACCCACACGGTGGCGGCATTCAGGGCCGCGCCCAGCAGGGAACACAGCAGAAAAATCCGCGCCGGCGCAAACCGGTCGGCCATCATCAGCAAGGCAAACACCAGCGTGCCCGCCACGAAACCCAGCTGTACCGCCGACGTCAGGCTGGCCACCGCCGTCGCCGGCAATCCGCCGGCCTGCTGCAGGTCGGGCATCACGGCATTGGCCGCAAACCACAGCGAGGTGCCGGCAAACTGCGCCAGCACAATCACCGGCAGGATGCGGCGTGGAACGACAGAGATCATGCCGCGGCCGGGCCTGGTGTATTCAACGGCGGACGGCCTGGTCAGGCCTTGGTCTGCGCGGCCTTGCGGTCGGCCACCACCTTTTGCGCCGAGGGGCGCTCGCCGATGAACTTGATATACGCCTTGTAGTCGACGCCGCCAGCCAGCAGCAGGTCCTCGCCGAAAGCGGCCTTGCTGGCCATGCCCACCAGCGGCAGGCTGGCAAAGGCGGCGCAGTCGGCCTGCGTCAAGCTGTCACCGGCCACATAAGGCGAAAACTTCGCCAGCTTTTTGAAGGCCGCGATATTGGTCTCCAGCTGCTTGCGGATGCGCGCGAGATTGCCTTCGCTGAGCGGCGCGGCGCCGAAGAAAGTCGAGGCATACAGCTGGCGCGCCACGATCTCGAGGTGCCAGTCGATAAAGGTGGTGAGTTCGCGCACCTTCGCCGCTTCGAAGGGGTCGGCCGGCATCAGCGCCGGCTGCGGCACGGTGGCCTCGATGTAGTCGAGGATGGCCTGGCTCTCGCACAGGCCGCCGCGCTCGGTGCGGATGAACGGGATCTTGCCCAGCGGCGAGGCGCTGAGAATGGCTTCGTCGCTGCTGTGGGTGGCGGCCACTTCTTCGCTGAAGGGCACGCCTTTTTCAAGCAGGGCCAGCTTGACCTTGTTGTAGTAATTGGAAATCGGGGAGCCGCAAAGAATCAGCATGGCAAGGTGTCTCCTGGTTTTTGATGGCACCCAGTTTATGCTGCCTCGCCCCGGGCGCCTTGCAACCCCCGTGACAGCCGACGCTCAGGACTCCGTAAACAGCGGCGTCAGCAGGCGCACGGCAACGTTGAAACCCTGCTCCACCGGCGTGACCCGCACCACCTCCGCCTCGCAGCCGAGCTTGCGCGTGCCCGCCACGTCGGGAAACTCCAGCACCATGGTGATGGTCTTGCCGGGCACATACGCTGCTTCAGAGGCGAAATACAGGCCGGTGGCGCTCAGGTCGTGTGTTGCGCCCTCCTCGCCCTCGACGGTCAGGCGCAGGGCAATGCCAAAGCGCTGCGCCGCGCGCTGGTCAAGCAACACGGCTTTGGTTTCGGTGGGAGTAGAGATATCCATGTCTGTCGCCTTGCAAATGTCCGAGGTCCGCAAATACGGGCCCCCGACGTTCACCTTACTGACAATTCATGGGTGGACTGTAGGCGCGCAAACGGGATGTGTGTGGGACGCGGGCTATCGTGCGGTCTTCCTGGCATGAGTGGCTCACAGCCTTGCGCCTTGGGTGAACCCGGACCGGTGCCCGGACGGAACCCGGCTTGCAAGCACATCAGATCCAGCCATTCTCAACAAACTCATTGATGGTGTACACACGGTTCTGCAACGGTCGCCGCTGTATGGCGGCCATCAGTTGCTGGACCCCGCTCACGTAGGGTGAATCACCGTACACGCGCGTTTCCATGGAGATGGCGCACGTGTCATCATGAATCTGGATCCGGTGATACGCGTGCCGCGCCAGGTGCTCTGGCGGGATGAGCAAATCCATTTCCTGCCGGGAGACATCACGCACCGAAACAATCCCGGAAGCATCCAGCCCAAGATCAAGGGCCATTGATACGGCGGTACCGGGAACCGAAGCCTTGGAGGCCTGATGCGATTCCGTGATGCTGATCTGGCTGCCGGCAAACAAGGCGCCGGAGCGCTTGAGCATGCACATGAATTTCAGCATGAGGATGTTCGTGTTGGGACACAGCACAATGGGAAAAGCCGGCAGGAGATGTTCAAGGGCAGAGCCGGTGGCCAGTTCGATGAGAACGGATGATGTTCGCTGGCAGAAACCTAAAATTTCCCCGATCTCCCGCCCGGAACCCGCATGAATAATGATCGATCGAACGCCAGCTTCAGGCACACCAGACCATGAAGAGATCGTCAACTGCCCGCTTTGGTCGAGCTTGTCGAGCAGCTCTGTCGCGAGTTTCCCTGTGCCTGCAATGAAAACGTGCATTGATGGTTCTTTCGGGTGATGTGGTGAGGGATAGGCCGTTGTAGATGTCCCGCAAAACTGCGGGCAGCACCGTGAAGGAAAACCTGGCGCCGGTATCCACAACCAGTTTTTTTGCCAAAGGCTTGGCTGACTGCGGGTCCCAGACTGTACCGGCTGGCCGCAGATCCATGGCTTAGCGGCGTTTTTTTAAGCTGTCGGCTTCTCTTTCCCTGGCACGGCGCCTGGCCTGATCGGCGAGAGAGCCCGGGTCCTTGTCGTGTTCTTCACGCGCAGACATCAGTGCCACCCATGTCAGGCCGATCCCGGTCCCAAACCACATCAGGACCGCGAACCAGTAAGCCGAGGCGTCATCTTCCTTGTAAGTCGTCACCTTTGCAGCGCCCCTGCCAAAGCCGCTGCCCACCGACTCGGTGACAACGGAAAATATTCCCATACCGAAAGCAGCAAGACCGGTCAGCAACAGAAGGCCGTTGGCCAGATTGAACTTGAGTTTCATGCGTTTGAATTACCGCCTGGGATAAAGCAGGCGTTCAGACGGCCAGCGCGGCCCAAATCTCGCCGACTATCCCAGAAATGAACGAGCGGCACAACGGGCCGCGTCATGGGGACCTGGCAGCACCCCAACTGATTCAGCCCGGCAAAAGCTTTTAAGCCTGCCACACCCCATACCCCTGTTCCCGCAGCGCAATCCCGAGCTCGACTTCCATGTCGCGCGCGCCTTCGTAGGGCATGGGGTTGTACATGGTGTAGAGCTGCGGCAGCAGTCGCAGGCCCCACTTCTGCACATACACATTGGCCTGGATGCCGGCCTTGTGTTTGTCGAAGCGCACGTCCGGGTCCAGCCCGGTCATGCCGACGTACACAAAGGGTTTGCCGAGTTGCCAGTCGGGGTTGGCGCGGCGGAAACGGCCGACGTTCCAGACTTCGTCGGACAGCTCGATCACATAGACGTGGTAGTGGTGGCTGCGCGGCGTGCGCGGCTTTTTCGGTGCCGGCGCGGCCTTGGGTTTTGCGGGTTTGCGGGGCGCGGTCGCCATGGTGCTGGCAAGTATGCATCAAGCGCCCGGCCGCCCAAATGCTACCGAATTGATAGCCATTGACCCCCGTCACTCGTGGGCTGCAGCCCGATTTGGCACTCCAACCGGCAAAACAACTCAATCCGGCACGAAGCGGGCCTTGAAGCGGGCCTCGTCTTCCGGCAGCTCCAGCGTGACCAGCTGCCCCATCTTGCCGTCGCTGAGCCGGCAGGCGGCGAACAGGCTGGACTTGCCCTTGAAGCCGTAGCTGTCCATGTCGATCAGCATGTAGGGGTAAGGCACAAACACCTGCTGCGCAAAAATCACCTTGTGCCGGTTGCGCGGCGAGGGAAACAGCTTGTAGTCGTCGGTGGTGATTGCCTGCGCGGATGCCATGGTGTGCCTGGGGTGGAGTGCGGTGTCGCCTGGGGTGATTGAATCACGCTTTCGCGCGTCTGCCCTCAGGGCGCAGCCTGCAGGCTGTCGCGGCGGCGGATGCCCCAGGAGAAAACCGCGCCGAGCACGATCAGCACCGCGCCGCCCAGCGCCACCACGGCGGTCGAGCCGATGCGCGCGCTCAGCCCGGCGGCCAGCAGCACACCGATGGACTGGCCGAGGAACAGGATGGCGGCAAACATCGACATCGCGGTGCCGCGCGCGGTCGGTGCCATTTGGGTCGCGTTGGTCTGCAGCGTGTTGTGCAGCATGAAAAACCCGAAGCCGCTGAGCAGGCTGGCCGGCACCGCCAGTTGCCACCAGGGCGACAGGCCCAGCACCATCGCGCCCGCGCCGGCGATGCCGCCGCCCAGCAGGGACAGGCCGCGCTCGCCGAAACGCCGCACCAGGTGCCGCGCCAGCGCCATATAACCCATGCCGCCCAGGCCGAACAGCGCAACCACCGCGCCCGACAGCGTCAGCGACACGCCGTGCACGCCATGCAGGTGCGAGGCCCAGATCGCCAGCACGCCGAAGCCGGTGATGCCTTCGATAAAAATCACGGTCAGCACCCAGCGCGGCCAGCGCCCGCCGAGGATCGCGCCGACCTGGCGCAGGTAGGGCGTGCGCGGCCCGGTCGGCTTCACGACCGCCGGCCCCTCGGCCAGCTGGCGGCGCCAGTCCACCCACAGCAGCGCGCCGACCCCGCCAAACAGCACGGTGGTCAGCACAAACGCCCAGCGCCAGCCCATCGCGTCGGTCACCACGCCGCCGACCAGCAGGCCGCTGACCAGGCCCAGGGTGGTGCCCAGGCCGATGCGGGCCAGCGTCTCCTGCCGCAACTCGTAGGCCACGGTGTCGCCGACCCAGGCCATGGCCAGCGGGATCACCGCCGCCGCGCCCATGGCCACCAGCACACGCGCCAGCAGCAGCATGTCCAGGCTGGTGGCAAACACCGCCACCACGCTGCCAATGCTGCAGGCCAGCGTGGCCACGGTCACGATGCCGAACTTGCCGAAGCGGTCGCCGAGCGGCCCGTACACCAGTTGCGCCAGCCCGTAGACCACCGCAAACACCGACACCACCTGCGCGGCCTGCGTCAGGCTCACCGAAAACGTGCGCGACAGCTCGGGCAGCATGGCGTCGCAAATGCGCTGCACCGCCATGCTCGCGAAGGTGGCAAAGGACAGCAGCAGGATGGAGCGGCGCGTGGCCGCAGGCAGGGTGGCGGAGCCGGTGGTCATGAAAAAGGGTCAGTCAGGGTGCTTGCAGGCGCAAGCGGCCGGCGACTGCCGATTGTAGGCAGGGACCTTGCTGCCTGCTTGCCGCCGCGCCCGTCAACGGTTGCCGGTGTCGGGCACGCTGTATTCGCGGATGATGGGGATGCCGCCGCCGCTGCGTTCCTGGGGATTCACCGGCCGCGCCGGCACCACCCCATAACCCTGGGATGACACGCCGGGTGGCGGCTGGGACGGAAGCACCATGCCCACGCCGGGTGGCTGCTGCGACGGCTGGGGCGGCGGCTGAGGTGGCGGCTGAGGTGGCGGTGGTGGCGGTGCCGACTGCATTTGCGGAAGGCCCGGGATCGGGCTGCCGTCGGGCGTGGTCATGGGCTGCGACGGCGGTGTCACCTGGCCGGCCGGCGGGAACAGGCTGTTGAACCAGTCGCTGACCGGGCTGGCCGGCTCGGGCGGCGGCGCGCTGGAGTTTTTCGGCACATCAAACGTCGCCTGCGCATCGACCACCTTGCTGCGCAGCGAGGCCGCAAAAAAATCGCCGACGATGGGCAGCGCGCTGTGGGCGCCCTGGCCCCAGTAGTCGCTCAGCGTGATGCGGTTGTCGTTGAAGCCGACCCAGGCGCCCACCACGAGTTGCGGGTGCATCAGGATGAACCAGCCGTCGGTGTTGTCCTGGGTGGTGCCGGTCTTGCCGGCCACGTCGGCCTGGATGCCGTAGCGGCTGCGGATGCCGGTGCCGGTGCCCTGGTCGATCACGCCGCGCATCACGTCCACCAGGGTCTGCGCGGTGGACAGCTGCATCGCCTGCTCGGGCGCTTTGGCCTGCCAGCTTTCCAGCACCTTGCCGTGGCGGTCTTCCACGCTGGTGACGATGAAGGGCTCGATGTAGGCGCCCTTGTTCGCAATCGTCGCGTAGGAAGCCACCATTTCCTTGAGCGTGACCGGGCTGGTGCCCAGCGCCAGCGACATCACCTCCTCGAGCTTGCTCTGGCGCACGCCGGCGGCCTGCGCCAGCGTGGCCACCTTGGCGGGGCCGACACTTTGCATGACCTGCGCGGTGATGGTGTTTTTCGAATACATCAGGCCCTGGCGCAGGGTCATGGGCGCGTAGCTGGGGCCGCCGCCGTCGGTCGGCCGCCAGACCTGGTTGCCGCCCAGCGGGATCTCCACCGCGTCGTCCATATAGCTGTCGGTCGGTTTGGCGCCGTTTTCAAAGGCCGCGCCGTACACAAAGGGCTTGAAGGTCGAGCCGGCCTGGCGGCGCGCCTGCTGCACATGGTCGAACGGGTCCTTCGCGAAGTCGCGGCTGCCGACCCAGGCTTTCACGTGGCCGTTGCCCGGGTCCTGCGCCATGAAGCCGACCTGCAGGCGTGTCTTGTCCTGGCGCAACGCCCCCATGAACGTGTTGTCGGCCAGCAGGCGCTTGAAGATGGCCTCGTCCGCCTCGCCCTGCTCCTTCGCAGTTTTGTACTCGGGTGTTTCGCGCGCCAGCGTGCGCACCAGCTCCTTCTTGCCGGCCCAGGCGCGCGGGCCCCATTCGTTGTTGGCCACACCCTGCAGGCGCTCGCCCTGGCGCGCGACCG
>CALRTF020000083.1:0-14457 GCA_943370985.1 Paenacidovorax caeni
GCTGTGGTCGTTCGCACCGCCAAGGGCATCCGCCGCGGTGATGGCTCCCTCGTCAAATTCGATGGCAACGCAGCCGTGTTGCTTAACGCCAAGCTGGAGCCCATCGGCACCCGCATCTTCGGACCGGTCACGCGCGAACTGCGCACCGAGAAGTTCATGAAGATCGTGTCCCTGGCTCCTGAAGTTCTGTAAGGACACGCCATGAACAAGATTCGCAAAGGCGACGAAATCATCGTGATCGCGGGCCGCGACAAGGGCAAGCGCGGCACGATCACGCTCCGCAAGGATGACAGTTACGTGCTGGTTGAGGGCATCAACCTGGTGAAAAAACACACCAAGCCGAATCCCCTCAAGGGAGCCACCGGCGGCATCGTTGAAAAAAGCATGCCGATCCACCAGTCCAATGTGGCCATCTTCAATGCCGCCACCGGCAAGGCGGATCGTGTTGGCATCAAGCTTCTGGCTGACGGCAAAAAAGTGCGCGTCTTCAAGTCCAGCGGCGACGAAATCAAGGCTGCATAAACATGGCAAAGACCGCACCTACCCAAGCTGCTCCTGCGCAGGCTCGCCTGCAGGCCCAGTTCCGCGAAAAAATCGCGCCTGCGCTGATGGAAAAATTCGGCTACAAATCGCCGATGCAGGTCCCCCGCATCACCAAAATCACGCTCAACATGGGTGTGAGTGAAGCGGTTGCCGACAAGAAGGTCATGGACAACGCTGTCAGCGACATGACCAAGATCGCCGGCCAAAAGCCCGTGGTTACCAAGGCCAAGAAGGCTATCGCCGGATTCAAGATTCGCGAAGACCTGCCGATCGGTTGCATGGTGACCCTGCGCGGCGTTCAGATGTATGAGTTCCTGGATCGCTTTGTGACCGTGGCCCTGCCGCGTGTCCGTGACTTTCGCGGCATCTCTGGCCGTGCGTTTGACGGTCGCGGCAACTACAACATCGGCGTGAAAGAGCAGATCATTTTCCCTGAAATTGAATACGACAAGGTTGATGCCTTGCGCGGTCTCAATATCAGCATCACCACCACGGCTAAGACCGACGAAGAGTGCAAGGCGCTCCTCACCGGCTTCCGTTTTCCGTTCAAGAACTGAGGCGGACATGGCAAAACAGGCTTTATTGCAACGTGAACTGAAGCGCGAGAAACTCGCTGCCAAGTTCGCCAAGAAATACGCAGAACTCAAGGCAACGTCCAACGACGCCAAGCGCTCCGATGAAGAGCGTCAGCTGGCCCGTCTGGAGTTGCAAAAGTTGCCCCGCAATGCGAACCCGACCCGCCAGCGCAACCGCTGTGCGATCACCGGTCGTCCGCGTGGCACATTCCGTCAATTCGGTCTGGCTCGCGCCAAGATCCGCGAGTTGGCTTTTGCTGGTGATATCCCTGGTATCACCAAGGCAAGCTGGTAAGCATAGGAGAACTACAAATGAGCATGAGTGATCCTATTGCCGACATGCTGACGCGCATCCGCAATGCACAAATGGTTGAAAAAGCCGTTGTGATGGTGCCATCGTCAAAAGTCAAAGTCGCCATCGCGCAGGTGTTGAAGGATGAGGGCTATATCGATGGCTTCTCCGTCAAGACCGACGACGGCAAGCCCCAGCTGGAAATCGCCCTGAAGTATTACGCAGGCAAGCCCGTGATTGAGCGCATTGAGCGCGTCAGCCGCCCCGGCCTTCGCGTCTACAAAGGCCACGGCGCCATTCCCCAGGTCATGAACGGCCTGGGTGTCGCCATCGTTACGACCCCCAAGGGCGTGATGACTGATCGCAAGGCGCGCGCTACCGGTACCGGTGGTGAAGTGCTTTGCTACGTGGCTTAACGGCGGCATTGAGGAGTAACTGAAATGTCTCGTGTAGGAAAAATGCCAGTCGTCGTGCCCCAGGGCGTCGACGTGGCGATGAAAGACGACCAGATCAACGTCAAGGGTGGCCTCGGTACCCTGGCGCTGACGCAGAATGCGCTGGTAACCATCAAGAATGACGCTGGCAAGCTGACGTTTGTTCCGGCCAATGATTCGCGTGAGGCCAATGCCATGAGCGGGACGATGCGCCAGCTTGTGAGCAACATGGTCACGGGTGTCACCAAAGGTTTCGAGAAGAAGCTGAGCCTGGTGGGTGTGGGTTACAAGGCCCAGGCCCAGGGTGCCAAGCTCAATCTGACTGTTGGTTATTCACACCCCGTCATCATGGACATGCCTGCGGGCATTACTGCGACGACGCCTACTCCCACTGAGGTGGTGATCAAGGGTTCGGATCGCCAGCGTGTCGGCCAGATTGCTGCTGAAGTTCGTGCTGTTCGTCCTCCTGAGCCTTACAAGGGCAAGGGCATCCGTTATGCGGATGAGAAGATCACGATCAAAGAAACCAAGAAGAAATAAGGAGCTGCATCATGTTGACCAAAAAAGAGCAGCGCCTTCGTCGTTCACGCCAGACCCGCATCCGCATTGCCACGCAAGGTGTTGCGCGTCTGACCGTCAACCGGACCAATTTGCATATTTACGCCAGTGTTATTTCTGGCGACGGCGCCAAAATCCTCGCATCCGCTTCGACTGCAGAAGCTGAGGTCCGCAAGGAACTCGGTGCCTCGGGCAAGGGTGCAAACGTAGCTGCTGCGCAGGCCATTGGCAAGCGCATCGCCGAAAAGGCAAAAGCGGCAGGTGTGGAAAAAGTAGCGTTTGACCGCGCTGGCTTTGCGTACCATGGCCGCGTCAAAGCGCTGGCTGAGGCTGCTCGCGAAGCTGGCTTGCAGTTCTAAGCAGACTGGAATTAAGTATGGCTAAGTTTCAAGCAAAATCGAACAACGACGCTCCAGACGATGGTCTGAAGGAAAAGATGATCGCGGTCAACCGCGTGACCAAAGTCGTCAAGGGCGGCCGTATCCTCGGCTTCGCTGCGCTGACGGTTGTTGGTGATGGTGACGGCCGCGTGGGCATGGGCAAGGGCAAGTCGAAAGAAGTGCCTGCAGCTGTGCAAAAGGCCATGGAAGAGGCTCGCCGCAACATGACCAAGGTGTCGCTGAAAAACGGCACCATTCACCACAACGTGTTTGGTCATTGGGGTGCGGCCAGCGTCATGATGATGCCAGCTGCCAAAGGTACCGGCATCATTGCAGGCGGTCCGATGCGCGCGGTGTTTGAGGTAATGGGCATCACCGACATCGTTGCGAAGAGTCATGGCTCCAGCAATCCCTACAACATGGTGCGTGCAACGATGGACGCGCTGAACAACTCCACGACCGCTTCGGACATCGCAGCCAAGCGTGGCAAATCCGTCGAAGAGATCTTCGGCTAAGGCGGTACCCAATGACGACAGAGAAAAAACTCACTGTGACCCTGGTTCGCAGCCCGATTGGAACCAAGGAGTCTCACCGCGCTACCGTGCGTGGCCTGGGCCTTCGCGGTATCAACAGCAAGAGTGAACTGCAGGACACGCCTGCTGTGCGCGGCATGATCAACAAGATCAGCTACCTGGTCAAGGTGCTGTAAGCGGAGCTTATGATGGAATTAAACGGAATCAAGCCTGCCGAAGGCGCAAAACATGCCAAGCGCCGCGTTGGCCGTGGCATCGGTTCGGGCCTGGGTAAAACCGCGGGTCGCGGCCACAAAGGCCAGAAGTCCCGTGCCGGCGGTTATCACAAGGTCGGTTTCGAGGGCGGTCAAATGCCCCTGCAGCGCCGCTTGCCGAAACGTGGTTTCAAATCACAGTTGCTCAAATTCAATGCGGAAGTGACCCTGGCTGCCCTTGAGCAACTGGGCTTGGCTGAAGTGGATCTGCTGGCACTCAAAACGGCTGGCCTTGTCGGTCAGATCGCAAAAAACGTCAAAGTCATCAAGTCAGGCAGCCTGACCAAGGCTGTCAAGCTGAATGGCATTGGCGCGACTGCGGGTGCAAAAGCTGCGATTGAAGCTGCTGGCGGCACGCTCGCTTAATCAGACGGACAACGACCAGTGGCGACCAGCTCCGCACAAATTGCAAAGACCGGCAAGTTCGGTGATCTGCGCAACAGGCTTGTATTTTTGCTGCTTGCGCTGGTGGTTTACCGTGTGGGCGCTCATATTCCGGTTCCGGGCATCGACCCGGCCCAGCTGCAGCAACTTTTCAAAGGGCAGCAGGGCGGGATACTGAGCCTGTTCAATATGTTCTCCGGTGGCGCCTTGTCCCGGTTTACGGTATTTGCGCTGGGAATCATGCCGTACATCTCGGCATCGATCATCATGCAGCTGCTTACCTATGTCGTACCGACATTCGAGCAGATGAAAAAAGAAGGTGAAGCTGGACGCAGGAAGATCACCCAGTACACCCGTTACGGAACTCTGGGCCTGGCGCTGTTTCAGTCCATGGGGATTGCAATTGCGCTGGAGAGCTCGCCTGGCTTGGTGCTGGCTCCGGGCTTTGGTTTTCGGATGACCGCGGTGGTGAGTTTGACTGCTGGAACCATGTTCCTGATGTGGTTGGGCGAGCAAATTACCGAACGCGGCCTGGGGAATGGCATCTCCATCATTATTTTTGCGGGTATCGCCGCAGGATTGCCCAGTGCAATGGGTGGTTTGCTTGAGTTGGTACGTACCGGCGCCATGAGCATTCTGGTGGCGATCGTGATCGTGATCGTGGTTGCTCTGGTGACGTATTTTGTGGTGTTCGTGGAGCGAGGCCAGAGAAAGATCCTGGTCAATTACGCCAGGCGGCAGGTGGGTAACAAGGTATACGGTGGTCAGTCTTCCCACCTCCCCCTGAAGCTGAACATGGCTGGTGTGATTCCTCCGATTTTTGCGTCTTCGATCATCTTGCTGCCTGCGACTGTTGTCGGCTGGTTCAGCGCGGGTGACGGAATGCGCTGGTTGAAAGACATCGCAGGGACATTGACACCGGGTCAGCCCATTTACGTGTTGCTGTATACCATCGCGATCGTGTTTTTCTGTTTTTTCTACACGGCGCTGGTTTTCAACAGCCGTGAGACTGCAGACAACCTGAAGAAAAGTGGTGCCTTCATTCCTGGCATCCGCCCGGGTGACCAGACAGCGCGATACATCGACAAGATTTTGGTTCGTTTGACGCTGGCAGGCGCTATTTACATTACTTTTGTGTGCCTGCTGCCAGAGTTTTTGATTTTGAAGTACAACGTGCCGTTTTATTTCGGCGGTACCTCCTTACTTATTATTGTGGTTGTGACCATGGATTTCATGGCACAAGTGCAGAACTACATGATGTCGCAACAGTATGAATCACTGTTGAAGAAAGCAAATTTTAAGACCTCACCTGGTGGTTGATCGATGTCGAAAGATGATGTCATCCAGATGCAGGGGGAGGTCGTGGAGAATCTGCCCAACGCGACGTTTCGCGTGAAGCTGGAAAATGGTCATGTCGTTTTGGGTCACATTTCCGGAAAGATGCGCATGCACTACATTCGCATCCTTCCCGGTGACAAAGTGACGGTTGAGTTAACGCCCTACGATTTGTCGCGGGCACGCATCGTGTTTCGCGCCAAGTGAGCGCAGTTCAGAAGATTAGGAGAAATAAATGAGAGTTTCAGCTTCGGTTAAGAAAATTTGCCGCAACTGTAAAATTATCCGTCGCAAGGGCGTTGTACGCGTGATCTGCGCGGACCCACGTCACAAGCAGCGTCAAGGCTGATTTTCAAGAGTTTTAGAGGACGAACATGGCTCGTATAGCTGGTATCAATATTCCGCCTCAGCAGCATGCCGAAATCGGCTTGACTGCTATTTTCGGCATCGGCCGCACGCGTGCTCGCAAGATTTGTGAGGCATGTGATATCGCGTATTCCAAAAAGGTCAAAGACCTTTCAGATGGTGATCTTGAGAAAATTCGCGATCAGATCGCGCAATTCACCATTGAAGGTGACTTGCGTCGTGAAACCACGATGAATATCAAGCGCCTGATGGATATCGGCTGCTACCGTGGTTTCCGTCACCGCCGCGGCTTGCCCATGCGCGGCCAGCGCACGCGTACCAACGCACGCACCCGCAAGGGTCCGCGCAAAGCCGCTGCGTCCTTGAAGAAATAATTGAGTAAGAGGTAGTTATGGCAAAAGCCCCTAGCAGTAACGCAGCACAACGCGTTCGCAAGAAAGTACGCAAGAACGTTGCCGACGGCGTCGCTCACGTTCACGCGTCTTTCAACAACACCATCATCACCATCACGGATCGTCAGGGCAACGCGTTGTCCTGGGCTTCTTCTGGTGGCCAGGGGTTTAAAGGTTCGCGCAAGTCGACTCCTTTTGCAGCCCAGGTCGCATCAGAAGTGGCTGGCCGCGCTGCCATTGAACAAGGCATCAAGAATCTTGATGTCGAGATCAAAGGCCCAGGCCCTGGACGTGAGTCGTCGGTAAGGGCGCTTGCAGCGCTTGGCATCAGGATCAATTCGATTGCCGACGTGACACCAGTTCCCCACAACGGTTGCCGTCCTCAGAAGCGTCGCCGTATTTAAGTTGAGTTGTCGGAGCTGGAGGGCATTATCCCATTCAGGTTCTGAAAACATTTTTATCAAAGCCCACCGCCGTTAGGTTTACACCGAAGGCTCCTGCAAGCTATTGCAGCAGATGACATAAGGAATTCAAGTGGCACGTTACCTCGGCCCCAAGGCCAAACTATCCCGCCGCGAAGGCACAGATCTGTTTCTGAAAAGCGCTCGGCGCGCGATCGGTGACAAAGCGAAATTTGACTCCAAGCCTGGCCAACATGGCCGTACTTCTGGAACGCGCACATCTGACTTCGGTCTGCAACTCCGGGAGAAGCAGAAAGTCAAGCGCATGTATGGCGTTCTTGAAAAGCAGTTCCGCCGTTATTTTGAAGAAGCAGACCGCCGCAAGGGCAATACGGGTGCCAACCTTCTGTTCATCCTGGAGTCGCGGCTGGACAACGTTGTGTACCGTATGGGCTTTGGTTCCACACGAGCCGAGGCGCGCCAACTGGTATCGCACAAAGCGATCACAGTCAATGGCAGCTCCGTCAATATCCCGTCTTACATGGTTAAAACGGGCGACGTGATTGCTGTGCGCGACAAATCCAAGAAGCAGACTCGCGTGACCGAAGCACTTCAATTGGCTCAGCAAGTCGGCTTGCCGGCGTGGGTTGATGTCAGCGTTGACAAGGGCGAGGGTATCTTCAAGAAGGTGCCTGATCGCGACGAGTTTGCAGCCGATGTCAACGAGTCGTTGATCGTCGAACTCTACTCACGTTAATTTTCGTTCCTGCGCTTATAGGGCACTGTAAGTCGCGGGGTCGCTTCACCTGGCCTTATCGGTGTAACGAGCCGAGGGTATTGAGAGGAAGAATGCATGCAAACAAATTTACTTAAACCAAAAACCATCAACGTTGAGCAACTTGCTGCCAATCGCGCAAAGGTGACCCTGGAGCCGTTCGAGCGCGGCTATGGGCACACGCTTGGCAATGCGTTGCGTCGCGTGTTGCTGTCGTCGATGGTCGGGCATGCCGCCACAGAAGTCACCATTGCAGGCGTTTTGCACGAGTACTCCTCCATTGATGGCGTCCAGGAAGATGTCGTTAATATTCTCCTGAATCTCAAAGGCGTTGTGTTCAAGCTTCACAACCGTGACGAAGTTACGCTAAGCCTGCGCAAGGATGGCGAGGGACCTGTTACAGCAGCCGACATTCAGACACCACATGATGTGGAAATCATCAATCCAGAGCATGTCATCGTCAATTTGTCCCACGGCGGGAAGATTGACATGCAGATCAAGGTGGAAAACGGCCGCGGCTACGTCCCTGGCACCATGCGTAGATACGGTGATGAGTCGACCAAGTCGATTGGCCGAATCGTTCTCGACGCATCTTTCTCTCCTGTTAAACGTGTGAGTTACACCGTCGAAAGCGCCCGCGTCGAGCAACGGACGGACCTGGACAAGCTGGTTCTTGAGATCGAAACCAACGGCGCAGTGACAGCTGAAGACGCGGTTCGCGCATCGGCGAAGATTCTTGTGGAGCAATTGGCTGTATTCGCGCAACTCGAAGGTAACGAACTTGCGGCATTTGATGCGCCAGTTCAGCGCAGCTCGCAGCAATTTGACCCCATTCTTCTGCGTCCTGTGGACGAGCTTGAGTTGACGGTTCGTTCTGCCAACTGTTTGAAGGCCGAGAACATCTATTACATTGGCGACTTGATTCAGCGCACTGAAAACGAACTGTTGAAGACGCCAAACTTGGGCCGCAAGTCCCTCAATGAAATCAAGGAAGTGCTTGCATCGCGTGGTCTCACGCTGGGCATGCGTCTTGAAAGCTGGCCACCGGCCGGTCTCGACAAGCGTTAATTTGTAAAACTGACCATTCTTCAATGAATGGCGCACAGGCAGTACCTGATACGGCTGTCTGATATTAAAAAGGAATCACTATGCGTCACGGACACGGACTTCGTAAACTAAACCGGACCAGCTCCCATCGGCTGGCCATGCTCCGCAACATGATGAATTCTTTGATTCAGCATGAAGTGATCAAAACGACCCTGCCAAAGGCCAAAGAACTGCGTCGGGTTGTGGAGCCGATGATCACTTTGGCCAAAGAGCCGACCGTTGCGAATAAACGACTTGCGTTTGATCGTCTGCGCGATCGCGATATGGTCGTCAAGCTGTTCGCGGAACTTGGCCCGCGCTACAAAGCACGTCCTGGTGGATACACACGCATCTTGAAAATGGGATTTCGTGTTGGCGATAACGCCCCCATGGCTTTGGTTGAGCTCGTGGACCGGCCGGATGTGACTGCCGATGCATCCGCGACCAACACGGTAGTGGCTGAATAGGGTAGAATATAAACATATCGCGCGGTGGAGCAGCCTGGTAGCTCGTTGGGCTCATAACCCAAAGGTCGTAAGTTCAAATCTTGCCCGCGCAACCAAAAATCTGCATTACAGCAGTGAAAAACGCCCACAACAGTGGGCGTTTTTTTTTGTTCGCGCTATGACGGAAGTGACTGGCCCCAAATTTTTAAGCGCTGCTGCCTGATCCAAGTTGCACCTTTCCGACGCGTGATGGCGGTTTCTGCCAGAACTGGGCTACTCTATGAATAATTTAGTTTAATCAGGGGTAACATGCTTTTGAGCTTGACGTTTACACCCTCACAATGCATCTAGCTGCTGGCAATCGTGCAATGGGTATTTGTGACGCGCTGAATTCCCGTGCTTCAACTACCACATTGTTCATTTTGATGAAGTTCTGAAACGTCATCGCGATGCTTGACTTGAAAATATTGCGGCAAGTGCTTGATTAAATTACAATAAATTACGACTTCAACGGGATTAAATTGGGACGAGCTGATCGTGACGATCAATAAGAATGAGTGACATGAACGTGCCGTTGCCAGCAAGCGTCAAAAGCGAAGCCAGCCATTTGGCCCAAGGTTTACGCGAGGACCTGCTTCATCACGACCCGCTGCTTGACTGCCTTGTTGAATTGACACGTATTCATGGTCGTCCAAGTACCCGCGCTGCGCTGTCTGCGGGGCTTCCTTTGCCGAAATCTGGATTGCCGCCAACGCTATTTGCGCGAGCTGCGGCGAGGGCTGGTTTGTCCTGCAAGATATTGAGGCGACCACTCGAGAAAATAGACGCTGCACTGTTACCAGTAGTCCTCCTTTTAGAGGGTGATGGCGCCTGCCTTTTGCTGGGTTGGGATGAGAAAGGTGAGTCGGCCAATCTGCTCTTCCCCGAAGCCGGGCAGGGAGTTGTCGTACTTCCGCGTGAGGATCTATACGGGCGATATGCGGGCATTGCCATTTTTTCCAGGCCAAATTTCCGTTTTGATCAACGGGCGCCGGAGCTGGCAAACATTCCCCAGCGCCACTGGTTTTGGGGTGCATTCCGGGATCAGCTTCCGCTTTACAGGGATATTCTTGCCGCAGCGCTGCTTATCAATTTGTTTGCGCTGGCGGTGCCGCTGTTTTCCATGAATATTTATGACCGCGTAGTGCCCAACTTCGCGATAGAGACGCTTTGGATGCTGGCGTTTGGTCTTCTCTTAGTGCTTGTCATCGACTATTTTCTTCGCGTCATGCGGGGTTATTTCGTTGATCTTGCCGGCTCACGCATCGACTTGAAGCTTTCTACGTTGATCATGGAGCGGGTGCTGGGAATGCGTCTTTCGGAACGACCTGCATCGGTAGGCTCGTATGCTGCGACGTTGCGCTCCTTTGAGTCGGTGCGAGACTTCATTGCCTCTGCGACAGTAACGGCTGTCATAGATCTCCCCTTTGCACTGCTTTTTTTCTTGGTACTCGGCTGGATCTCCTGGCCTCTTGTGATTCCGCCTCTGGTCGGTGTCATTTGTGTGGTGATTTACAGCTATATCGTTCAGCACAAGATGCATGAACTATCTGAGACTACTTTCAGGGCGGCGGCGATGCGTAATGCCACGCTGGTCGAGACGCTGACGGCTATGGAGGCAATCAAGGCGCACGGTGCAGAAAGCCAGATGCAGTCCAAGCTTGAAGATACGGCGTCGTTTCTCGCTCGCGTAAGTGCGCAGCTGCGGCTTATGTCCTCTTCCGTCATCAACGGTGTTTCGACTCTTCAGCAACTTGTAAATATAAGCATCATTGTTGCGGGTGTTTACCTGATACATGCGGGGATGTTGACAATGGGAGGACTCGTGGCCGCCACCATGTTGTCCGGGCGAGCAATGGCGCCGCTGGGGCAAATTGTGGCTTTGTTGATGCAATATCAAAACGCCAGGACGGCATTGTCTTCACTTGAAGAGACGATGAAGAAGCCCGGGGAGCGATCGGGTGAAACAAATTTTGTTCACCGCCCTGATCTGGCGGGAGAAATCGTATTTGATAACGTGCACTTCAGTTATCCAGGCCGCACACAAGAAGCCCTCAGGGGCGTCTCCTTCAGAATCAAGCCGGGTGAAAATGTTGTGGTTATCGGCAGGGTCGGGTCCGGAAAAACGACGTTGCAGCGATTAGTACTCGGGTTATATACCCCCACCGAGGGCGCCATCACCATGGATGGAATTGACCTTCGGCAGTTGGACCCGGCTGATTTGCGCCGAAACGTGGGTTATGTGGAGCAGGATGCCATGCTCTTTTACGGGACTCTTCGGGACAACATAGCAATAGCAGCTCCTTACGCTGATGATGGCGCGATTCTGGCCGCAGCAGAAGTTGGCGGCTTGATCGAGTTTGCGAATCGGCACCCCCAGGGGTTTGACATGATTATCGGGGAGCGGGGGGAGTCACTTTCTGGCGGGCAGCGTCAGGGCGTGGCCATTGCCCGGGCCGCTTTGCTGGAGCCGCCCGTCCTGTTGCTTGACGAGCCCACTGGGGCCATGGACTTTTCATCTGAAGCGCAGTTCAAGGAGCGTTTGCGTAGCTACGCAAAACATAAAACCATGATCGTGGTGACGCACCGAAATACCCTGCTGGACCTTGCAGACCGGATTATTGTTATTGACGAAGGGCGTATCGTCGCTGATGGGCCCTACGAGCAGGTCATCGAGGCCTTGAAGGCCGGTCGCATCGGGAAGGCTTCATGAAACCGCGCTGGATAACGTGGGCCCGTCCGTTGATCAGGCTTCTTGAGGCCATCCGCCGCACTTTGCAGCCACGGCTGGATCGCACACTCGCCTCCTGGCGACAAGACGACGGAAGGATGGACGCAGGTTTCAGCGGAGACGCGGACCGGGCCATCCTTGATCAGGAGCCGCTCCGTGCACGACTCCTCGTCAACAGTCTTGGCGTTGTCCTGTTGCTGGCGGTTTTGTGGGCGGGCCTTTCCGAGATCGACGAGATTACTAAAGGTGAAGGAAAGGTGATTCCTTCCAAGCAACTGCAAGTCATGCAAAGCCTTGACGGCGGCATAGTTTCTGAAATTTTGGTTCAGGAAGGGCAGGTAGTTGAGCCTGGGCAGATTCTTGTCAATATCGACACCACCCGATTCGACTCCTCTGTCAAAGAAAATCGCGTCCAATATCTGGCTTTGCTGGCTAGGGCTGCGCGTGTGCGGGCTCTCGCTGAGGGCGTGGCTTTTGTTCCCCCGCCTGAAGCTGTTGCAGAAGCCCCAAAGACAGTAGAAGAAGAGTTGCGGGCGTACGAGGCGAGTACGTCCACCTTGAATGCACAGCTGTCGATTGCGCAGCAGCAACTGGCGCAACGTCAGCAAGAACTCGTGGAAATGCGCGCAAAGCGGGAGCAGGCCTCCAGGGCATACGAGCTAACCTCCCGGGAGCTGGGATACACGAGACCTCTGCTGAAAGACGGCGCAGTATCGGAGGTGGAATTGCTGAGGCTGGAGCGTGAAACGGGGAGATTTCTGGGTGAGCGGGAAATGGCCTCCGCCCAAATATCGAAAACCCAGTCGGCCATAGCGGAGGCGTCACGCAAAGTGCAGGAAATCACTTTGAATTTCCAAAGTGAAGCGCGTAAAGAATTGTCCGAGACGCTGGCGAAACTGAACGTGAGTTCGGCGGGTGGTGTTGGACTTGCTGATAAGGTTGACAAGTCCTCCCTGCGATCTCCCGTCAAAGGCACTGTGAAGCGTCTTCTCGTTAATACTGTGGGCGGCGTGGTTCAACCTGGGCGAGACATTATTGAAATTGTTCCTCTCGAGGAGAATCTGTTGCTGGAGGCGAAGGTTCTGCCCAAGGATATCGCTTTCTTGCGCCCAGGTGATCGGGCGCTGGTGAAGTTTACCGCGTATGACTTCTCCATTTATGGCGGTCTTGAGGCCAAATTAGAGTTCATAGGCGCAGACTCGGTTACTGACGAACGCGGCAATACGTTTTATACCGTGCGTGTTCGTACCGAAAAGTCCAAGCTTGGCGAGGGCCTTCCCATTATTCCGGGGATGGTGGCCGAGGTGGACATTATTACTGGGCAGAAATCCATTTTGTCCTATCTCCTGAAACCTGTTTTGAAGGCAAAGCAGGCAGCCTTTACTGAGCGCTAGCTTGAGATAGCAGTGGGAAATCAGGAGTCTGTTCATTTATTTCTTTGCCCGAATGGTCGCATGCTTCCTCGTTGGAGCGAGGCTTTTCAGCACGGACGAGCGGGCAAGTTGCAGGCAACAAGGACGCACAAACCAGACAATATTGATGTCATTTGGTTGCGTCTGGAGCATGGGTTATCTGTGGCCCTCCAGATTGAAAAGTTGGCGCCGCAGTTTAAGTTGATCCCGTGTGTGGTGCTGAGTGATCAACCCTCAGATGAGGAGGCGCTTGCTGCATTTGCTGCCGGGGCAAGAGGGTATTGCAATACCCATGCTGCCGCGCAGCTTTTGGTCCAGATCGCGGCGGTGGTACTCCAGGGGGGGCTCTGGATTGGCGAGTCGTTGATGAAAAGGCTCGTCAGCGCCACCGGTCGGCTTCAGAGTGTCGCGCCGACAGCCGAAGGAGAAACTTGGTCTAAAAACCTTACTGACCGGGAAAAGCAGGTCGCGCGCACCCTCGCCAACGGCGCGAGCAACAAAGAAATTGCGCGTGCTCTCGGCATTACGGAGCGCACCGTGAAGGCCCACGTCGGAGCAATTTTTGAGAAACTTCAAGTAAGAGACCGCCTGCAGCTCTCGCTCAGGGTCAACGGTCATTCGCTCAAGGACTGACGACCGCTCTAGTACCTCAGTACAGTTCACATGAGGGAGTAAGCCCGCTACATTGATATCCAATGTAATTACTCCGTCTGGAATTCCCATGGCAAACGAAGCCAAAGTAGTCGGCAACGTGGTTTTGATCGAAGGCGTGGCCTTTGCTCAGAACAAAGAGGGTGTGCAACGCCAACTTAGATTCGGCGACCCTGTATTTGAAGGCGAGGTTCTTGTCACCGCTGTCGGCGGGCGTGTGGAACTGGCTTTCGATCACGGCGGGAAGTTTCTCCTCCGCTCCAAGGAAACCGTCACGCTCGATTCGACGGTGTTCGATAACATACTTCCCGATGGCAACAGTGGCGCCCTATTGTCGCGCGTTGGTGAGCTGACCAGCATTTTGAATGCGATCAATGAGGGCAGCAGTCTTGACAGGCTTCTTCAAGAGACGTCCTCGGGTGTTGCCTCCTCTTCTGGCGGCAGTGTTACAAGTATTCGGCCGGATGATGGCAATAACTTTGTCCGACTGATAAGGACTGCCGAAGCGCTTGCGCCGTTGACTTACGAGTACTCCTCACTTGAGCGGAACTCCGTTGAATATTCTCCTACCAGCGATGGCCGATCAGTCAACACCGCTGGGGTGTCGGATGTGGATGCTGGGGGTCGAGGTCCATTGGAGGATTTGTCGACATTAACCTCATCAACACCTGCGCCAGCGCCGACACCTGTCCCGGCCCCGGCACCGGCACCGACCCCAGCGCCGACAGTGAGTCTGTCGGCCACGCCGACGCTGAGTGAGGCGGGCGGCAGTATTGTTTACACGGCGACATTGACACAGGCGCCAACCAGCGCCCTGACAGTGACACTGTCCAACGGGGCAACCATCACCGTTGCAGCAGGCCAGACGAG
>CALRTF020000084.1:0-14415 GCA_943370985.1 Paenacidovorax caeni
GTTGTGGTGTACGAAGATCCCCGTGAGGGAGTTCCGGGTGTCGTCAAAGATCTTGCCAAATCCCGCGCTGCTTATATCTAGAACCTTTTACGTGCGTACGGCGTAGCTGATGCGATCATTGGTTCGGAGATGGTGGTGGGTGAGGTATATGGTGGTAACCAGAACCCACCTGCCGGAACGGTGCAGATCGAGCTGGTGGGAGGTCTCGGACCGAAGCCTTGCCCTTATCCCCTCTCCCCCAGCGGATTTCGCGATGACCCCAGTCGCTGAAATCGCAAATTTGCAAAGCACAAGCTTTGAATAGAGTTCGCATGCCGAGCTGTTGGAATCAGTTTGGACGGGGGTTTCGGTCATAATGCAACTCCATTGCGTTAATTGCTTCGACTTTCTCCCACCTCATGCCCACCCCCACCGACCCTATCGCCACCCTGCTGACCGCTCCCGGCCTGCGCCGCACGGCGGCGGCGCGCCGGGTGCTGGGCTGGCTGCTGGCGCATCCGGACACCAGTTACACCCATGCACAGTTGCAGGTCGCGCTGGCGGGCGAGGGCGACGCGGCCGACGGTGCGGCGCTGGACCGCGTCACGCTGTACCGTCTGATCGACCGCCTGACGCAAGTGGGGCTGCTGCTGTGCCGGGTTGATGCCAGCCGGGTGCGGCGTTACCAGGCGATGCCGGCCGGCGTGCATGCGATGCCGCACTTTGAATGCCAGAGCTGCCACCGCGACAGCCCGCTGGAAAGCGCGCTGCAGGCCAGTGCCGATGACCTGGACCGGGCTGCGCAATCGGCGCTGCAGGCCCTGAAGGCGCTGGGTTACCAGGGCCTGAGCCTGGACTTTGCGGTGCGCGGCGTCTGCGCCGATTGCGCCACCGGTGCAAGCGCCAGCCCCAAGGGCCTGCCTGCGTGATACACACGCAACAACTGGCTTACCGCTACGCCGGCGGCGCAGAGCTTCATTTCGAGGACGTGGAGGTGCCGCAGGGTGGCGTGTTGCTGCTGCGCGGCGCCTCGGGTTCGGGCAAATCGACGTTTCTGGCACTGGCGGCGGCGCTGCTGGCGCCGACCGACGGCGACATCACGGTGGCCGGCCAGTCCATGCGCGCGCTGGGCAAGGTCGCCGGCGACGCCTGGCGCGCCAGAACCATCGGTTTTTTGCCGCAAAAACTGCATTTGAGCGCCGCGCTGACAGTGCATGGCAACCTCGCGATGGCGCAGTGGGCGGCAGGGCAGGCGCAGGACGACGCGCGCATCCGCGAGGTACTTGCGGCGCTGGGCGTGGACGAGCTTGCGGCGCGCAAGCCGGCGCAACTGTCCGGCGGCCAGGCCCAGCGGGTGGCGCTGGCGCGCGCGGTACTGCTGCAGCCGGCAGTGATCCTGGCCGACGAACCGACCGCCAGCCTGGACGACGAGGCCGCGCGGCAGGCCGTGTTGCTGCTGCAGGCGGCGGCGCAGCGCCACGGCGCGACGCTGGTGATCGCCACCCACGATGCCCGGGTGGCGGCGAATCTTGACCCCCAAATCGGCTTCCAGCCCCTGTCTGTCGGGGGTTATAAGCTATGAAAACCATAGCATTGGCCTGGCGTTTCCTGTGGTCACGGCCGTTGTCGGCGGGGCTGAACCTGCTGCTCCTGAGCCTCGGCCTGGCCTCGCTGAGTTTTGTGCTGCTGGCCAGCCACCAGATCGACAAGGCCTTCGAGCGCGACCTGGCCGGCATCGACGTGGTGGTCGGGGCCAAAGGCAGTCCGATGCAGCTGATTTTGTCGGGTGTGTTCCACATTGACGCGCCGACCGGCAATGTGCCGCTGGCCGCCGTGAAGCAGCTTGAACAGCACCCGCAGGTGGCGCAACTGATTCCGATAAGCCTCGGTGACAGCTACCGCGGCTTTCGCATCGTCGGCAGCACGCCGGACTACCTCGCACATTACAACGCCGCTTTTGCCCAGGGCGGCGTGTGGGCCGCACCGATGCAGGCGGTGATTGGCGCGCAGGTGGCGGCGCAGACCGGCCTGAAAGTCGGCGACCGCTTCGCCGGCAGCCATGGCCTGGCTGGCGGCGGTGACAGCCATGGCCAGACGCCTTATGTGGTCAGCGGCGTGCTGGCGCCCGGCGGTTCGGTGCTGGACCGGCTGGTGCTGACGGCGCTGGATTCGGTCTGGCAAGTCCATGAGGACCACGGCGCACTCGACGCCGACGACCGCAAGGTCATGGAGGACGAACGCGAAGTCACGCTGGCGCTGATCCGCTACCGCACGCAGCTGGCGGCCGTGACCTTTCCGCGCTTCGTCAACACCACGACGGAGATGCAGGCGGCCGCGCCGGCGCTGGAGATCACGCGGCTGCTCAAGCTGATCGGTATCGGCACCGATGTGTTGCGCGCGCTGGCCGGCGTGTTGCTGCTGACGGCGGGCTTGAGCGTGTTCATTGCGCTGTGGAGCGCGGTGCGCGAACGCCGCGCCGATCTCGCGCTGCTGCGTTTGCTGGGCGCGCCGCCGCGCAAGGTCGCGGCATTGCTGCTGTGTGAGGCGCTGTGGCTGGCGCTGCTGGCCACGCTGATCGGTGTGCTGGCAGGCCAGGAGTTGATGGCTGCGCTCGCGTGGTTTCTGCAGCTCGACAAATCCGTGCTGATCAGCGGCCTGGCCTGGCCGGCCGAACTGTGGAGCGTGCCGGCGCTGGCCCTGGGGGTGGCGCTGCTGTCGGCGTTGCTGCCCGCCTGGGAGGCCTACCGGGCCAATGTCTTTGAACTTCTTCAATCAAGGTGACCACATGCCAAATTTTATGAAAAAAACACTTCCAGCCCTTGCCGGCTTTGCGCTGACAGCTATTTTTTCGATAGCGCACGCGCAACACAGCGAGAAGGAAACCAAAGAGGATGTCCAGCGGCACCGGGCCATGGCAGCCGCGCATGAAGCCGCAGCCAAATGCCTGGAATCAGGCAAAAAGGAGGCTGTCTGCATGAAAGACCTGCAAGCTTCCTGCAAAGGCCTGGCGGTGGGAAAATACTGCGGAATGAAACACGCGCATTGATTCTGATCTGTCATTGCGGGCTGGACCCGCAATCCATGGATCCCGGATCAGGTCCGGGATGACAAGTCGGGAGCTATTTCCTGCTTTCTTTTCTGGAGAAGTCATGACTTCATCTGCTTCCTTCGCCTTCAAACCGCAGTCGCAGTCGCTGTTGCTGGGCCTGCTGCTGGCCGGCGCCTGCGCGCATGCCCAGCTCAGTTCACCGTTGCCCCCGGGCGCCAGCCAGCCGCCGGCGCCGGGCAGTTCCATCCTGCCGGGCAGCATTGACGGTGTGGCCGGCAAGGGCGCTGGCGTGCATGGTGCCAACAGCCCGTTTGCGCCGCTGGTGCCGCGCGAGGATGTGCTGGCCTGGTCGGTGCTGACCGACGTCAAGACAAAAAACGAGAAGAACCGCATCCTGCCGGTGTTCAACGCCGGCCAGCTCGGCATGCACGGCAAGACGCAGCGCATCCAGGGTTTCATGATGCCGCTGGAGCCGGGCAAGAAGCAGCGCCACTTCCTGCTGTCGTCGGTTCCGCTGAGCTGCTCCTTCTGCCTGCCGGGCGGGCCCGAGAGCATGGTCGAGGTCAAGACCAAAACCCCGGTCGAGTACAGCATGGAAGCCGTGGTGGTTGAGGGCCGGCTGCAGGTGCTGCATGACGACCCTTACGGCCTTTATTACCGCATCAACGACGCGGTCAAGGTGAAGTAAATTTCCATGAGGCTCAGGTACATGGCACGGCATGCAGCCTGGGGCTTGCTGGCCCTGGCGCTGTTGTTCGCGCCGTTGCTGGGCCTGATGCACGGCGTGGTGCACGGCGCGGGCGGCCTGCTGCCTGGACACTCCGCGCCTGTGCACCAGGGTCACGATGATCAGGCTGGCCACGATCACGCGCATGGGCACGCCGACAGCCACGGCTGGCTGGCCGATGTATTTTCGGTGCACGCCGATGAGGCTGACTGCCGTGTGTACGACCAGCTGTGCCACGGCGACGGCATGGCGGCACCACCCGTGCTGGTATTGCCCATCGTTCTTTCTTCCCTTGTTTTTCACTTTCTCGAGGGCGAAGTTCTCGCCCGCCGGGCCGCGCTGTTTGAAGCGCGCGGTCCACCATTGACTCGCTGAATACCCCTGAAGCCGCCGAGCGCGCAGCCTGAGGCCGCCGTCCGGTTTGTCTTTCCCGATTCAACGAGTCATCATGAAAAAAAACTTTTCCCGCAGCACCATCGGCGCGGCCACGCTGACCCTGCTCGCGTTCGGCGTACCGCTGGCCCGGGCCCAGACGCCCGCACCTTCCCTCAAACAAATCACCGTTACCGGCAACCCGCTGGGCACGGCCGAGCTGATCGCTCCGGCCACGCAGTATTCGGGTGAAGGTCTGCTGCTGCGGTCAAAAACCACGCTCGGTGAAACGCTGGACGGCACGCCCGGCGTCAGCAGCACCTACTTCGGCCCGAACGCCAGCCGGCCCATCATCCGCGGGCTGGACGGCGACCGCATCCGCATCCTGGCCAACGGCGGTGGTTCGCTCGACGCATCCAGCCTCAGCTACGACCATTCGGTGACCAGCGACCCGCTCAGCATCGAGCGCATCGAGGTGCTGCGCGGGCCGGGCGCGCTGCTTTACGGCGGCAGCGCCGTCGGCGGTGTGGTCAACGTCATCGATAACCGCATTCCGCGCGAACCGCAATTCGACGAAAAAGGCGGCATCAGCGGCAAGGCCGACATCAACGCTGCCACCGGCAACTCGGAGCGCGGCAAGGGTGTGCTGCTCGAAGGCGGCAACAACCGTTATGCCCTGCATGTGGATGCCTTCGACCGGCGCACCAGCGACGTGAAGGTGCCGCGCGCGCTGAACTGCACCAAGGCCGGCGTGACCACCACCGCGCGGCGCATCTGCAACTCGGCCAGCGATGTCAGCGGCGGCGCGGTCGGTGGCTCGGTGTTTTTCGACCAGGGTTACCTCGGCGCGTCGGCCAGCAGCTACCGCAGCACCTATGGCACGGTGGCCGAAGACGAAGTCACGATTGGCATGAAGTCCGACCGTTATGCGCTCGAGGGCGAACTGCGCAACCTGGGCGGTCCACTGCAAAGCATCAAGGGCCAGTACAGCCAGACCGACTATCGCCACACCGAGTTCGAAGGCGCAACGCCTGGCACTGTGTTCAAGAACAAGGGCAGCGATTTCCGGCTGGAAGCACGCCACGCGAAGGTCGGCAATCTTGACGGCGTGCTGGGTTTCCAGACCGAGTCGAATCGCTTCTCGGCCGACGGCAGCGAGGCCTTTGCGCCTTACAGCAAGACCTCGCAGTCAGCGGTCTTTGCGTACGAAGAGCTTGGAACGGGCTGGGGCAAGCTGAGCCTGGGCGGGCGGCTGGAATCGGTCAAGGTCGAGTCTTTCGGCAACCCGCGGGTGGCGCGTTTCACACCGGCCAGCCGGGACTTCAATCCCGGCAGTTATGCCTTCGGCGCCTTGTGGAACGCCGCACCCGGCTGGCAGATCACCGGCAACCTCGCGTCCACCGAGCGGGCGCCCAAGGACTATGAGCTGTTTGCCGACGGTCCGCATATCGCCACCGCAGCCTATGAAGTGGGCAATGCCAATCTTGCCAAGGAGCAATCGAACAACATCGACATCGGCGCGGCCTGGAAGTCGGGGGGGCACAGCTTCAAGGTGAACAGCTATGTGAGCCGCTTCAAGAACTACATCGCGCTGAACCAGACGACGGGCGTGACGCGTAATGCCGAAGACGGCGAGGTCAACCCGGTCGAAGACGCGGGCAACCCGGGCTTCACCGCATCGGGCGCCGAGTTCAAGCCGCTCGCAGAGTTTCGCTACCAGCAGGTGAGGGCGCGCTTTACCGGCGTCGAGGCCAGCGGCAATATCCGCCTGCTCGAAGGCGCCTCCCGGATCGACCTGGCCCTGCGCGGCGACCTCGTGCGCGCCACCAACCTGACAAACGGCCAGCCGCTGCCGCGCATCGCACCCTGGCGTGTCGGCGCGTCGCTGCTCTGGGCCAGCGGCCCCTGGGGCGCCAACCTGGGCTTCGACCACAACGCCGCGCAGAAACGCGTGCCTGCCGCACCGACCGGTGAGACCGGCGCCTACACCCTGTGGAATGCAGCGGCGACCTGGCGCGTGAAGGCCGGCCCCGCCAGCCTGCTGTGGTACGCCCGGCTCGACAACATCACCGACAAGCTGGCCTACAGCGCGACATCGGTGCTGACGAGCACGGCGTTTCCGAAAGCGCCCTTGCCGGGGCGCAGCCTGAAAGTCGGGTTGCAGGCGAGCTTCTAGGGATTGTTGTTGCATCACGCTGCAGTTTTGGCGTGCCTGCTTAGGTAGGAACTAACTCCCCACTCCCAACCCCCCGCCCTTCCCTCGCCCCGCTGGGCGAGGGAAGGGAGCCCCATTTGGCCGCGTGCGCTGCGCTCGCGTGCAAACATGACCGTTTGTTGGGATTCCCGTCCTTGAAGCGCTGCGCGCTTCAAGGACTCCGGAGGGGAGTTCGGTATTGGTGTTTGTCTTCTCTGCCTGTCCACCCGTCGGGCTGGGCCGAGGAGCGCAGCCGAAAACGGATCAGGACGGGCGATTGTTTGAGCCGAAGGCGAGTTCGAGCCCGGCCCCGTTTTCGGCGAGCACCGCAGGTTGCCCGTAGCGAAGCGGAGGGACCCAGACCATCGGGTCGCCTTTCTTTTCGTTAGGTTTCTTTGGCGAGACAAAGAAAAGTAACTCGCCCGCCGGGGCGAGACCCGGCTTGCTGGAAGCACCGTCAACGCTCAAGCTGGCAAGGCTTCGACAGGCCAGAACCTAACGGGTGGGGTAGCGTTGGGGGCACAGCTAACGCTGTTTGCGCTGAATCAGCAAAAGCAGCCCGCCCTTCCCGGATAATCGCCCCAACCACCGGGAGCCGACCGTGACGGATGCAGACCAGCCTCTTTCCCCGCTCAATGCCGACCTCAGTCCATCCAGCAGCCTGCTGGCCAACCTGCGCCAGGAACTGATGCGGCATCCGCCGTTTGCGCAGATGCTGGCCGGCGATGTCGATTTTTTCCTGCGCCATTCCCACGAAAATTACTATGCGCCCGGCGAGGTGCTGATCAGCCCGGACAGCGGCCTGGTCAAGCAGCTCATATTCATACGCCAGGGCGCGGTCATCGGTGAGCGCGGCCTGGCCGAGCTGTCCGGCGGGGCCTTTCATTACGAGCCGGGCGAGCTGTTCCCGGTCAGCGCCGCGGTGGCGCAACGCGCGGTCACGGCCAGCTACCGGGCGGTGGCCGATACCTTTGTGCTGTCCTTGCCGCTGGAAGCCATGCATGCGCTGGCCTTGCTGAGCCCGCCGTTTGCCGACTTTTTGAACCGCCGCATCCTGAAATTCCTGGACTTGTCGCGGCGCGCGCTGCAGGTGGCCTACGCCTCGCAGGCGCTGGCCGAGCAGTCGCTGGAAACAGCGCTGGGCGATGTGGCGCGGCAGGCACCGGTCAGTTGCCTGCCGGACACGCCGCTGCGCGAGGCGCTGGCGCAGATGCATCAGCTGCGCATAGGCTCCATGCTGGTGACCGATACGCAGCAGCGGCCGCTGGGCATCCTCACGCGTTACGACATCCTCGGCAAGGTCACGCTGCCGGGCCTGTCGCTGGACACGCCCATCGCCGCGGTGATGGTGCAGCCGGTGCTGTCGCTGAGCCACAAGCACACCGCGCTGGACGCGGCGCTGCTGATGAGCAAACATGGCATTCGACACGTGCCCGTGACGCGCGACGGCGCGGCCGTCGGCGTGGTGTCCGAGCGCGACCTGTTTGCGATGCAGCGCCTGAGCCTCAAGCAGGTGAGCACGTCCATCCGATCGGCGGCGGACGTGGACACGCTCAAGATGGTGGCGCAGGACATCCGCCGTTTTGCCCACAGCCTGCTGGGCCAGGGTGTGCACGCGCGCCAGCTCACCGCACTGATCAGCCACCTCAACGACGTGCTGACCTCACGCCTGCTGGAGATCAAGGCGGAGGAGCACGGCATGGACCTGACGCGTTTGTGCTGGCTGGCGCTGGGCTCGGAGGGGCGCAGCGAACAGACCATTGCCACCGACCAGGACAACGCGCTGATCCTGCCGGACGACAGCACGCCGGCGCAGCGCGAAGCCGCGCTGCGTTTTGCGCACGACGTCAACCTGGCGCTGGATGCCTGCGGCTATCCGCTGTGCCGCGGCGGCATCATGGCCGGCGAGCCGTCCTGCTGTCTGACGCTGCGCCAGTGGCGCGAGCGTTTTGCCCACTGGATAGAACACGGCGCGCCGCAGGACCTGCTGCATGCCAGCATCTATTTCGATTTCCGGGCGCTGGCCGGCAACGACGGCTTGGCCGACAGCCTGCGCCGCGAGGTCGGCGAGGCGGCGCGCCGCGCGCCGCGTTTCATCAAGCAGCTGGCACTCAATGCACTGATCCACAGCGCGCCGCTGAACTGGACCGGCAGCATCGCTGTTGATGATGCCGGCCTGATCGACCTCAAGCTGCAGGGCGCGGCGATTTTTGTCGATGTGGCGCGGATTTATGCGCTGAGCCACGGCATCACCGCCACCAGCACGCGCGAGCGGCTGGAGGCCGTCGGCGTGCGACTCGGCCTGGCCGCGCCCGAGTACCAGGCCTGGGTCAGCGGCTTCGAATTCCTGCAGACGCTGCGGCTGCGCATCCAGCTCGAGGGCACGGCCCCGCCGGAACATCCCAACCACCTCGAAGTGGCGCGCCTGAACGACATCGACCGGCGCATCCTGCGCGAATCGTTTCGCGTGGCGCGTTCGCTACAGCAGCGCCTGCAGATGGACTACGAACGATGAGCTGGGGCGGGCGGCTGCGCAACTGGCTGGGTGCCGCCACTGTGGTGGACGAGGCGCGCTGGGTGGTGCTGGACGTTGAGACCAGCGGCCTGGATCCACAGCGCGACCAGCTGCTGGCGATTGCCGCGATTGCCGTCCGGGTGGACTGGGCCGCCAAACGCCTGAGCATCACGCCGGGCGACAGTTTCGAAGTGGTGCTGCGCCAGTCGGCGGTGGCCAGCGCCAAAGACAACATCCTGCTGCACGGCATCGGCCTGCAGCGCCAGCGCGAGGGCGAACCGATGGCGGACGGCTTGCGCGCCTTCGCCCGCTTCGCCGGCAGTTCGCCGCTGCTGGCCTTTCACGCGCCCTTCGACCAGGCCATGATTGGCCGCTTTGTGCTCGCCAATCTGGGCGCGGCGCTGCCGAACCGCTGGGTCGACATCGAGCAGCTGTGCGCGGTCACCCACGAAAAGGTCAGGGCGCGCGCGCTCGATGAGTGGATGGCGCACTTTGGCATCGTCTGTGCCAACCGCCACCAGGCGGCCGCCGACACCCTGGCCGAGTGCGAGCTGCTGCTGCGCATCTGGCCGCAGATGGCCGGGCAGTGCGCCAGCTGGCGCGATGTCGAAAAGCTGGCCGCCCAGCAGCGCTGGATTGCGCGCGCCTGACGCGAAAGTGGCGCCAGCGGCAGATAATCGCCGCATGAATTCGCCGGCGGCTGCGTCGATGTTGGCCCTGGGGGCTTTTTGCTATTGTTTTTATAGCTCGATATGCTGGCTGGACAGGGGCTGCAGGCCGATTCGGCCTGAAAATTCAGTGTGTTGACGCGTATGCGGCGCTGCAGTGCGGGTGCCGCTGCCTGATTGTTGCTTTTGGAGTGTTCATGCAGTTTCTGCAATCCCTTCCCGTTTCCGCGCAGACCATAGGCCTGCTGCTGCTGTCCAATGTCTTCATGACCTTTGCCTGGTACGGTCACCTGAAAAACCTGGCGACTTCGCCCTGGTACATCGCGGCACTGATCAGCTGGTGCATCGCCCTGTTCGAGTACCTGCTGCAGGTGCCCGGCAACCGCATCGGCTTCACGCTGTACAGCGTCGGCCAGCTCAAGATCATGCAGGAAGTCATCACCCTGACGGTGTTCGTGCCGTTTGCGGTGTTCTACCTCAACGAGCCGCTCAAGCTCGATTACCTGTGGGCTGCCCTGTGCATGGTGGGTGCGGTGTATTTCATCTTCCGCTCGTCCTGAGTCCCGGGATTCCGCGATTTTTCGACCTGCCGGGCCGCAGGCGCAGCGCCCCCTCGGGGGCAGCGCAGTCCAAGAAGTGACTGGCGTGGGGGCTTGATACACTCCGGTGGTCACAAATTCGTCATAAAAATGACACACATCCCCAGGAGTTGAAGATGCTGTTTGGCAAGCTGTTGCCGCGTGAAGGCAATTTTTTCGAGCTGTTCAACCAGCATGCCGACCGCATCGTCGAGGCGGCCCGCGCTTTTGCCAACCTTGTTGCCAACTACAGCGACATCGAGAAGCGCGAGAGCTACAACCGTGAGGTCGACAACGCCGAGCGCGCCGCCGACCGGATCACCCACGAGGTGAACCGCATGCTGCACAAGACCTTCATCACGCCGATAGACCGTGAGCAGATCCACTCGCTGATCAACACCATGGACGACGTGGCCGACCTGATCCAGGATTCGGCGGAAACCATGGCCTTGTACGACGTGCGCCACATGACCGAGGAAATCGTCCGCCTGACCGACCTCAGTGTCAGGTGCTGCGAGCGCCTGAAGGATGCGGTGGCGCTGATCGACAAGCTCAGCGACGCGGCCACGGCGGAAGCGGCGCTCAAGACCTGCGAGGAAATCGACAAGCTCGAGTCCGACGCCGACCGGGTGATGCGCTCGGCGATGAGCAAGCTGTTCCGCGAAGAGCCCGATGTGCGCGAGGTCATCAAGCTCAAGGCGATTTACGAGCTGCTGGAAACCATCACCGACAAGTGTGAGGACGTGGCCAACGTGATTGAGGGCATCGTCCTCGAAAATTCATGAATACGGCCCCCATGCTTCGTGCTTCGCATCGTTCGCTGCCCCCCGAGGGGGCGCTTTTTTCCTTGGGGCGGCCCGGCGGAAAAAATACGGTCCCTGCCGCCTGCATCAATTAATCGGGGTCGCGGATGGAAAATGTCCAAACCGCCCTGTGGGTCGTGGTGCTGCTGGTGTTTCTGGCGATCGCCTTCGATTTCATGAACGGCTTTCATGATGCGGCCAACTCGATTGCCACCGTGGTGTCGACCGGCGTGCTCAAACCCGGCCAGGCCGTGCTGTTTGCCGCGTTTTTCAACTTCGTCGCCATCTTCGTGTTCCACCTGAGTGTGGCCGCCACCGTGGGCAAGGGCATTGTCCAGCCGGGCATCGTCGACACCCATGTGGTGTTCGGGGCGCTGATCGGTGCCATCACCTGGAACCTGGTGACCTGGTACTACGGCATCCCCAGCAGCTCGTCGCACGCGCTGATCGGCGGTATCGTCGGGGCGGTGATGGCCAAGTCGGGCGCCGGCGCGCTGGTCGCCGGCGGCATCCTGAAAACCGTGGCTTTCATTTTTGTCTCGCCGCTGCTGGGTTTTCTGCTCGGCTCGCTGATGATGGTGGTCGTCGCCTGGGGCTTTCGCCGCGCCACGCCCTCACGCGTGGACCGCTGGTTCCGTCGCATGCAGCTGGTGTCCGCCGGTGCCTACAGCCTGGGCCACGGCGGCAACGACGCTCAGAAAACCATAGGCATCATCTGGATGCTGCTGATCGCCACCGGTTATGCGTCGGCCAGCGACGCCTCTCCGCCGACCTGGACCATCGTGAGCTGTTATGTGGCTATTGCCGTGGGCACCATGTTCGGCGGCTGGCGCATCGTCAAGACCATGGGCCAGAAAATCACCAAGCTCAAACCGGTGGGCGGCTTTTGCGCCGAGACCGGCGGCGCCCTGACCCTGTTCCTGGCGACTGCGCTGGGCATTCCGGTGTCGACCACCCACACCATCACCGGCGCCATCGTCGGCGTCGGCTCGACCCAGCGCGCATCGGCTGTCCGCTGGGGCGTGGCCGGCAACATCGTCTGGGCCTGGATCTTCACGATTCCGGCGTCGGCCTTTGTCGCGGCGATTGCCTACTGGGTCAGCCTGCAGTTGTTCTGAACGGGCAGGGGTCCTGGCTGTTGCATGCCCTTGTTCCTTACAAAAATGCCAGCCAGATCGCCAGCGGCAGGACCAGCAGGCAGGCGAAGTGGCCGGCGATCACGATGGACGCCACCTTGTCGGCCTCTTGCCCAAAGCGATCAGCCAGCAAGTAGTTGAAGACGGCGGGTGGCAGCGCGGCAAACAGGATCAGCGCGCCGCGTTGCACTTGCGTCATCGGCAGCCAGCTGACCAGCACCCAGGCCAGGGCCAGCCGCACCGCTACCGCAATGGCTGCGCCGTAGATGCCGGTGCGCACATGCGTCACGGGGGTTTCTGCAAGCCGTGCGCCCAGAGACAGCAGCATCAGCGGCACCAGAATGCTTCCCGTCATGGTCAGCGGCACCTGCAGCCAGGGCGGCAAGGTCAGTTGCAGGCTGGAGGCCATCAGGCCGAGGACCGTGGCCCAGATCAGGGGATTGGCGTAGACGGACTTCGCCTGCATCCGGCCACTCATGAGCCAGGTGCCGACGGTGAAATGCAAAATGTTGGACAACACCAGCAACAACACGGCGGGCCCCAGGCCGGCCTGCCCATACGCCAGCACCGTCATGGGGATGCCCACCGGCCCGACATTGCCAAACATCACACAAGGCAGCAGGGCGCGCCAGCTCGTGCCCGACCATTTCACCAGTGGCCAGGCGGCCAGCCCGCTGAGCAGGACCAGCAACGTCGCCGCGACCACGAAGCTGAAGGCCGAGTGAAGGCTGAAGTCTTGTGCCGACAGTGAGGTGAAGATCAGCGCCGGTAACGCCAGGTCGACAATGATTTTGTTGGCGCCTGACAGATTGGGCTGCGTCGTGCGGCTGTAAACAAAGCCGGCGAGGGCGATCAGGAAAATCGGCAGGGTGATCTCGGCGATCTTTTCAAACATGGGTTTCTTTCTGCGCAAAACGGACCGCGGAGGCGGCCCCACCGCACGCACGCCAGGGGATTAATTTTCTTGTACTCTTGGAACTGATTCATCCAATTTTGTTTGCTTTGCGTTCAATAAATGCCCGCCGCTGCCCGTCTTGATCGCCTTTCGGCACTGATGCAGGGGCTTGCGCCCCGGGTGCCGCTGATGGAGCGGGGCGCACCCGGCGTATTGGCGGTGTTTGACCCCTCCCCTGTCGAGGGGCTGTACCTGCACGTGCTGACACACGGTCAGGTGCGCCTGGACGTTCAGGGCTGGTCCTGCCCTGCGGTTCAGGCCCCCGCGATGCTGGTATGCCGGGCCGACGCAGCGCACAGCATTGCCGGGGTCTCCGGCGAAAAGCTTCACGGCCTGATGAGCGCCAGGGTGTTTTTTGACGGGCCGGGCGCTTGCCTGTTGCTGCGTGAATTTTCCACGCCGCTGGTCATTCAGCTGGAAAACGCCGACCCCTCACTCAAGCAGATCATCGAGTTGATTGGCTGCGAGTGGAGGCAACCGCGTTGCGGGTATCCCGCATTGATGGAACGCGCGGGAGAGATTCTTTTCATCGGGTTGCTGCGGCATCTGGTGGCACAACCTTTGACCCTGTCGGGCCTGTTCAACGGCCTTGCCGACCCGCGCATCGCGCGCACGCTGGTGGCCATGCATACCCGGCCGGAGAGTCCCTGGACGCTGGACTCGCTGGCCCGGCAGGCAGGCATGTCGAGGACATCGTTCGCCACAAAGTTTCGGGAAGTCATGCGCCTGCCGGCCGGCAAGTACCTCGAAATCCTGAGGCTGGCCATCGCCAGCCGTGTCATTCAATCGGGACAGGGCCTGAAAAAAGCCGCCGGGCAATCGGGCTACACCAGTACCTCGGCACTGTCGCGTGCGTTGTCGCGCACCAGGGCCCGGCAGGACATGCCGGTCGAACGCAAGGCATGAGCGCGGACGCGGGGTTTACTGGGAAATTTTCCTGGCTTCCTCGACCTGGTACTCGAAATAGCGCTGGAAGCTGAACACGATGCTGGACATCAGGGCAATGGTGCCGAACAGCAGCGCAAAAACAATCGCACCCATGGTCAGCCAGTTGGTCCGCCCCGGTGCCGCATCTGGCGCGGCCGCGGGGTTGTGCTGCGCATTCCACTTTTCAGGCGCCATCAGGCCGTAATAAATCGCCGTCAGTGCCGTGCCGGCCAGGGTGAAACCCAGCAACGGGATCAGCGCCCAGGCGAGCTGATCATCCTGACCGTACATGCGCACGCGCTCAATGCCCCACCAGCCGAGCGCGGCAGTGATCGGGTGCAGCCAAGCCAGCATGTCGCCCACGCCGTACAGGTAGAGGCGGTGGATGCCCAGCTGGCCGCCGGCCAGGGACAGCCAGGCGGCCAGGGTCTTGTTTTTGGTTTTCATGAAATCCGTCAGGGTGTGGGGGAGGGCGGGGCTTCGGTGAAGCCGGCCGGCGGCAAGGTGTCGCC
>CALRTF020000085.1:0-14413 GCA_943370985.1 Paenacidovorax caeni
CGCTTCAAGGACGGGACTCCCAACAGACAGTCATGTTTGCACGCGAGAGCAGCGCACGCGGCCAAATGAAGTCCCCTCCATCGCCCAGCGGGGCGAGGGAGGGGCTAGGGGTGGGAGTGGGGAGTTGAAACGACCGCCTCAGGGCTAACCGGGGACGGAGCGTGATGCCGGCGATCAACGTCCGGGCGGCGTGAAATAAATCGTCATCTTCCCCCGCGGCCTCGGCCCGCGGGTCAAGCGTCGATGGGCAGGCCGGTAAAGTTTTCGGAGAACGCCAGCCGCCCGCCCACCGTGCCCGTCATGGCATCCAGGTCGGCGCGTTGCAGCCTGCGCACGAAGGCATTGTCGCCGGGGAACTGATGGACCATGGTGCACAAGCCGGCCGAGAAGCGCTGCACCAGCCACATGCGCCTGAGGCAGGTCTGGGAATAGCGCGCCAGCAGCTCGCCCGCACCGCGCTGGTACTGCGCCGCCAGCCCGCGCCCCAGCACCTTCACATCGGCCATCGCCGAGTTGAGCCCCTTGGCGCCTGTCGGCGGCACGATATGGGCGGCGTCGCCGGCGAGGAAAAGTCGGCCGTATTGCATGGGTTCGGTCATGAAACTGCGCATGGTGGTCACGCCTTTTTGCGTGATCTTTCCTTCGTTGACCGGCGGCATGCCGGGAATGTCGAGGCGTTTGTGCAGCTCGGCCCAGATGCGGTCGTCCGACCACTGGTCCGGGTCATCGTCGGGCGCACATTGCAGGTAAAGGCGCGTCACGCTGGGCGAGCGGATGCTCAGCATCGCAAAGCCCCCTTCATGACAGCCCCAGGTGATCTCCCGGGTCGGCGCGGGCGCTTCAGCCAGGATGCCCAGCCAGCCGAAGGGGTAGACGCGGTCGCAGGTGGTGAGGACCTTGTCGGGTATCGCGTCGCGGCAGACACCGCGAAAGCCGTCACAACCCACAACAAAGTCGCACGCCAGCTCGCGCGGTCTGCCGTCCTGTTCAAAGTGAATCGTCGGCCTGTGGGTCTGCAGGCCGTCGATGCGCGTGACCGGTGCTTCGAAAAGAATCTCCGCACCGGCCTGCATGCGCGCATGCATCAGGTCGGTGACCAGCTCGTGCTGCGGGTAGACCCAGGCGCTGCGGCCGTTCGTGGCCTGATGGAAGTCCAGGCGGTGCGACTCGCCGCCGAAGCGGAAATCAATCGCATGCTGCTCCAGTCCCAGCTGGCCGAAACGCCCTGCCAGACCCAGCTCCCTGAGCATGTCGACCGTGCCATGCTCCAGCACGCCCGCCCGCTGCCGGCCCTGCACATGCTCGCGGCTGGCGCGTTCGATGATGACCGACGCGATGCCTTCGAGATGCAGCATGTGCGACAGCATGAGCCCCGCAGGACCGGCGCCCACGATCCCTACCTGGGTGCGCATCAGGCTGGGCCCCCCGGGCTCTTTCCGTGTTTCCCGGTCCGCCCGGGGAAGTTCATGTATCGGCCTTGTCCATGGGTCATGATGCGTTTTCCAGGGAGTCCATGCCGATGAGTGTAGAAGCCGACACGGTAGTTCTTCAATACAACTATCCCGCCACGGGGCAAAATGCAGTTGTGCCCCTTGCCCGCCATGTCCTTCGCTGAACCTTCCACCGTCCACGATCTGCTCAACTACCGGCTCAGTTGCCTGCTGGCCGGCAGCGGCGCCATGGTCACGCGGCTGTGTGAAGGGCGATACGGCATCACGCGGCGTGAGTGGCGACTGATCTGCATCCTCGCGGTGCAAGGCGCCCTGTCACCGTCCGGACTGGCCACGCAGGCGCAGCTCGAACGCGCCCGTGTGTCGCGCCACATCACCGACCTGGTGGCCAAAAAGCTGGTGACGCGCCAGGGGGTGTCTGAAGACAAACGCCGCGCCCTCGTGGAGCTCACCGCGCGCGGGCGCCAACTGTATGAAGAACTGTTTCCGCAGTCCGTGCGCCTGAACAAGCGGGTGCTGCAGGCCCTCACACCGGGCGAGCTGGCCGCGTTTGATGTTGCACTGACACGCCTGACGCAAGCCGCCGAAGCGCTCGGCCGTTCGCAGGAGCTGACCGAAAAGGCAGACCGTCGGCATGGCGGCAGTCGCCGCTTCGCAGGCATGGCGCCCGACGCCGGATGGCGGTGACGCGGCCGGTCAGGCCGAGGGCAGCGTGAAATAAATGGTCGCGCCCTCTTCCACCGCGGCCTCGGCCCAGATCCGCCCGCCGTGCCGCGCCACGATGCGTTGCGCGATCGCCAGGCCGGCGCCCAGGCCGGGGAAGTCGGATGTCACGTGCATGCGCTGGAAGATGCCGAACAGTTTGTCCGCCTGCGCCATGTCGAAGCCCGCGCCCTTGTCCCGGACAAAATAAACCGTTTCGCCGCCTGCGCCGGTTTCACGGCCCACCGTGATGACGGCCCGGTCCTTTTTGGCGCTGAACTTCCAGGCGTTGCCGGCCAGTTGTTCCATGAGTTGCCTGAGCAGCGCCGGGTCGCCCCGGGCCATCAGCCCGGCCTGCACGTCAAGCTGCGCGACCCGCGTGGGCTCGGCGGCCTGCAGGTCGGCGAGCGCGGCCTGCGCCAGCGCGCCGATATCCACGGCCTGCGGCGCCATGGGTGCGCGCAACAGGCGCGACACCGTCAGCAGCGCCGCGATCAGTTCGTTGATGTTGGCCACGCCCAGCCGCAGCCGCTGCAGATAGTGTTTGCTGCGCTCGGCATCACCCTTGGCCGAGGAGCCCTCGAGCAGCCGGCTGAAGCCGTCGATGGTGCTCAGCGGCGCGCGCAGGTCGTGCGAGACCGAGTAGGAAAATGATTCGAGCTCCCTCAGCGCTGCGGCCACATCCGCATCACGCTGGCGCAGCCGCGCCTCCAGGCCCGAGGTGATGCGCAGGATTTCCTGCGCTGCCGCGTCGGTGTCGCGGCCCTCGCGCAGTTGCTGCAGCAGTGCCGCGATGGCTGGGCTGGCGCCGGCGTCTGGGGGAGCGGTCATGGGTGCACTTTCAGGGTAAATGCTCATCGGGCGGCGCGCAGGGAGCCCGCCCACTATGCACCGGGGCGGCGCCGCGCGTCAATCCGCGGCTGCCCGGCCCAGCCGGTCGCGCACGCCGTCCCACTCGGCGGCGGGCGGCGGCTGCTCGATCCAGATCAGCTTGACACCCTGTGCATCGAAGCCGCGCAGCACCGCGAACAGTTGCTGCGCGGTGGCCAGCGCGTCGTCGGGCATGCGGCGGTAAATCACTTTTTCGGACTGGATGCGCACGATGGACCGGGCATACACCGCGATGTGGGCGGCATCCTTGCCCAGCAGGTCCAGCGCCGCCTGGATGGCGGCGGCGTCCATCAGGCGCACCCGGGCGTTGGGCGCGTAGTGCGAGGCCAGCGTGCCGGAAGCCCGCGGGGCGTCGGCCCCCAGAATATCGTCATTGTCGAGCAGCGGCTCACCGCAGGCGGCTTCGAGCTGCCTGCGTGTGAACACGCCGGGGCGCAGCAGCACCGGCCGACCACGGGTGCAGTCGACGATGCTCGATTCGATGCCGACCGCACAGGGGCCGCCGTCGAGCACCAGCAGGGCGTCGCCGAATTCGTCGGCGACATGGCGGGCGGTGGTCGGGCTGACGCGGCCGAAACGGTTGGCGCTGGGCGCGGCCACGCCGGTGGCGCAGGCCCTGAGCAAGGCCTGGGCCACCGGATGGGATGGGCAGCGCAGGCCTATCGAGTCCTGGCCGCCGGCGGCCGCCGCGGCGACACCGGGCCGGCGCTTCAGGATCACGGTGAGCGGACCGGGCCACAGCGCCTTCATCAGCCGTTCGGCAAACGGCGGCACATCTACCGCGTAGCCGGCCACCTGCGCCGGTTCGGCCACATGCACGATCAGCGGGTGGTCGCTGGGCCGGCCCTTGGCGGCAAAGATGCCGGCCACCGCCGTGTCGCTGGAGGCGTCGGCGCCCAGGCCGTAGACCGTCTCGGTGGCGAAACCGACCAGGCCGCCGGTGCGGATTACACCGGCTGCTTGGTTGATGGCCGCCGGGTCCCTGCCGTCGAGAATCATCCCAGCGCGTCCATGCCAGGCAGCGAGAGCAGGGTGGCGGCCTGGCGTGCGGTCGACTTGACGCCGGCGATGTCCGCGCCGGTGATGGTCAGGTGCCCCATCTTGCGCCCCGGCCGGGCCTCGCGCTTGCCGTAGAGGTGCAGGTGGGTGCCCGGCAGTGCCAGCACCGCCTGCCAGTCGGGCGTGCGCGGCTGGCCGGCCGCGTCGAACCAGACCTCACCGAGCAGGTTCAGCATGATGGCCGGCGAATGCTGGCGCGGCTGCGGAAAGGGCAAACCGGCCATGGCGTGCACCTGCAGGTCGAACTGCGAGACATCGCAGGCGTCCAGCGTGTAGTGGCCGCTGTTGTGCGGACGCGGCGCCATTTCATTGACCACCAGCGCGCCGTCGGCACTGCCGTCGTCGATCACAAAAAACTCGACACACAACACGCCCACGTAGCCGATGTGGCTTGCTATTGATTTGGTAGCTTCCCATGCCCGCCGGGCAAGGGCTGGCGGCATGTTTCCTTCGTAAGCGGCGGTCACGGCCAGGATCCCGCCGACATGCACGTTCAATTGCGGGGCAAAACCGGTGATGGCGCCATCCCAGCTGCGCGCGATGATGACCGAACATTCGGCCTTCAGCGGCAGCAGCTTTTCCAGCACGCAGGGCACGCCCTTCAGGCCGGCCCAGGCCACGGCCAGCTCGGCCCGGTTGGCCACACGCACCTGGCCCTTGCCGTCGTAACCCAAACGCGCGGTTTTCAGGATGCCGGGCAGCAGGTCTGCGGCCACGGCGTCGAGCTGTTGCGCCGATTCAATCACTGCATACGGTGCGCAGGTCACTCCCGCCACACCGGCGCTGGCGGTGAAATGGGCTTTTTCCTCGATGCGGTTTTGTGCGATCGCGACTGCGGCCGCGCCTGGCGCCATGGGCCGGTTGGCCGCCAGCGCCAGCAGCGAACCGGCCGGCACGTTCTCGAATTCCGTGGTGATCGCGTCGCACAGCAGGGACAGCTGCCTGAGGCCTGGCTTGAAGCCGTAGTCGGTGGCGATGTGGTGGTGGCTGACGCGGCCGGCCGGACTGTCCTTGTCGGGATCGAGCACGGCGGTGAAATAACCGAGGCGCTGGGCCGCGTGCACAAACATGCGCCCGAGCTGGCCGCCGCCCATCACGCCGAGCGTGGCGGGCCGGCCGGAGGCATCGACGGTACCGGGAAAAATCGGGGAGAAGCTCATGATACAGGCGGCAAGGTCATGGCCTGGGCCGTTGCGGTCTGCTCCGCGCGGAAGGCCTGCAGCTTGCCGGCCAGCGCCTGGTCGTGGGTCGCCAGCATGGCCACGGCGAACAGTGCCGCGTTGGCCGCGCCGGCGTTGCCGATGGCAAACGTGGCGACCGGGATGCCCCTGGGCATCTGCACGATGCTGTGCAGCGAGTCCACGCCCTGCAGGTGTTTGCTGGCCACCGGCACACCCAGCACCGGCACGGCAGTTTTGGCCGCCAGCATGCCCGGCAGGTGGGCGGCGCCGCCGGCACCGGCAATGATGGCCTGCAGGCCGCGCCCGGCGGCGCGCTCGGCATAGGCAAACAGCTCGTCCGGCATGCGGTGCGCGGACACCACGCGCGCCTCGTGGGCAACGCCGAATTGCGTCAGGATCTGCACCGCATGCTGCATGGTGTCCCAGTCGCTGCTGGAGCCCATCAGCACGCCCACCAGGGGGCTGACAGGAGAATGGCTTGTTGTCATAGGGACCTTCGAGGTCGGGGTTGGTCGGCGGGTGCTTGCCGGCCTGATTTTAAGGGTGCCGTGCTATCGTCCCATGCCGAGCCGCCCGCCGGTTGAAAATCTCCTGTCCCATCCCCAAGTCCTGAGCACCATGATCGACGTCACCATTGCCAATTTTGAAGAGGAAGTCATCACGGCTTCCATGAGCACGCCCGTGCTGATCGATTTCTGGGCGCCCTGGTGCGGGCCCTGCAAATCGCTGGGCCCCATCCTCGAAAAGGTCGAGCTCGCCTACAACGGCCGCTTCAAGCTGGTCAAGATCGATTCCGACCAGGAGCAGCAACTCGGCGCAGCCTTCGGCATCCGCAGCATCCCGACCTGCATACTGATGGTCAACGGCCAGCCGGTCGATGGTTTCCAGGGCGCGCTGCCCGAAGGCAAGGTCAAGGAGTTCCTCGACAAACACCTGCCGCCTGCCGATGAGCTGCCGCCGCAGGAAGAAGAAGCCGCGGCCGAACCCGAAGACAGCAGCCCGGCCGCCGTGCTCGACAAACTCCAGGCCGCACTGGAAAACGACCCGGCCAACGACAACGCCCGCTTCGACTATGTGCGCCTGCTGCTGCAGCACGGCCAGCTCGACCACGCCAAAGCCGCATTTGCCCCGGCCGTCCCCAGGGTGGCGCTGGTGCGCAAGTTCCAAGCCCTGCAGCACTGGTTCGATGCTATTGATTCAGGAGCGGTTCATGCAGACCCGGCGGGGGCTCAGGCCGGATTGGATGCAAAAATTGCGGCCAGCAAGCGGGATTTCGAGGCGCGGTATGCGCTCGCGCAGCTCCACATGAGCCAGCAGCGCTGGGTGCCGGCGATGGACGAGTTGCTGGAAATCCTGATGCGCGACAAGTCCTGGAACGAGGAACTGGCCCGCAAGACCTTTGTCTCCATCCTCGAGATCATCGAGCCCCCCAGGGTCAAGGTCGCCGATGGCCAGATTCCACCGGATGATCCTGTGGTCGCGACTTATCGGCGACGCTTGAGCAGTGTGGTGCTGAGCTGAAGCTTCTGCGGTTCCGGCAGCCCGACTGGATACGGGATCTAATCCTTCGCCAGCCTGAGCGTTGGCAGTGCTTCGATCAAGCCGGGTCTCGCCCCGGCGGGCGACTCACTTTCTCTTGCTTCGCCAAGAGAAAGTAAGCAAAGAGAAGGCGACCCGATGGTCTGGGTCCCTCCGCTGCGCTGCGGGCAACCTGCGGTGCTCGCCGAAAACGGGGTCGAGCTCGACTCGCTTCGCTCAGAATCGCTCGCCCTGATCCGTTTTCGGCTGCGCTCCTCGGCCCAGCCCGACGGGTGGGGGAGAGAAAGGCAGAAAGCCGTACCAATACAGGACTCAACTCCGGAGAGCAGGAAGCGCAAAGCGCTTCCTGCACGGGAATCCCAACAGACCGTCATGTTTGCACGCGAGCGCAGCGCACGCGGCCAAATGCAGTCCCCCTCTTTCGCCCAGCGGGGCGAGAGAGGGGTTAGGGGAGTGAGTGGGGAGTCGAAGCCTTGGCTATTGGCAAACCGCAGAGCTTTGTATCTTCAAGCCACGATGCCCTTGTCGCGGAGTCCACGAATTTGCTCCGGGCTCAGCCCGAGGTCTGCCAGCACTGCATCCGTATCCTGCCCCAGCGCTGGCGCATTACGCCGCTGGCTGCCGGGCGTGACTGAGAGTTTGGGCACAAAACCGGGCACGGCGAGTTCGGAGCCGTCGTCCATTGGCACTTTTTGCAGCATGCCGCGTGCAGCGTAATGCGGGTCGGCGGCGATGTCGGCGACGGTATAAATTTTTCCGGCGGGCACGTCGGCGCCTTCCAGTGCGGCCAGTACTTGGTTCACCGTCAGGCCGGCGGTCCACTGGCCGATCGCGCTATCGATTTCTTCCACACGCGCGACGCGGCCTGCGTTGTCGGCCAGCGCGGGGTCATTGCCCAAGTCCGTCCGGTTCATCACCGTCATCAGGCGTTTGAAGATGCTGTCGCCATTGCCCGCAATGAGGGCGTAACCGCCGTCCTTGCAGCGGTAAGCGTTGCTGGGCGCGATGCCGGGCAGGGCGCTGCCGGCCGGGCCGCGCACGGCGCCGAAAGCGCTGTACTCGGGCAGCAGGCTTTCCATGCAGTTGAAGACGGCTTCGTACAGCGCGACGTCGATGACCTGTCCTTTGCCGGATGCATGGCGGTGCTGCAGCGCCATCAGGATGCCGATCACACCATGCAGCGCTGCCAGCGTGTCGCCTATGCTCACGCCGACACGCACCGGCACGCGACCCGGTTCGGCGCTCAGATGCCGCAGGCCGCTCATGGCTTCGGCGACCACGCCAAAACCCGGGCGGTCGCGGTAGGGGCCGGTCTGGCCGTAGCCGCTGATGCGCAGCATGATGAGGCGCGGGTTCAGTTGGAGCAGCTCGTCGGGCCCGAGTCCCCAGCCTTCCATGGCGCCGGGGCGGAAGTTCTCGATCAGCACGTCGGCATCAAGAGCGAGTTTGCGCACAATCTCCTGCGCCTCAAGCTGGCGCAGGTCGAGTGCCACGGAACGCTTGTTGCGCGACTGCACCTGCCACCAGACCGAGGTGCCGTCCTTGAGCAGCCGCCATTGGCGCAGCGGGTCGCCCCCGACCGAGCCCGGTCGGTTCGGGTCTGGCGGCGCTTCGATCTTGATGACGTCAGCGCCGAAGTCGGCCAGCGTCTTGGCGGCAAAGGGTCCGGCAATGAGCTGGCCCAGCTCCACCACCTTCAGGCCCGCCAGCGGGCCGGTGGGGGCCGCGGCCGTCATGGGGTGGCGGGTTTCTTTTTGGCCGCGGGCGCTTTTTTCACCGCTGCCGATTTTTTGGCCAGCAGGGTGTCGAGGTTTTTCACGATCTCGCCTTCGATCCTGTCCTTGAAGGCGCCGAGCAGAAAGCCGAGTTTGGCGTCGAGGGCCAGCAGGTCGGCGGTGACCTTGAGTTCGCCGCTGACGCCGGAGCGCGTGAAACTCACGAGGTCTTCGGTGTCGCCTTCCTCGTAGGTGCATTCCATGTCGAACTTTTCCTCGGCCATCTCGGCCCATTTGAAGGCGACCTTGCGCGCCTCGGGCAGGCCCAGGCTGTGTTTGCGTTCGATGTGGATGTCTGCCATGTGTGTGTCTCCGTGTATGTCTTCAGCGCGCCGCCAGCAGCTTCTGGCGTTCGGCCCTGGGCTGGCGTGCCAGTTGCCGGACCTCATCATAAAAGACCGGCCAGTTGCCGCCGCTGCGCGCAAACAGCGCTTCGAAACCGGGCACCAGGTCGTCATAGGCCGCCTGCGCGCCGAAGGAGGCGTTGTTGGCCTGCGCCACCCAGCGGTCGTAGCCGCCGATGCTGCCCGCAGGCACGGCCCAGGATGCCCTGAGCTCGGCGTACTTCGCCCGGAAGTTTTCCATTGCTCTCATTTTCATAGCTAACTTGTCTTGCTGGCCGGGGGCTGGAGTCAATTTTGATTCATAGATGCCGGTCAGCTCGCGGCGCGTGGCCTGGGTGAGCGCGCGAAACTGCCGCCGCTGCTGCTCCAGCGCAGCGTAGTCCGTGCGGGCCTTGTCCGAGCCCGAGGCGGCGAGCCAGCGCGCCACACCCAGTCTTTCGACAGCGGTCGCGAAGGACTCGTTGAACGGCGTGTCGTCCTGCACGTAGACCACCTGGTGCGCGAGCTCATGAAAAATCAGGCGCGCCAGGTCGCCTTCCGGGTAGCCCACAAAGGTGCTGAGCAGCGGGTCGCCGCCGGCCCAGTTCATCCAGCCCAGCGTCGAATAGGCGGGCACGCCGTAGACATGGACGTCCAGGCCGGTGGCCTGCAGGCGTGCGGCTTCGGCGCGGGCCTCCTGCTCGTCGAAGTAGCCGCGGTAGCCGACGCAGCCGGCGACCGGGAAACACCAGGTCTCGGGCTTGAGCGACAGCGCCGGCGCGGCCGTGACATTCCAGACCACCGCCTTGCGCTGCAAATCGGCATAACGCTGGTAACTCGCGTTGTCGGGCAGGTGCAGCTCGCTGACCGCAAAACTGCGCATGCGCTGGGCCAGTGCCAGCCGGGTTTTGAGTTTTTCCGGCGTCTGGCTGTCCTGCAACCATTCGGGCAGCGGCCGCGCCGCATTCATCAGTTCGAGGTGGCCGCTGACCGACTGCCAGTAATACCCCAGGGTGCTGCAGCCGGACATACCCAGCACGGCGATGGCGAGGACGGCGAGGGCGGATTTTTTGAAGCGCACAGCTTGTTGGAGTTAACTTGCCTCGTCAAGTTGCACGTCCACGAGGCAGTCGTAAAACACCGGGCCGCGCCCGAGGTCGGTCAGCTGCTGGCTGGTCAGCTGGTTCACGTTGGTGCCGTCCAGCCCGAGCTTGCGCCACCAGACACCGAGGCCGTTGACCACGCCGGGCCGCGCGCGCTTCGAGACTTCGGCCTTGACCCGATAACTGCCGCGCTGGTTGAAGACACGCACCACCGCGCCGTCGGGGATGCCGCGCGCGGCGGCGTCGTCGGCATGGATTTCGAGCAACGGTTCACCTTCGATGTCACGCAGGCTTTTGACGTTGACAAAAGTCGAGTTGAGGAAGTTGCGCGCCGGTGGCGAAATCATGGCCAGCGGAAATGCGGCCGAACTGCCCGCGGTCTCGTGGTTGTCCAGGTGGTCGGGCAGGCCATCCAGGCCCTGGGCCGCCAGCCGTGCGCTGAAAAATTCGCACTTGCCGGAGGGCGTGGGAAACACACCCTCGGCAAACGGCGCATCGGGAATCGGCAAGGTGGCAAAACCCCTGTCCAGCAGTTCCTCGAAGTTCACCTTGTCGCCATCGGGATGGCTGAAAGCCGCGCGGCACAGGGTTTCGTCGTCGTCGGCAAAGCATTCTTCAGTGAAACCCATGCGGGCCGACAGCGCGCGGAAGATGGCGCTGTTGGGCCGCGCCTGGCCCACCGGCGCGATCGCCGGCCGGTTCAGCAACACATCGGTGTGGCCGTAAGACGCGTGGATGTCCCAGTGTTCGAGCTGGGTGGTCGCGGGCAGGATGAAGTCGGCGTAGTCGGCGGTGTCGGTCTGGAAGTGCTCGAGCACCACGGTGAACAAATCCTCGCGCTCGAAGCCCTGCACCACCTTGCCGGATTCCGGGGCGACGGCCACCGGGTTGGCGTTGTAGACGATCAGCGCCTCGATCTTCGGGCCGAAAGCCGGCGAACTGTCGCGCGCCAGGTCGTCGCCTATGGTGATCATGTTGAGCGTGCGCGGCCAGCGCCCGGCCAGCAGGTCGGGGCGCTGCAGCGCCGCCTTGTTGATAGGGAACATGCCGGAGCTCGACAGCAGCAGGCCGCCGGCGCGGTGCCGCCAGGCGCCGGTCAGCGCCGGCAGGCAGGCGATGGCGCGTGAGGCATTGCCGCCGCCGCGCACGCGCTGCATGCCGTAGTTCAGGCGGATCGCTGCGGGCTTTGTCGTGCCGTAGTCGCGCGCCAGCGCCGTGATCTGCGCCTCGGGCACACCGCAGACTTCGGCGGCGCGTGCCGGCGGCCAGAGCAGCGCGCGCGCTTTGAGCTGCTCCCAGCCGACCGTGTGTTTTTCGATGTAGTCGTGGTCCAGCCAGTCGTGCACGATCAGCTCGTGCATCAGCGCGAGTGCCAGCGCGGCGTCGGTGCCGGGACGCAGCGCGATGTGTTCATGGCATTTGTCGGCGGTTTCGGTCTTGCGCGGATCGATACACACGATGCGCGCGCCCTGTCGCTTGGCCTCCTGCACATGGCGCCAGAAATGCAGGTTGCTGGCAATCGAATTGCTGCCCCAGATGATGATGAGCCGGGACTCGGCAAAAAACTCGACCTTCATGCCGACCTTGCCGCCCAGGGTCTGGGTCAGGGCCTCGCTGCCGGCGGCCGAGCAGATGGTGCGCTCGAGCTGCGAGGCACCGAGCTTGTTGAAAAAGCGCGCCGCCATGCCCTCGGCCTGCACCAGGCCCATGGTGCCGGCGTAGCTCCAGGGCGCAATCGCCTCGGGGTTGTGCGCGGCGATGCTGGTCAGGCGCGCCGCGATCTCGTCCAGCGCACTGTCCCAGCTGACCGGCTCGAAACGGCCTTCACCCTTGCGGCCCACACGTTTGAGCGGCTGCAGGATGCGTTCGGGGTGGTAGCTGCGTTCGGTGTAACGCGAGACCTTGGTGCAGAGCACGCCGGCGGTCTGCGGGTGGTCCGGGTTGCCCTGGACCTTGACGGCCACGCCGTCCTCCACCGTGGTGATCAGCGAACAGGTGTCGGGGCAGTCGTGCGGGCAGGCGCCGCGAACCTGACTGGAAGCTTTCACCAAACTGACGCTAGGGCCGATGCCGATGGTATTCATTTTGATTAGAACTATAGTTTTTCAAAAGGAGGCTTCGCTCTCCATACAACAAGGACTGGAGACATTATGAGAACATTTTTTCAGGGCTGGAGGTTTGTGCTCGTCGCCGCTGGCCTCGCACTGGCCGGCAGCGCGGGCCTGGCCCAGGACGGCGTCGGCAAAACCAGCCTGCTGATCGGCCAGTCGGTGGCCCTGAGCGGGCCGGCGGCGCCCCTGGGCGTTTCCTTTGCCAAGGGCGCCCGCCTGTTTTTTGACCGGGTCAACGCCGGCGGCGGCGTCAACGGCCGCAAGATCGAGCTGCTGACGCTGGACGACGGCGGCGATCCCGCCACCACGCTGGCCAACACACAAAAGTTGCTGGCCCAGGGGGTGTTGTCGCTGTTCGGGTATTACGGTTCGCCGCAAGTCACGGCGGCCTATCCGGCGATCAAGGACAGCGAGGTGCTGCTGTTTGCGCCCATGGCAGCGGCCGACGAGTTTCGCGGCTCGGTCTACCCCAATATCTACTCGGTGCGTCCCGGTTATTCCGAAGAGGCGGTGGCCATCATGCGCCATGCCGACACCCTGGGCTCGCGCAAGCTGGTGATCCTGCATGCCGCCGACGGCGAGTCGCTGGCCGCGCTGGACGCCTCGGAGCGCAGCATGCAGGGCGGCGCCAACCTGCTGGGCCGCCTGCCGATCGCCGAGGTGGCCAGGGCGCTGAAGATGGGGCCCGAGTCGGTGCTGGTGATTGGCGATCCGCGGGTGGCGGCGGGCGCCGTTCTCGAGCTGCGTGCCAAGGGTTTTCGTGGCCCGATCTACGGCTACTCCAACACCGGCGAAAGCCTGCTGGCCGAGCAGCTGGGCCCCGCCGGCGCCGGGGTGGTGGTGGTGCGGGTGGTGCCGCGCAGCGACAACCTCAAGCTGGCGGTGGTGCGCGAGTTCCAGGCGGACCTGGCCGCCGTCAAACTGGGCAAGCCCAATGTCTACATGCTCGAGGGCTATATCGCCGCACGCGTGTTCACCGAGGCGCTGCGGCGCATCCCCAAAGACCCGACACGCGCCAAACTGCGCAAGGCGATTGATGGCCTGGACGAGGTCAGCGTCGGCGGCTTTCGCGTGCATTTCGCCGGCGATCGCGTGGCGTCGCGGCTGGTCGAACTGAGCCTGATCGACTCGCAGGGCCGGGTGCGCGAATAGTTGGGACGCCGCGACACTGCCTGACAGTCTTCTGACTGAAAACCAAGGGTTAACCCTTGGTATGCTTATTTATTAATACTATAGTAGTCAATTTAATTAAACCCAGGCGCGGCGGCGGAGGGGTTGTCAGCTTCCAGGGCGGGGGCGCCGCGAAAATGGACCGCATGCTTATCAATCGCCGAACCTTCTCCCTCACCGCCGGTGCCGCCCTGGTGGCCGGTTTCAACATTGCGCGCGCGCAGTCCGACAGCAAGATCATCCTCGGTCAGTCGGCCGCTTTCACCGGCCCGGCCGCGCAGCTCGGCATCCAGTTCTACCAGGGCGCCAAAGTCCATTTCGACCAGGTCAACGCCCAGGGCGGCGTCGGCAAGCGGCTGATAGAGATCCGCAACCTCGACGACGGCTACGAGCCGGACCGCTGCGCCGAAAACACCCGCAAGCTGCTGGCCGACGATGTGTTCGCGCTGTTCGGTTACATCGGCACGCCGACCAGCGTGGCGGCGCTGCCGCTGGCCACCAGGGACAAGGCGCCCTTCATTGCGCCCTTCACCGGCGCCATGGCGCTGCGTGAGCCCTTCAACAAATACGCTTTCCATGTGCGCGCCTCGTACAACGACGAGACCGGCTTGATCGTCAAGCAGCTGACCAGCCTGGGCCTGAAAAAAATCGCGGTGTTCTACCAGAATGACGCCTACGGCAAGGCCGGCCTCGACGGCGTGACGCTGGCGCTGGGCGCCCAGAACCTCAAGACCGTGGCCCAGGCCACCGTCGAGCGCAATTCGGTGGATGTGGCGGCCGCCGTCAGGACCCTGATCGCCGCCGCCCCCGACGCCGTGGTGCAGATCAGCGCCTACAAGTCCTGCGCGGCCTTCATCCGCGAGGCGCGCAAGGCCGGTTACGGCGGCACCTTCTACAACGTGTCCTTTGTCGGCACGCAGGCCCTGGCCGACGAACTTGGCAAGGACGGCGCCGGTGTGGTGGTGTCGCAAGTCATGCCTTCGCCCTACAACGCCGCCCGGCCCATCGCGCGCGAGTTTGTCGACGCGGTCAAGGCCGCCGGCAAGGACGCGCAGGCCAACTTCTCGAGCATGGAAGGTTATATCGCCGCGAAGCTGTTTGTCGACGG